>JBJEDY010000076.1:0-4731 GCA_051872535.1 Bacilli bacterium | reverse complement strand
ATTATATATTTTTACATTTTTATATCTTTTAGTATTGTAAATTAAATCATATATTTTTAATGCATTAAGTTGAGAAATGATATATTTTTCTTTTTTGGATTGATCAATCAAATAATATAAACTTTCAATTGAATAACTTTTTTTATTAGTAAAATCTACATTATCAAGTAAAACATAAGATAATTGACTAAATAGAAGTATATCTACTTCTGTCATTCCCTTTTCATAAAAGGTTATATCTTTATATTCTTTTATATACTCATAAAGATTCATATAACCACCTATTTAATTATATCATAAGTACTAATAATTATTAATTTTAAAAATTCATAATAAGAAAACTATGATAAGATTATAAAAAACAGATATTTCTATCTGTTAATTATCTTTTTCATGAATTTTTTTAATAATATTTTCGATTTTATCTCCATATTCAATTGATTCATCATATTTAAATATTATCTTTGGTGTATGTCTTAATTCTATACGATTAGCTATCTTTGTTCTTAAATAACTAGCAGTATCATCATTTAAAGACTTTTCTAATTGTTTTCTATCAACTTCATTAAATGTTGTAAAGAAAACTTTAGCAAATGATAAATCATTAGTTACTTCACAACCAGTTATATTAATCGTCTTTAATAAAGAATCGTTTGCTTCTATAGCACAAATACTTGCTAATTCATTAGCTATTTGTGAAGCTATTTTCTTTAACTTAATTTGATTCATTTTTTAATTTCTACCATTTCATATACTTCGAAAATATCATTTTCTTTTAAGTCACTATATCCTTCAAGAGTAATACCACATTCAAAGCCTTTTTTAACTTCTTTAGCACTATCTTTACCTCTTTGAAGACCAGCTATTTTTCCTTCATGAATTACAACACCATCACGAATTACACGAATACTAGAATCATTTTTAATAACACCATCAGTTACATAAGAGCCAGCAATTTTACCAACTTTAGAGTAAATAAAGATTTTTCTTACTTCAACAGTACCTGTTATTTTTTCTTCATATTCAGGATCTAACATACCTTTCATAGCAAGTTCCATATCTTCAACTACTTTATATATAATAGTGTATAATCTTAATTCAACACTATATTCTTTAGCAATTTCTTTTGTCATATTTGAAGGTCTGACATTAAATCCAATAATAATAGCATTTGATGCATTTGCTAGAACAACATCACTTTCAGTAATTGTTCCAATTCCACTTCTAATAACTTTTACTTTAACGCCCTCAACATCGATTTTTTCTAAAGCATTACGTACAGCTTCTTCACTACCACGAACATCAGCTTTTAAGATTATATTAATTTCTTTATTTCCTTCATTAATATGGTTAAATAAATCATCTAAAGAAAGAGTTTGTTTACGTCCACTATTTTCTTTAGCTTGAATACTTCTTTTTTCAGCGACATTCTTAGCTTCAGATTCAGTTTCAAATGACATAAATTTATCTCCAGCAGATGGATTATCAGAAAGACCTGTTATTTCTACAGGACTTGATGGTCCAGCTTCAACGATAGGAATTCCTAAATCATTTTTCATTGTTCTTATTTTCCCGCTAGCAGTACCAACAACAATTGGATCCCCTAATCTTAATGTCCCATTTTGGATTAATAATGTTGCTACTCCACCAATATTCTTATCTAAACGGGATTCAATAACTGTACCAATTGCATAACGATTTGGGTTAGCTCTTAAATTCATCATAGAGCTAGTTACAGAAATTGTTTCAAGTAATAAATCAACACCTTCTCCACTCTTAGCAGAAATATTAACAAATGGAATATTTCCTCCCCATTCTTCTGGAGTTATATTATGAGCTGCCATTTCTGTTTTGATACGTTCTGGATTAGCTTCAGGTTTATCGATTTTGTTAACTGCTACAATTATAGGAACTTTTGCTGCTAAAGCATGATCGATTGCTTCTTCAGTTTGAGGCATTACACCATCGTCTGCTGCAACGATAATAATAACGATATCAGTTATAGCAGCACCTCTAGCACGCATTTCTGTAAATGCTGCATGTCCTGGAGTATCAATGAATGTTATTCTTTCACCATTATGTTCAACTTGATATGCTCCAATATGTTGAGTTATACCACCAAACTCTGTATCAACAACTTTACTTTGTCTAATTGTATCTAATAATGTTGTTTTACCATGGTCTACATGCCCCATTATTGTTACAACTGGAGGACGAGATACTAAATCTTCTTCACGGTCATTTATTTCATATTCTTCAAAATTTGAAACATCCCTTGTAGAGTCCTTTTTTAATGTTTTTCCATAATCAAGTGCTATTAAACTAGCATTATCAAAATCAAGAGAGTTATTTAAAGATATCATTAATCCAAGACCCATTAATTTTGTGATTACTTCAGTTGCATTTACTCCTAATTCATTAGCTAATTCAGATACTGTCATATCTTCATGATAAAGTACAACATTCTCTTCTTCACTATTAGTCATAAGTTTTTCTTTATGCTTATACATTTCTTTTCTTTTATTTAAATACTCTTCTTTTGAACTAATTATTTGTGATTTTTTCTTTAGTTTTTGTTTCTTTCCACCAGAAGTTATATCCTTACTTAAATTAACATTTTCTACTAAAGATTCTACTGCTTCATCAATCACATCTTCTTCATCTAAAGAAATGTCATTATTAGTACTAATTAAATCAAGAGTATTATCTAGAATGATAACGTCATCTTCAGATAATTCATCTTCAGCAGATGTGACAAGAATATCTAGTTCCTTACATTTCTTTATTATTTCAGCTACAGAGTGATTTGTATCTTTAGCATATTCTTTAACACTCATCATGTTATCCACCTCACTTTTCTATTATTTTAATGATTTCTTCATATAAGCTTTCAGGTACTTCGCTTTCTAAAGCACGATTAATATGCTTCCCCTTCATAGCTTTTTTGACTACTTCTATATCTTTTTTTATATAGCAACCTCTTCCATTTAGTTTGCCTGTTTCATCAATAACAATACCATTTTCCTTAGTTCTTACTATACGTAAAAGATTCATTTTATCTGTTTTTTCTCTTGTTACAACACAAGTTCTTTGAGGTACTTTTTTTATTTTCATAAGTTATCACCCTCTTTTGTTATTCTTCAATATTTTCTTCTTCTGTTTTATTATTAGCTTCTTCATTAATTTGTTTTAATGTTTTAACATCAATCTTGTAATGAGTAAGTTTACTAGCTAATTTAACATTTGTTCCTTTACGTCCAATTGCTAATGATAAGTTTTCATCATCAACGATCGCTAAAGCTTCTTTCTTAACTGGATCAGTTATATTAACAATTACATTTTTAGCTGGTGATAAAGCATTTCCAATAAATACTACTGGATCTTCATTGTAAGCTATTAAATCAACTTTTTCACCATTAAGTTCTTTTAAGATATTACCAATACGAGATCCTTTTTCTCCAATACATGCCCCGATTGGATCAATACGTTCATTATCAGAGAAGACAGCTACTTTACTTCTAATACCAGCTTCACGAGCAACGCCATATAAAATGATATCTCCATTTGCTAATTCAGGTATTTCAGATTCAAATAATCTTTTAACAAAACCATAATGTTTTCTTGATAAAAGAATAAGTGGTCCTTTTGTTCCAGCTTCTACTTTTGTTAGGTAAACTTTAATTGATGAACCCATTTTAACTACTTCACCAGGAATCATTTCTGATTTAGGTAGAATACCTCTTGTACGTCCTAAATCAACATAATAGTTACGAGCATCTTCCATAGCAAGAAGTCCAACCATCATTTCATCTTGTTTATCAGCAAATTCATCAATAATACTATTTTTTTCAGCTTCTCTTATTTTTTGAGTAACAACTTGTTTAGCTGTACCAGCTGCTACACGTCCAAAGTCTCTTGGGGTAACTTCTTTTTCAATTGTTTCTCCAACTTTAATGTCTGGAACAATTTTTTTAGCATCTTCAAGTAATATTTGTGCATCAATATTGATTGCTGGTGGAATATCAGTTTCATTTCCTTCTTCATCAATTTCGATATCCCCTTCATCAATTTCATCAACTACAACTAAATATGAAAATACTTTTATTTCTCCAGTTTCACGGTTAATATCAACTCTTACATTTGTTTTAGAATCAAAATTCTTTTTATAAGCTGTTGCTAAAGCAAGTTCCATTGCTTCAAATACAACATCTTCGCTTATTCCTTTTTCTTCAGTTATGAATTTTACAGCTTTAATAAATTCTTCCGGATTCATTTGTCCAGTTTCTTCTACGATATTTTTCTTTCTAGGCATACTACTCATCTCCTCTTTCTTTACTAACTATATCCAATATATAAGATTCATCAATAAAATCAAATGTATCAATTATTGGATTTATGACATTTGTAGCTTCAACTATAGTATCTAAATCGATACCATTTACTTTGTCTAAAACAATTCTTAAAAAATTAATACTTCCTTCTGTTTCATAGTTTACAGAATCAACTATGATATTCATATCATTCATTGGACCTGTAATAGCATTTTCAATTTCTTTAAGCTTATTTTCCATAGTTCACCTCTATTAAATAACAACAAAAGTGGGAATTTCTGCCCACTTAAATCTGTAAATACATTATAACACAATAATTATGTAATGCAAACACTTTTATTTATTTTGTTAATTAAAATATTGATATCCCGTTTATATACTAATTTAAATTTGGATATCC
>JBJEDY010000075.1:0-24938 GCA_051872535.1 Bacilli bacterium | reverse complement strand
TTATCAATCAATAAAAACGGGATATCCAAACGGGATTTCCTAACTTAAATTAACCTACTTTTTTATTTTATTATGTTTGAAACAATTGAATAATGTTGAAATATTTTTTAATTTATATTATATTGTTTATAGAATAGGAGATATACATATGAAGAGTTTTGTTAAAAAGAATGGAAAATTTATATTTGGTTTTGCTATTGGTGCAGTATTCTTTTTATCAATAACGGTATATGCAGTATCATTCTTTTCGGCTGAAGAAATAAAGTATAATGACACTTCTGTCCAAACAGCTTTAGATGATTTATTTAATAAATCAAGTAATGGTTCTACTAAGTATGATGCTTCTCAAGTTACATTGACAACTTCATATAATTCAGAAGTTCAAACGTTACAAGATGCATTAGATGATTTATATAGTAAAAAGGAAGGTAATTAATATGAAGAAAATATTTAAAAATAGTTTATTTACGTTTATTTTAGGTGCATTATTATTTTGTGGAATTGGTTATGTAATTGCAGAGGAATTAATAACTGCTCAACAAGTAGTTTATAAAAAAGAAGATGGAACTTTGATAACTGCTGATCAAGCTATAGAAGAATTATATGGAGGAAGTGGAGCACGTATATATTATTTAGGAGAAGGAACTACATTTGATTTAAAATCTAAATTTCCTAATGATTATCAAAAATTTACAAAAAATAATTTTATAGTGAAGTTTATTAAATCTGATGCATTTAACTGGACTGGACTAAGAAGCGGAGGAGAAGAAAGGACTGCAGCTTCAGATACTTCTGTTACAGTTTCATACGATTCTGCAGAAGGAATTGTGACTATAAATGGAACTACTGTAACGTCTACTCATTATAATGGTTGGGATCCACAATATTATAATTATACACATACAGTTGGAGTGTATTTAGTAGATGGCGACATAGAATCTTAATAAGATTTTTAGAATTATCTTGAAAATAATATAAATACTTTTAGAATTTGAAATCTCTAGATATTTCTAGAGATTTTTTGGCATAAGATTTTTTTGTAACATAATACGTTTGTTATAAAAAACTATTTTATTTGTGTTATAATAATAAAAAAACAAAGAGGGATTTTATGGAAAGATACAAAAAAGTTAAACAAGCAAGTGTATTAGGTATTATTGGTAATTTCTTTTTGTTAATTATAAAAGGACTAATTGGTTTTATGACTCATAGTCAAGCTATGATAGCAGATACATTTAATAGTGCATCTGATGTTTTTTCTAGTTTAATGACTTTTATTGGTAATAAAATAGCCAGTAAACCATCAGATGATGATCATAATTTAGGTCATGGAAAAGCAGAATATATTTATTCAATGTTAATCGGTATAGTAATGTTTGTTCTTTCCTTATTTATTTTAAAGGATTCAATATTATCTATATTCCAAAGAACAAAATATGTTTTCTCAATTTATTTAATAGTTGTATGTATTATTACAATTATTATTAAATATAGTTTATATCTTTATACAAATAAATTATCTAAAAAATTAAATAATTTATTAATTGAAGCTAATTCTAAAGATCATCGTAATGATATTTTAATCACTAGTTTAAACTTATTTTCTTGTTTATTATCACTTGCTAATATATATATAGTAGATGGTATAGTTGGAACAATTATTTCTTTATGGATTTTAATAACAGCAATTAATATTTGCAAAAAAAGTTATGATATATTAATGGATAAAGCTATTGATGAAGAAACAAAAAAAAGCGTATTGGAAATAGTTAAAAATCATCAAGAAGTATATGATGTAGATCATTTCAATTCAACACCAGTAGGATATCGTTATCAAATATCATTTTCTATCTATGTAGATGGTAATTTATCTACATTTAAAAGTCATCAAATTGCTGATGATCTAGAAAAAGAAATAATATCAAAAATAAATGAAATATATTTGGTGGTTATTCATGTTAATCCAATTGAAAATGGTAGAAAAGAGGCATAATTATGAAAAATGTAATAGAAGTAAAAAACTTAACAAAAGAGTATAAAACATTAAAAGCAGTTAATAACTTATCTTTTGAAGTAAAAGAAGGTGAAATCCTTGGCTTATTAGGTCCAAATGGTAGTGGAAAATCAACTACTATCAATTGCATATTATCTTTACTTAATTATAGTAAAGGGAATATTAAAATTTTTGGAAAAGCGATGACACCAAGTTCTTATGATTTAAAAAAGCAAATTGGAGTAGTGTTTCAAGAAGTAGCAGTGTTTGAAGAATTAAATGTTTATGATAATATCGATTATTTTTGTGGTCTTTATATTGATGATAAAAAAATTAGAAAGCAATATATAGAAGATGCAATTAATTTAGTTGGTTTAGAAAATTATAAAAAATTCTATCCTAAACAATTATCAGGAGGATTACTTAGAAGACTTAATATAGCTTGTGGTGTTGCTCATAAACCAAAATTAATATTCTTAGACGAACCAACAGTAGCAGTAGATCCTCAAAGTAGAAATAACATTTTAGATGGAATTAGAAAACTAAGAGATGATGGGGCGACAATTGTCTATACAACTCATTATATGGAGGAAGTTGAAATACTTTGTGATCGAATTATCATTATCGATAAAGGAGAAATAATTGCAGAAGGTACTACTGAACAATTAAAAGACTTAGCTAATATTGAAGAAAAAATAACTATCGAAGTAGAAAGTATTAATTCAAAACAATTAGAAGAAATAAATTGTTTTAAAAATGTTGATAAAATTAACTATAGTAATGGTACTTTAGTAATTACTTACAAAAAAGGGAAGAATAATTTAGGGGAAATTATTGATTTCTTAAAAGAGAAAAGAATTAAATATTCAAAAATATTTTCAGAGCGACCAACTCTTAATGATGTTTTTTTAGAACTTACGGGAAAGGAATTAAGAGACTAATGTTTTGGCATAATTTTAAATATACTCTTAAAACTCTTTTAAGAAATAAAATGTTGATATTTTGGACCTTTGCTTTTCCTATTTTATTAGCCACGTTCTTTAATATGGCATTTTCTGATATTGAAAATAGTGAAAAGTTAAGTGTTATTGATTTGGCAGTTGTTGACTCAGAAGATTATCAAAATAACAAAGAAATTAATCAATCATTAAAAGAATTAAGTGATGAAAGTAGTGATACAAGATTATTTAATACTGTTTATGTATCTTTAGATGAAGCAAACCAATTATTAGAAGATAAGAAAATAAGCGGTTATTTAACGTTTGAAGATAATGGAGTGAACATTGTTGTTAATGATAATGGTATTAATGAAACTATAATAAGGTACACAGTTGATGAAATAACTAGTAATATAAATACTGTTAAAAACATTGTTGATAGTAAAGTTGAAAAAGAAATTAACAATGGAAACTATGATATTAATCTTGAATCTATTTATTCTGAAGCTATAACAATGATTTCTAATGCTAATGTTAATTTAAAGGATATTTCAAGAAATAATTTAAGTTATACAATGATTGAATATTACACTTTAATAGCAATGACTTGTTTATATGGAGGTATGTTATCAATAAGTATTACTAAATATAAATTAGCAAATATGCATAGTGTAGGTAAAAGGACTTCGATATCATCTGTTAAGAAGGGAAGTATGTTAATAGGAAGTTTATTAGCCAGTTATATAGTTCAATTAATTGGATTATTCTTATTATTTATGTATACAATTTTTGTTTTGAATATTAATTATGGTGATAAATTACCACAGATTATTTTATTATCATTAGTTGGATCATTAGCTGGATTATCCTTAGGTTTAGCAGTAGGGTCATTATTTAAAACAAATGAAAATGTTAAAACAGGTATTCTTCTATCTTTTACAATGCTAGGATGTTTCTTATCTGGAATGATGGGGATTACCATGAAGTATATTGTTGATAAAAATATTCCTATTATTAATAAATTAAATCCGGCTAGTATGATAACTGATGGCTTTTACTCATTGTATTATTATGATACTTTTGATAGATACGTTTTTAATATAATTAGTTTATTGATATTTTCAATAGTTCTCTTAATTCTATCAAGTATTTCTCTAAGGAGGCAAAAGTATGACAGTATTTAAAACTTTTTGGCAAGTAGTAAATAAATATAAAGGTACAGTAATACTATATACTGTCTTATTAATTGTTTTTGGAGGGTTAAATTATAGTGCAAATGAAGAACAAACATCTTTTATTAATGTCAAGCCAGATGTATTAATTATTAATCAAGATGAAAATATAGGTTTAACTAAAAGTCTAATAAATTATATAGAGGAAAATACTAATATTGTAAATGTTAATGATAACGAAGAAGCAATTGATGATGCCTTATTTTATCGTGATGTTAATTATATTATATATATTCCTAATAATTATAGAAATGATATTTTAGCTGGTCAAAAGCCTCAAATAGATATTAAATCAACTGGAGATTATCAATCCAGTTTAGCTAATATGATGTTAACTCGATATTTAAAATTGCAAGAAATATATTTGGATTCAAATAATGAAGAAGAAACTATTAAGTTAATTAATGATAATTTAAGTGAAACTGCTAGTGTTGAAATAAAATCAAGTGTTGATACAGCAACAATGTATAGGATATCTAATTATTTCAATTTTGCTAGTTATAGTATTATGGCAAGTGTTATTTTTATAATTTGTTTAGTTCTATCTAGTTTTCATGAAAACAATATTAAAAAAAGAACGATTATAAGTAGTATGGATTATAAAAAGCATAATTGTAAATTGTTGTTATCTAGTTTGTTATTTTCTTTAATTGTATGGCTAGTTTATGTTATTTTAGGAATCATTATAATTGGAAGTTCTATTATAAGTATAAGAGGTTTAGTTTATATTTTTAATACTTTATTATTTACATTTGTATCTTTAACAATAGCACTATTTATCAGTACAATTGTTAATAATAAAGATGCTGTTAGTGGAATTGTTAATGTCGTAGCATTAGGTTCAGCATTTTTATGTGGAGCATTTGTCCCAGCAGAATGGTTACCAGATGCTGTATTAAAATTTGCTCATATTTTACCTGCTTACTGGTTCATTAACTCTAATAATTTGCTAATAGATATTGAAAAACTTAATTTGGAATCTTTAAAGCCTATAATTAAAAATAGTATAATTCTTCTTATCTTCGCAATAATTTTTATAATAGTTAATAATATTATAAGTAAACATAAACAAAAAATTGGTTAGAAGTATTAATTCTAGCCAACTTTTTATTTTATATAAATATTTTTCTAAATAAAATTTTAAGATAGTTATTAATTTCTTCTAATGAATTTTCAATTTCATTACGAAAATATTTAATTAGTAAATATGTACATCCGTCAGTAAAAAAAGTAATATTTAATATTAAATATTCATGGTTAGTATTTTTTAGAAAATTTGTTAAATATTTATTAATATGTTTATTTAGTTTGCTTATAAAAACTAATGGATCATTACTAGCTAACATCATACGATAAATTTTTTCGTTTTCTTTTAAGTAATTAAAAATAAGATCAATATAATTATCAAAATCATCAAGTGATTGTATTTCTAAAATATTGTTTATTAAAATATCTAAAGTTTCATTTTGAAGCTCTTGAGCAACATCATAAATACTATCAAAATGTGTATAAAAAGAAGAACGTGTAATACCAGCACGATTAACTAATTCTGTAACAGTAATGTTGCTTAACTCTTTCTTTTCTTGTAATAATTCAGCAAAAGACTCTTTTATAGCTTTTGTTGTTTTTTTACTTGATGAATTTATATTTTTAACTTTCATAGAATTACTCCTTTTTTTTAATTATAACTTTTTTTAGATATTGTTCAATATTTGACAGTGTAAAAATAGACAATAATTTAAATACTGTCAAAATTTTGACACTTTTTTTTGTTTTGTTCTACACCTATGTATATATTCAGCATATAATTCAATATTGTTAGAAGGAAGGAAATTATGAAAAAATTTACAGATTTTATTGTTAATAAAAAATATATAATTTTAGTTGTATGTATAATTTTATCTGCTATATGTTTATTTCTTAATACAAAAGTAAATATCAATTATGATATCGCTAAATACTTGCCAAGTACTAGTGAGACAAGAATTGGTATGGATATTATGGAAAAAGAATTTGAAGAAGTTAAAAGTAGTTCTTTAAATATTATGTTTGATGGTTTAAATAGTGAAGAAAAAGAAGAGATACTATCTAAATTGTCTAATATAGATAACGTATCAAGTGTAAATTATGATGAATCTGAAAACTATAATATTGATAACTATACACTTTATACAATTAATATTGATGATACAAGCAATTCAAAAAAAGCTGCAGAGCTTTATAAAAATATTACAAAAGAGTTTAAAAACTATGACATTTCGTTAAGTGGACCTATTAATGATGCTAATAAACCGGTATTACATTTATGGATTGTTCTTCTTGCAATTGCATTTGCAATGGTTATCTTAATTATTATGTGTGAATCATATATAGAACCATTCTTATTTTTATTTGTTATTGGTTTAGCAGTATTCTTAAATAATGGAACTAATATAATTTTTTCTAGTGTCTCTCATATAACAAATGCTATCTCGGCAATTCTTCAAATGGCTTTATCTATGGATTATTCTATAATGCTTATGAATAGATATAGTCAAGAAAGAGAAAATGAGTCGGATAAAAATAAAGCAATGAAAAGAGCTTTATATAATTCGTTCAAATCTATATCTAGTAGTTCTATAACAACAATCGTTGGACTTTTAGCTTTAATATTTATGAGTTTTACAATAGGTCGAGATTTAGGATTTGTTTTGGCTAAAGGTGTTTTATTTAGTTTATTATGTATATTTTTGTGCTTGCCAGGACTTATTTTATTATTTGATAAAGTAATTTTAAAAACAAAGAAAAAAACTTCAAATATTAAATTAGATTACTTAGGAAAATTAAGCTATAAACTTCGTTATCCAGGTTTAATTCTATTTTTCATTTTATTAATAGGTAGTTTCTTTTTAAAAAATGGTTTAGGAATTTTATACACAGATGTTGAAACGGATGATATTGCTAAACATTTTAAAGAAAATAATCAAATGGCAATCGTCTACAATAACAAGTATGAAAGTGATATCTCTAATTTTTGTAATTCTTTAAATGATAAAAAAGTAACACAATTATTATGTTATTCCAATACAATTAACGAACCATTAAAATATGATCAATTAAATGCAAAAATAGAATCATTAGGAGCTTCTACAAATATTGATGATTATATAATTAAAGTGTTATATTTTAATAAATATAATGAAATAGAAAATAAAATGTCACTTTCCGAAATGCTTACATTTATCGAAAAAGATGTTTTAACTAATGAAGAATTAAGTAAAGATATCAATAAAGATATTAAAGATAATCTTTATGAATTAAAATATTTTACAAATATTAACGAAATAAATAAAAAGAGAAGTAGTAAAGAAATAGCTTCAATATTAAAAATAGATGAAGAAACTGTTAATACTTTATTTATCTTATATAATTCTAAGAATGCTAATATAAAAATAAGTGCACGTAGTTTTATTATGTTTTTAAATAATAATGTTTTAAATAATGAAAAATATAATACTATGTTAGACAATAATACAAAGAATAGTATAAAATCTTTATTACCATTTACAGACTCTAAAATTTTTAATAAGAAAATGACTAAAGAGGAATTATCCAAAGTATTAGGAGTCGATTCATCTTCAATCGAGAGTTTAATGCTATTATATTATACAACTAATGATACGGAAGAAAGTTTATCAATTTCTAATTTTATTAAAGGAATAGAGTATATTAAAGAAAACACTGATTATTTAAATAATGTTGATACTAGTAATCTAAATAATTTAATCCCAATTATTAGTAATACTAATAACATAAATAATACTAAAATGAATCAAGTATACTTAAATGAATATTTCCAAAATATTAATCCTTCTTTAGTGAATATGGTTTATAATAATGCACATTTACCAAATACTTATACAATGTCACCGCAAGAATTTGTTGATTTTACTTTGACAAATTTTGCAAATTATCTAAGTAATGACCAAATAGATAGTCTAAATTTTCTAAAATTTATAATAGATGATTCTATAAATCCATCAAGTTATAAAGCTTCTGAGATGGCAACTATATTTAACTTTAATATTAATCAAGTTTATAGTATTTATGCTTTAATATTAAATAGTAATAATTATGAGTTTAAGTTAACTCCTTATGAGTTAGTCAATATAATTAAAGAAAATCAAGATAATCCTTTAATATCTTCTAAATTAGATAATGATTTTAAAGTTAAGATAGAATTAGTTATAAAAATAATGAATAGTATCAATAATGATATTTCATATTCATCAAAAGAATTAGCAAATCTACTAAACATTACTCAAGATAAAATTAATTTACTTTATTCTCTATACGATATAGAAATCAATAAGAAGCAAATAACACCTTCTTTAAATAATTTTATATCATTTATGTTAAATACTATAGAACAAAATAAAGAGAATAATAGTTCATTAAGTAATGATGCCATTAATAAACTAAAAACTATTGAAATAATAATGGATAGTAGCCTTAAAAATCATAAATATGATTCTAGTGAAACATATAAACTATTATCCAGTTTAACAAATGATTTAGATAAAAACCTGATTGAATTAGTTTATACTTATTATGGAAGTTTAAATAATTATAATGATGATTGGACTTTTACTGTTGAAGATTTTATTAATTATTTAAATGATATGGTATTAAATGATAATAAATTTTCATCTTTTATAGATAATAATCGTAAACATGATATTAAAGAATCTAAAAAAATGATTACTCAAGCTAAAGATTTATTAAAATCAGAAGAATATAGTAGAGTAGTATTAAATACTGAATATAACTTAGAAAGTGAAGAAACATTTGATTTTATTGCTTTGATTCAAGATAAATTAAATAGTAAAGATAAAGAAATATACGTGATAGGTGATTCGGCAATGGCCTATGATATGAGTAAAACATTTAATAAAGAATTAAATTTTATTACAATTTTAACAATGGTAGCAATATTTGTTGTTGTAGCTATAACATTTAAGTCAGTAATTATATCATTAATCTTAGTTTTAATTATACAATGTGCAGTATATATTACGATGAGTATTTTATCCTTAACAGGAGGAAATGTATATTTTATAGCGCTTTTAATAGTTCAAAGTATCCTAATGGGTGCAACAATTGACTATGCTATTGTTTATACATCTTACTATAAAGAATACAGAAATAAGCATGATATAATGGAATCGTTAAAACTTTCTTACAATAAATCTATTCACACAATATTAACAAGCTCATCTATATTAATTATAGTAACCTTAGTTGTTGGTAAATTTGCTTCAGCAATAGCAGCAAAAATATGTTTAACTTTATCAGAAGGAACTATTTGTTCTGTGATATTAATATTATTTATATTACCATCTTGCTTAGCTGCAAGTGATCGTATAATATGTCGTGATAAATATTCTAAAAAGAAAATCAAGGTTAAACAATAATCTTGATTTTTTTTAATATTATTAGGATTGTATGGTATAATACAAAAGAAGAATTTGATTTGCTATCAAATTAAAGAGGGATATTATGAAAAAAGAATTAAAGAAAGTTGCTAAAAAAATATTAGGACGTGAAACAGAAATTAATCATAGTAGTGTAAATCCTAAAAACTTTTCTAAGGCATTAGAACAATATACTAATGAAAATCCAGACTTATTAAACGAACGTAATGTTTTGGGTCCAAGAAAAAATCACAATCCTTTTTATGATGCCATTAAAGAAATGGAACCTAGCTATAATTTCTTTAATGTTGATGTATATGATTATGGTTCTTCAAATGTTCCTGAAATATCCGAATATGATGGTTTACATAGTGGTACTCCAATGCGTACAAAACCACTTTCGTTATCGATTAAGGCCATAAAAAAATCATTGCATTTTAAGAATTTATATTGGTATCCTTCTACAGTAGGGAGTACTTATAGAAGACAAAATATTGTGTCATATTTAAAAAGAGAAGGATTTAAAATTGATAAAACTGATAGTTATGATGGATTAGGTGTTGAAAATATTGTATTTACATGTTCAACAACTCATGCTTACTCTTTAATATTAAATACAATTGCTCATGACGAAGATGTTGTTCTTTTAACAGGGCCTAATTATGGAATATTTGCTATTATGACTGAACTTACTAGTGCCCATGTTGAAATTCTAGATTTAAAAGAAGAAGATGATTGGTATGTAAATCCTGAGTCTTTATCTAAACGTATTGATGAAATCAATAAAAAATTAAAAACAAAGTTTAAAGGTAAAAAATTAGGATATACTCCAAGAGTAGTTGCTTTCTTAAATATGAATCCTCATAATCCAACAGGGAAAGTAATGTCTAAGAAGAATAAAGAAATATTATATGGTATTGGGGATGTCTGTTTAGAAAAAGGAGTATTTGTTATTGATGATTTAATTTATCGTGATTTGACATTTGATCAAGATAATTTAGCTCTTCCTTTAGCAGCTAATCCAAAATATTTTAACAATACAATAAGTTTATTTGGACTATCTAAAGCTTTTGGACTTGCTAGTTTAAGAGCAGGATTTGTTGTAGCACCTTATCCCATAGTAAGAGCACTTGCAAATAATATCAATCATTCGATGGATTCAATACCAGTACCACTTGTAGAAAGTGTTGCAGCAGCTTTTAATGGAACTGATAGACGTTATAAAGTTGTTAAAAATTTTTTAAAACCTATTATAGCTGAGTATCAATATCGATATAATTTATTAAAAGCTTTAGTAAATGGAATTAATACAATTCCCGACTGTTATCATAGTAGAGTTATCAGTGATGTTCGAAAATATTCTCAAGATGAAAATGAAGTTAGCGAATTATTACATGGTTTGAAAAATGTTTCTATAAGAAAAGGTACAGAACCAGATTCTGGGTTCTTCGCTATCTTGGACTTTACAGGTATTAAAGGTAAGAAAACTAAAGAATATACTATTAACACTGATAAGGATTTATTAAGATACTTATATGAAAAAGGAAAAATAAGATTTATAATGGGGTCTAATATGTGTTGGCCAAATAAAGATGAAATAATTGCGCGTGTAACATTTGGATTAGATATCAAAGCCCTTGTTTACAATTTTAGTATTATAAATAAAAGTTTGAAGGAATTAAAATAATGAGAAGCAAAGTAAAATTATATTTTTTAATAATTAAAAGTTTTTTTCTAAGTATAACATTAACGAGAAAGAAACAAAAAAATGTGGCTATTCTTGTATCTAAGAAATGGAAAAACAAAGTTAGTGATGATTTATTAATAAAAAATGAATTATTACGTAATCATATTAATGCATCTTTAGTAACCTGGGAAGATAATCATAATTATGCCAAATATGATTTGATATTTGTGCGAAGTATTTGGGGTTATGAAGAAAATATTAAAGAGTTTGAATCTTTTTTAAATAAAATATCTAAAGAGAAAGTCCAAATTGTAAATAGTATAACTCTTATGAAAAATAATTATGATAAAGAATATCAATTTAAGTTATTAGATAAATATCAAATACCACACATAAAAACGACTTTTATACAAAAAAAATGTCCTAATATTGAAGATTTTATCAAAAATGAAGTTAAAGATAAAGAAATAGTAATAAAACCAACCATTTCCGCAAGTGGGAATAATACTTATTTAATAAGTGAAGATAAAAAAAGAAATAATGTTATATCTTTATCGGAAGTTAATAAGAAGTATATTAATATTAATAAAGAAAAGAGTTTAATGGTGCAACCATTTATTAAAGAAATAGATAATGGTGAAATATCATTAATTTATATTAATGGTACTTTTACTCATAGTGTTATAAGATATCCTAATATTTTTAATAATAAGTCTAGTGTAAAATATCTTGAACAATCAAAACTAGATACAAAAATATTTGATGTAGCATCTAAAGTGTTGGAAATAAAAGAAAATAAAAATGCTTTATATGAAAGAATTGATATGGTCAAAATAGATGATGAATATTTTGTGATGGAAGTTGAATTAGTGGAACCTGATTTATTTATTCGAAATATTAAAGAAGTTCAATTAAAAGACTATATCCTAAAAAAAATAGTTTTAGCTATTAAAAATAGATTATAATAATATTGACATGTTGGCTACTTATAAGTTATTATTAAGTAGTCCTACTTAGCCCGTTGGTGAAGGGGTTTAACACACTGCTTTCTCAAGGCAGCATTCACGGGTTCGAAACCCGTACGGGTTACCATTTTGTTAAAAATCCTATTTATAGGATTTTTTATTATTGATTAATTAATTTTTCAGTTAATAGTTGATGTCTTAAAATTTTATAAATAAAATGAAAGATTCTCAACTTTTTTTACATAATAATATTAGTATTTAATAAAGGAAGAGATCTTTTATATGTCTATAGTATTATTTATTATTACATCTCTATATATAATATCTAACTATTATGTCGCTAATAAAATTTTAAAAACAGTTTTATTTCCTTTTAATATTAATAAAACTATTTATTTTGGACTTTTTACATTAGTAGCTATGTCTTATTTATTAACATCCTTACCAATTAAAGTATTAAAAAATATCTTTAATATTATTGGTTCTTTCTGGATAGGATTATTACTATATTTATTAATGTTTTTCTTAATAGTAGATGGAATATTACTATTATTAAAATTAGGTAAAGTAATTAATCAATCAACATCAAAAAAAATTCAATTTATAACCTCAATTATTGTTCTTGTATCTACTATTTTTCTTTTTAGTTATGGATTATACAATGCTTGCCAAGTTCAAACGAAAGATTATGACATTGTTTTAAAAACTAAAGATATAAATGAAGATATAAAACTAGTACTTGTTAGTGATTTTCATTTAGGTTCACCATTATCATTAAATCGTTTAGATAAAATAGTTGATATAATAAATTATCAAGAACCAGATATTGTTTGCATTGTTGGAGATTTGTTCGACAATGACTTTGATACAATTGTTAATCCAGATAAAGTCAAAGAATTATTAAGTAGTATTAAATCTAAATATGGAGTTTATGCAACTCTTGGAAATCATGATAGTGGAAGTACTTATAATAAAATGATGGAATTAGTTAAAAATAGCAATATTAATATCTTAAAAGACGAATATGTTAATATTGAAGATAAGTTTATTTTAGTTGGAAGAATAGATGAACGACCTATTGGGGGCTTTGATGGATTAAAGAGAAAAAGTACAGAAGAAGTTTTGAATAATATTGCAACTAATCTGCCAATTATTGTAATGGATCACAATCCATCTAAATGCCAAGAATATGAAAATAAAGCTGACTTAGTATTATCTGGACATACTCATAAAGGACAAGTATTTCCAGCTAACTTAATTACTGATAAAATGTTTTTAATTGATTACGGCTATTTAAAACTAAGTAATACTAATATTGTTGTTACTTCTGGAGTAGGAACTTGGAAATTACCTTTACGTATTGGGAGTAATAATGAAGTTGTAAATATCACTATTAGTTCTTAAGCGAAAAACTTTATATAGAAAAGTAAATATTATTTACAAGAAACATTTATATTGCTATTATTAAAAGGAAGTATATATTTAGGAGGTTTTGTTTATGCCAGGAAAAAGAGAAGAATACTTAAGCTGGGATGAAACATTTATGGGAGTTGCTTTACTAATAGCTGGTAGAAGTAAAGATCCATCAACAATTGTAGGAGCTTGCATAGAAAAAAATCATAAGATACTATCTTTAGGTTACAATGGTTTAACAAAAGGAATGAATGATGATGACTTTTATTGGAATTCTATTGGTGAAAAAACTAAAGAAGAGAAGAAGATAAAGGATAATTTTGTTATTCATGCTGAAAGAAATGCTATTTTAAATTATCCAGGAATACTTCAAGACTTAGAAGGAAGCACTCTATATGTAACTTTATTTCCTTGTAAAGAATGCACAAAATCTATTATTCAAATAGGTATTAAAAGAGTAGTTTGGTTAAGAATGTATGGCAAACAAGATAATGTGGAAATTAGTAAAATGATGTTTGAAGCAGCTGGTGTAGAAGTATGCGAGTTTAAAAAAGGAGCTTCTTTTACTAAAGAAGAAGTTCAAGAAACAACAAATAATATGCAAAAAATATTAAAAAGATATTCACCACAAATAAATAATCCTAACTAAAGTGTCAAATAATCAAAGATAGATGAAAATCTATCTTTTGTAAAGTTTTAGTTATAAAATATAATAGGTAATATGGAAAGAATAAAACTTCATAATAAGGATATAATAGGAGTAGTGATAATATATGAAAGAAAAAATGATAAAGTATGCTAATGTAATATTAACTAGTTGTCTTCATATAAAGAAAGAACAACCTTTATTAATTAATGCTAATATTGAAAGAATTGACTTTGTAAGAATTGTTGCAAATGAAGCATATAAACTAGGTGTTAAAGATATCTATTTTGATTTAGTAGATCCTGTTTTAAAACACGATGCTATGTTAAATTTAGAAGAAAAAGATTTAAAAAAACTAAGTTTTTGGAATAAAGAAAAATGGAGTGAATATGCTAAAAAAAATGCTGCCTTTTTAATGATTACTTCAGAAACTCCAGGACTAATGAAAGATATTGATCCTCAAAAAGAAAATAATTTAAAAATGTATGCATTTAAAACAAGAAAAGCCTTTAATGATTTAAGAGATCAGTCTAAAGTTGCTTGGTGTATCGCAACAGTTCCAACAATGTCTTGGGCTAAAGAAGTATTTCCTGATGCTAAAGACCCAGTTAATAAACTATGGAATACAATTTTTAAAATATGTGGAATAGATAATAAAAATCCTGAAAAAGACATTATAAAAAATGTTAATTATTTAACAAAAAGATGTGATATTTTAAACTCTTTAAATATTAAAAAGCTAACTTATAAAAATAAATTAGGAACTGATTTCACAGTTGAACTACCTGAAAATCATTTGTGGAAATCGGGTGAAGAAAATCTTCAAAATGGTGATCGTATTTTAGTTAACTATCCAACTTATGAAGTCTTTACCTGTCCTAAACGCGATACTGCTAGTGGAATAGTATATAGTTCTAAACCACTATGTTATCAAAATACAATTATTGATGATTTTTGGATTAAATTTGATAAAGGAAAAGTAATTGATTTTAAAGCCAAAAAAGGAAATAAAATCTTAGCTCAAATGATTAATTCTTGTAAAAATAGTAATTATTTAGGAGAAATAGCTTTAGTACCATATGATTCGCCAATATCCAAATCAAATATAATATTTTATGAAACTTTATTTGATGAAAATGCCTCATGCCATCTTGCTTTAGGATCATCTTTTCCAGAGTGTATTGTAAATGGATCAAATATGTCCAAAGATGAACTTACTAAAATAGGGTTAAATACATGTGATAATCATGTTGATTTTATGATAGGAACAAAAGACTTAAATATTATTGGGGAAACAGTTGATGGAAAAAAAGTAGAAATCTTTAAAGATGGAAACTTTACTAAAAAGTTTATGTAAGATATAGCATTCTATATCTTTTTTTCTGTTTATTTCAAAAAACTTCCATTGACTTTACTAGTAACAATATGATAAAATTAACGATATAATGGCTTTTGGAAAAATGGTGATTTTTTGGAACATTATTTTACTAATAACATGAACTTAAAAAGTGAGTTAAGAACCATAAAATATAATTATGGTGATTTTTCATTGTCTTTTAATAGTGACAATGGTGTTTTTTCTAAAGACAAACTTGATTATGGTAGTAGACTTTTAATAGAAACAATCGCTAATAAAATAGATAAGAAGAATTTAACTATTCTAGATGTTGGGTGTGGGTATGGTTTTATAGGTATTTCCTTAGCCAAAATATTAGATAGTAAAACGGATATGTGTGATGTTAATCGTCGGGCGCTTCATTTGGCTGATATGAATATTAACATCAATAAAGTGTCGTGCCGAACAATTGAAAGTAATATGTATGAAAATATTACTTCTAAGTACGATTTAATTGTAACCAATCCTCCAATTAGAGCAGGAAAAAATATAGTACTAGGTATCTTAGATGGAGCAAAAGATTATCTAAATACTCTTGGAGAATTGTGGTTTGTAATCCGTAAGGATCAAGGGGCAAAAAGTACTATCAAACATTTAGAAGGAAATTATGAGTGTGAGATAGTCGAAAAAAGTAAAGGTTTTTATATAATAAAAGCAAAAAAAGCATTGACAAGCGAAACCATATAGCTTAGAATTATAAATTGGTGACGTATTGTTTTCGCTTGAAACAAAACACTTAAAAATATTATGGTATAGGGGTGAAACAAATGGCATACAAAGTACAAAAATTTGGTGACCATCGAGAAAGAAGAACATTCTCAAAAATTAACAACACCTTAGAGTTAACAGACTTATTAGAAATTCAAAAAAAATCATATGAATGGTTTTTAGAAAGTGGGATTAAAGAAGTCTTTGATGATTTATTTCCTGTAGAAAGTTTCACTGGTAATATTTCACTAGAATTCGGGGATTATTATTTTGATGAACCTCGATATACTGTTAAAGAAGCTAAAGAACGTATGGTAAATTATGCAGCTCCTTTAAAAGTACAAGCTCGTGTTTTTATACACGAAACTGGTGAAGTAAAAGAACAAGAAATATTCTTGGGCGATTTACCTTTAATGACAGAAGCTGGAACATTTATTATTAATGGAGCAGAACGTGTAATTGTCTCTCAATTAGTAAGAAGTCCTTCTATTTATTATAAAAAAGAAATTGATAAAAATGGAAGACATATAATATCTGGTGAAGTTATTCCTAACAAAGGTACATGGCTAGAATATGAACTTGATGCAAGAGATGTACTATATGTAAGAATTGATAGGACTAGAAAAGTAACTATTACAACATTCTTAAGAGCTCTTGGATTATCTAGTAATGAAGATATTATTGCTACATTTGGGGATAATCAATATATTCAAAACACATTAGAAAAAGATAGCACAAAGAATACTGATGAAGCCTTGATAGAAATTTATGAAAAATTAAGACCAGGTGAACCAGCTACATTAGATAGTGCTAAGAACCAATTAATAACTAGATTCTTTGATAGATTCCGTTATGATTTAGCTAAAGTTGGACGTTATAAATTTAATAAAAAACTAAATGTATTAAATCGTTTATTAGGATGCAAAATTGCTGAAGATATTAAAGATGGTAAAAATATTATTGTTCCAAAAGGTACTGTTATTACAAAAGATATTCTTGAAAGTATCCGTCCATTATTTGCAGCTGGATATGGTGTAAAAGAAGCTATCATTAATGAAGAATTAGATGAGTATAATAAAATTCAAGAAGTATTAGTATATGATAAAGAAGATGAAACAATTATTCATAAAGTAATTGGTAATGATCAAACTATCGATACTAAGAGATTAACTATATCTGATATTTATGCTTCTATTTCTTATTATTTAAACCTACATTTCGGTATTGGTACTGATGATGAAATTGATCACTTAGGAAACCGTCGTGTAAGACAAGTTGGTGAATTAATTCAAGGACAATTTAGAGTTGGTATGGCTCGTATGGAAAGAGTAATTAGAGAAAGAATGACTACTCAAGATATTGAAACAGTTACTCCAAAAACTTTAATTAACATTCGCCCAGTAACAGCAGCTTTAAAAGAATTCTTTGGTAGTTCTCAATTATCTAAGTTCATGGATCAAATTAATCCAATTGCAGAATTAACAGATAAAAGACGTTTATCTTCTCTTGGACCTGGTGGATTATCAAGAGAACGTGCTGGTATGGATGTTCGTGACGTTAATGCCAGTCACTATGGACGTATTTGTCCAATTGAATCACCTGAAGGACAAAACATTGGTCTTATTACTTCTGTAGCATCATATGCTAAAATTAATGAATATGGATTTATTATGACTCCATATCGTAAAGTAAAAGACACTAAATTAACTGATGAAATAGTTTATTTAACAGCTGATGAAGAAGCTGATTACTATATTTCTCAAGCTACATTAAAATTAGATAGTAATAATAAAATTGTTGATGAAACAGTAATTGCTCGTATCAATGGTGAAACAGTTATGGTTTCTAAAGATAAAATTAATTTTGTTGATGTAGCTCCTAACCAAATTGTATCAATTACAACAAGTTGTATTCCATTCTTGGAACACGATGATGCAACACGTGCTTTGATGGGTGCAAACATGCAACGTCAAGCCGTTCCACTACTTACTTGTGAATCTCCAATTGTTGGTACAGGTATTGAATATATAGCAGCAAGAGATTCTGGAGCTACTGTAGTAGCTAAAGCTGATGGAGTAGTAGAATATGCTGATGCTAAAAAGATTATCGTTAAAACAGCTAAAGGTAAAGATACATATTACTTAGCAAATTTTGAAAGAAGTAATGAATCAAGTAACTATAACCATCGTCCAATTGTTAAAAAAGGTGATGCTGTTCATCCTGGAATGGTTATTGCTGATGGTCCATCAACAGAAGGTGGAGAATTAGCTCTTGGTAAAAATATGGTTGTAGCATTCATGACTTGTAATGGATATAACTATGAAGATGCTGTAGTATTAAATGAAAAATTAGTTAAGGAAGATGTTTATACATCAATCCATATTGAACACTATGATATTGATTGCCGTGATACAAAATTAGGACCTGAAGAAATAACAAGAGATATACCAAATGTTGGTGAAGAAGCTCGTAAGAACTTAGATGCTAATGGTATTGTAAGAATCGGTGCTGAAGTTAAAGACGGAGATATCCTAGTTGGTAAAGTTACACCAAAAGGTGTTCAAGAATTAACAAGTGAAGAAAAATTATTACATGCAATATTTGGAGAAAAAACTCGTGAAGTACGTGATACTTCATTAAGAGTTGAACATGGTGCTGGTGGTATCGTTCATGATATAAAAATTTATACTAAAGAAAATTCAGATGAATTACCAGCTGGTGTTTCAAAAGTAATTCGTGTATACATTCTTCAAAAAAGAAAGATTCAAGTCGGAGATAAAATGTCTGGTCGACATGGTAACAAAGGTGTAATCTCATTAATTTTACCAGAAGAAGATATGCCTTACTTACCAGATGGTACACCAGTAGATGTAGTATTAAATCCACAAGGTGTTCCATCTCGTATGAATATTGGACAAATCCTAGAATTACACTTAGGTATGGCTGGTAAAAAGATAGGATGTAAATATGCTACTCCAGTATTTGATGGTGCTACACTTGAAGATATTCGAGAAGAAATGAAAGAAGCAGGAATGGATGATGATGGTAAGACTATTCTATATAATGGTCGTACAGGTGAACCATTCGAAAATAGAGTATCAGTTGGTGTAATGTATATGATTAAACTTCACCATATGGTTGATGATAAATTACATGCTCGTTCAACTGGGCCTTACTCACTAGTTACACAACAACCATTAGGTGGTAAAGCACAATTTGGTGGTCAAAGATTCGGTGAAATGGAAGTTTGGGCATTATATGCTTATGGTGCTTCTCATGTTCTACAAGAAATGATGACAACTAAATCTGATGATGTAATTGGTCGTGTTAAAGTTTATGAATCTTTAGTTAAAGGTAAGATTGTAAATCAAGCAGGTGTACCAGAATCATTCCGTGTATTATTAAAAGAATTCCAAGCTTTAGGTTTAGATATTCAAATAGTTAATCAAAATGACGAACTAGTTGAAGTATCAGAAATGGAAAAAGATGTTGAAGAAGAAGATGGTGTTTCAATAGAAGAACTATCTAAAGAAGTATCTGATCCAGAACCATCTGAAGATTATCAAGAATTTGAAGATGAAGAAGATGAAGATTTAGATGACTTAGAATTTCCCGAAGATGAAGAATTAGAAGAAGAAGGTGATTTACTATGATGGAAGTTAATAGCTTTAAAGGTATAAAAATAGGAATCGCTAGTCCAGAAAAAATCCGTAGTTGGTCTTTTGGTGAAATTAAAAAACCAGAAACTATCAACTATCGTACATTAAAGCCTGAACGTGATGGATTATTCTGTGAGAAAATCTTTGGACCACAAAAAGATTATGAATGTTCTTGTGGTAAATACAAAAGATTAAGATATAAAAATGTTATATGTGATAGATGTGGAGTAGAAGTTACTAGTTCTAAAGTTCGCCGTGAACGTATGGGACATATTGAACTTGCTTCTCCATGTTCACACATTTGGTTCTTTAAAGGTGTACCATCTAAAATGGGACTAGTATTAGATATGTCTCCAAGAGACTTAGAAGAAGTACTATATTTTGTAAGTTATGTAGTAATTGATCCAGGAAGTGTTCCTTTAGAAAAGAAACAAACACTTTCTGATAAAGAATATCGTACTTACTATGAAAAGTATGGAGATACTTTCAAAGTAGGTATGGGTGCTGAAGCAATTAAAGAATTGTTAATGCAAGTAGATATTGATAAAGAAGTAGAATCTGTTCGTGCTGAACTTGAAAATACTACAGGTCAAAAGAGAATTCGTTTAGTTAAACGTTTAGACTGCTTAGTATCATTCCAAGAATCTGGAAATCGTCCAGAATGGATGATTTTAGATGCACTTCCAGTAATTCCACCAGAATTAAGACCAATGATTCAATTAGATGGTGGAAGATTTGCAACATCTGATTTAAATGATTTATATAGAAGAATTATTAATAGAAATAATCGTTTAAAGAAATTATTAGAATTAGGTGCTCCTACAATCATCGTTCAAAATGAAAAACGTATGCTTCAAGAAGCAGTTGACTCTTTATTTGATAATGGTCGTCGTGGAAGAAGTATCACTGCTGCTGGAAATCGTCCATTAAAATCTTTATCAAGTATGCTAAAAGGTAAACAAGGACGTTTTAGACAAAACTTATTAGGAAAACGTGTTGACTACTCTGGTCGTTCAGTTATTTGTGTAGGACCAAATTTAAAAATGTATCAATGTGGTATTCCAAAAGATATGGCTCTAGAATTATTTAAACCACATGTAATTCATGGCCTAGTTGAAAGAGGACTTGCTCATAATATTAAAGGTGCAAAAAAATTAATTGAAGCTCATGATGAATGTGTATGGGATATTGTTGAAGATGTTATAACAGAACATCCAGTAATGTTAAACCGTGCTCCAACTCTACATAGACTTGGTATTCAAGCCTTTGAACCTCGTCTAGTTGGTGGTAAAGCAATAAGATTACATCCATTAGTATGTACAGGATTTAATGCCGACTTTGATGGTGACCAAATGGCTGTTCACGTACCATTATCCGAAGAAGCAAAAGCTGAAGCTCGTATTCTTATGTTAGGTGCAAACAACATCTTAAATCCAAAAGATGGAAAACCAATTGTTACTCCTTCTCAAGATATGGTTTTAGGTAACTATTACTTATCTATTGAAGAAGCAGGAGAAGAACATGAAGGTAAAGTATATAAAAATAGTAATGAAGCATTAATGGCTTATGAAAGAAGAGAAATTACTCTTCATACTAGAATTGCTATTCCAGTAAATTCATTTAAATATAAATTATTTACTGATGATCAAAAAAATAAATACCTAGTAACTACTGCTGGTAAATTAATATTCAATGAAATATTACCTGATTCATTCCCTTATATTAATGAAGGAAGTAAAGAAAATATTGAAGGTGTTACACCAAGTAAATTCTTCTTAGAACCAGGAACAAATATTCCAGAAGCAATTAAAGAAATG
Source organism: Bacilli bacterium (assembly GCA_051872535.1). Classification (GTDB taxonomy): domain Bacteria; phylum Bacillota_I; class Bacilli_A; order RF39; family UBA660; genus CAOJBM01. The sequence continues at coordinate 3,031 of JBJEDY010000075.1, read as the reverse complement.
CCTTTAGTAAATCCATTTGTTAAAAAGACATTATCACAAATAATTGCTCAAGTATTTAAAAGATATAAAACAACAGAAACTTCAATAATGCTAGATAACTTAAAAGATTTAGGATTTAAATATTCTACAATTGCTGGTATTACTGTATCTGCTGCTGATATCGTATCAAGTAAAGAAAAAGATCGTATTATTGAAGAATCACAAGAAAAAGTTGATAAAATTAATAAACAATTTAAACGTGGTTTAATAACAGAAGAAGAAAGATTTTCAAATGTTATTAACACATGGAATAAAGCTAAAGATGATATCCAAGATGAACTTAAATCAATTGCTGAAGGTGATCACAAAAATCCAATTTTCATGATGATGAACTCAGGTGCCCGTGGTAATGCTGGAAACTTCACACAACTTGCTGGTATGCGTGGATGTATGGCAAAACCAAATGGTGAACCAGTTGAAATCCCAATAAAATCTAACTTCATTGATGGATTAAGTGTATCAGAATTCTTCTTATCTACACATGGTGCTCGTAAAGGATCAGCCGATACTGCTTTACGTACTGCCGATTCTGGTTACTTAACTAGACGTCTAGTAGATGTATCTCAAGATATTATTGTTAAAGAAGAAGATTGTGGTGCAATTGGTGGAGTTGTAGTATCTGACTTCGTAGATGAGAAGAGTGGAGCAATGATTGAACCACTTGCTGAAAGAATCTTAGGAAGATATACTGCAACAAAAGTAATAAATCCAGAAACAAAAGAAGTAATTTGTGATAAAAATGAATTTATTAACGAAAGCTTATGTGCAAAAATTATTAAAGCTGGTATTAAATCAGTAGAAATAAGAACTGCCTTAACTTGTCGTTCAGAAAATGGTGTATGTCAAAAGTGTTATGGACGTAACTTAGCTACTGGTAACTTAGTTGAAACTGGTGAAGCTGTAGGTATTATGGCTGCTCAATCAATTGGTGAACCAGGTACACAGCTTACAATGCGTACATTCCACTCTGGTGGAGTTGCCCATGGTGGTGATGCCGATATTACACAAGGTCTTCCAAGAGTTGAAGAATTATTTGAAGCTCGTATACCAAAGGCAAAAGCAACAATTGCAGAAATTGCTGGTACAGTTGAAAGTATTGAAGAAACAAATGGAAAACATAAAATTGTTATCAAAAATGATGTTGAATCTCGTGAACATGTAACTAACTACAATATGAAGTTACGTGTAGCAGTAGGAGATAGTGTTATAGCAGGTGAACAATTAACTGAAGGTTCTGTAAGTCCAAAAGAATTGTTAGCTGTTACTGACCCAATTACTGCTGAACAATATATTCTAAAAGAAATTCAAAAAGTTTATAAATCACAAGGTGTTGATATCTCAGATAAACATATTGAAGTTATTGTACGCCGTATGATTAATAAAATGAAGATAGTAGATGGTGGAGATACTGATTTAGTTGAAGGATTATCTGTATCATTACATACATTCACAGAAGCTAATAAACCAGTTATCTTAAAAGGTGGAGTACCAGCTACAGGACGACCTGTAATGTTAGGTATTACTAAATCATCTCTTGAAACTGATTCATTCTTATCAGCTGCTTCATTCCAAGAAACAACAAGAGTTCTTACAGAAGCTGCTATTAAGGGTAAAGTTGATAACTTAAGAGGTCTAAAAGAAAATGTTATTATTGGTAAACTTATTCCTGCTGGAACAGGTGCTAAACAATATAGCGATATTCAAATGGAACTTCAAAAAGAGTTTATGGATGATGAACCATCAGAATTCTTAGAAGAAAAATTCATTGATGACAATGAAGTAGATGAAGTAGAAGAATCTACTAAAGATATAGCTTAACAAAAAAAACACTTAATTAAAAAGTGTTTTTTTGTTACTATAAATTTGCATAAAAAAAAGCTTTAGCTTTTTTTCTTTTTTAAGTATTTATTTTTATAAAAATCGGGTATTTTAGCAACATGTGTAAAGTTTTCTATTTCAAATCCTTCTACTAATTCTTCAATATTTAACATTCCTTTTCTAGCATCTTTATATTGTTCTAAACTTATAGGACATTTTGTATTATTATTTTCTAGTCTTAAACTATTAATACTATTATTTCTAGATAGATAATACATATTATTATTAGACTTAACGCCATTAATATTATTATATTCATTATATATACAAGCAATTATACTTGAATCTTTACAAGGATATTTAGTTAGAATACGTCGTTGTTCTTTTAATATATCAATGTTATTTTCAATTTCAGGATTGTTAATTATTTGTTTAATTTCTGTTTTTTCGTTAATAGAGTGGCTAATTTTATCAATAGTTTGATAAAATCTTTTTTCTCGTATGGAATCAATACTTTTATATGTTTTACCATCAACTTCATAAACTCTTGTCGCAACGATTATTTCTTCAATAGTAGAATGAAGTTCTTTACCTTCATCATCAAAAGTATTTAAATTAACTACTATACTTGTTGATAATTTATTGTTGCCTTTTGCAACATCTGTTTGAACTGATAAAACATCATTTTCTTTTGAAATAAACAATTTATAATTCTCATTATTAGATAAAACAAAACTTATTGACTGATTTTGATCATTACTTTTTGTAATAGTAGAAATCCCATATTTTAAAGCAAAAGTAATTCTATTTACAATTTGAGTTGCATATTTATATTCGACAACATTTTTCTTCACCCAGTCAACTATATCTTTAAAAGATTCTTGTATTTCTTTTTCTTGTTCTATTTCTTTTATTTTCAAAGCTACTCCAAGTAAACCAATTTCTTGAGCAACTTGCGTATCATAAACTAAATCTACCAATGTATCTGATAAAACTACATCAACATTATCTTTTTCATTATGGAAACTATACTGCATTATCCCAACACCACCCTAACAATACCATTATAATATAGAAAATAAATATTTGAAAGTATAAATTATTAGAAATCAAAAACTCCGCTAATTTTCATTTGAAATTCCGTTTTATTAAGAAAAACTGCAATAAGTCTGAT
>JBJEDY010000074.1:0-24959 GCA_051872535.1 Bacilli bacterium | reverse complement strand
ACCTTTGTTTGTTATCTATATTATAAATCGGTATCATTTTAATTAATGTTTAACAAGTTTTTTAATGCTTTTTTGAAAGAAAAAATATAAAGCAAACTCTTGTTTTCTTTTCCTTTCTTTATTAAATAATGCACAAAATAATTATATTCTTATATTCTTATAGTTTAAGAATATAAGCAGATTTTATATCGACAAATTCTGGGGCTTAAATTAACCATATTTTTTATGATTGACTCCATTAAAAAAATGCAAAAATTTGCATTTTTTATTTTATATCGTCTTTTAATTTATCAAGTAGTTCTTCTTTTGTCATTTTTGTATAGCCTTTAATTCCTTTGCTTTTAGCCATTTCCTTTAATTTTAGTAAAGTAGGCTCATTACTTGATTCAGGTTCAACCGGACAAATATCTCCAGTTTCAACGATACATTCAATTTGTTCTTTAGTTAATGTTTCATATTTGCACAAAGCTTCACTAATCTTTTTAACTAAATCTTCATTTTTCTTTAAAATCTTTTTAGCTTCAGCGTAGCAATTGTCTATAATTTTTCTTACTTCTTTATCTATTTCAAGTGCCACTTGATCAGAAAAATTCTTCGACTTAGCATAGTCTCTTCCTAAGAAGACTCCACCATCACTTTTTTCTTCAAGTTGCATTGGTCCTAAATCACTCATACCATATTCAGTTACCATACTTCTAGCAATTCTTGTTGCTCTTTTAAAATCATCAGAAGCACCAGTAGTAATTTCTCCAAAGAATAATTCTTCTGATACACGACCTCCTAATAAACCAATTATTTGAGAAGTTAATTCATCCTTAGTCATAATACCAATTTTTTCTTCTTTAGGTAACATCATTGTATATCCACCAGCCATTCCTCTTGGAATGATTGTTATTTTATGAACTTCTTGAGCATCAGTTAGCTTTATACCAATAACAGCATGCCCAGCTTCATGAATACTTACTAATCTTTTCTCTTTTTCAGTAATCTTACGACTTGTCTTAGCAGGTCCAAGCATTACACGATCAGTAGCTTCATCTATTTCATCCATTGATATAGTATCTTTATTTCTTCTTACAGCAAGTAAGGCTGCTTCATTAAGTAAATTTTCTAAGTCTGCTCCACTAAATCCTGGAGTTCTTTGACTTAAGTTCTTTATATTAACAGTTGAGTCAAATTTCTTATTTTTAGAATGAACTCCTAAGATTTCTTCTCTTTCGTTAGCATCTGGTAAATTAACTGTTACTTGTCTATCAAATCTTCCTGGTCTTAATAAAGCAGGATCTAAAACATCAGGACGGTTAGTTGCAGCAATAATAATTATACCTTCATTAGCACCAAAGCCATCCATTTCAGTTAATAATTGGTTTAATGTTTGTTCACGTTCATCATGTCCACCACCTAAACCTGTACCTCTTTGACGACCAACAGCATCAATTTCATCAATAAAGATTAGACATGGTGCACTTTGTTTTGCTTGTTTAAACATATCTCTTACACGAGATGCTCCAACACCTACGAATAATTCAACAAAATCTGAACCACTTATATAATAAAATGGTACGTTTGCTTCTCCAGCTACAGCTTTAGCTAGTAATGTTTTACCTGTCCCTGGAGGACCTACTAATAAGACACCTTTAGGAATACGTGCACCTAACTTTTGGAACTTTTTAGGATTCTTTAAGAAGTCGATTAATTCAGCAACTTCTTCTTTCTCTTCCTTAAGTCCTGCTACATCAGTAAATCGAACTGTTCCACCATCTTCACTAAGGCGAGCTCTACTTTTACCGAAATCCATTGATTTATTATTTCCACCAGCAAGCTTACTAAATAAGATGTAAGACATTACAACAATAATTATGATTGGTAATAAGTTAATTATTATTACCAAAATTGTACTTTGCCCTGGATCTGCTTTTGTTTCATATTTATCTAATTCGTTAGCATAGACAGTAAATCTTGCAATTTCTTCAGGAATCACTTTTGTTTTAAAACTTTCAGTTTTATCATAATCTTCAAGTTTTCCTTCTAAATAATAAACACTATCATTACTGCTTGGAGTAATTGTTAATTCAGTAATTTTTTCATTTTCTAATTCTTTAATTAATTCTCCTGTTGATAGTTCATGTACTTCATATTTTTGTAAATTGAAAAAGAATAATGTTCCACATATTATAGCAATTAAGATAATATAAGGCATTGCATTCTTTAATCCATTATTTTTATTCATATTATTTCTCCTTTGTTTGTACTTTTTCGCTGTACTTGATAATTATATCATACTTTTCTGCTTTTGATTTATCAAATTGTGATTTTTTTATTCCAGGCAACCATAAAATAGTATCATTGTTATCAATTAGAACAATTAATTTTTCTCTTTTTGATTTAGGAATCTTACTATCAATTATAATATCTTTAATCTTTTTATGACCTTTTAGATTTTTAACAACCATTTTATCTCCATCTTTAATACTGCGAATATGAATTGGTAATGTTATGTCTTGGCTGTTTAATTTAATAATATAGTTCGAATTTACAATAGAACTTTGTAATGTTTCAAGTACAAAATCTTCATTTTCGTAATAATTATTAAAAACTTCATTAATATATTTCTTATTAATTCTATTTTCAACAATAGATAAATAATTATACTCTTTAACGGCTTTTTTATTTAATGGTAGATGGATTTCACTATTGCCTGATTTTACAATAATATTTTGAATTTCTTCAACATGTTTACTCGTTAAAACACTAATATCATTACCATAATTATAATAGAGTATTTTTTCAATAATTTTCTTTTGTAATAAAGTGTTTTTTTTATTAAAATCAGTTAAATTATATTTGGAGCACCCATTTTCTTTAATATCTTTTTCAACTAAATTATCAACTAATTCATAATAATCTAATAATTCTTTGCTGAAACTAAGATATTTTTTATGTATATCTTTATTTTCCTTTTTTAATTCAGGAATAATATGATGACGATATCTATTTCTTGTATATTTATCAGATTCATTACTCTCATCTAGAACAAAAGGTATATTATGTTCTTTAATATAATTAGATATCATTTCTTTAGAAATATTTAATAAAGGTCTTAGAATATGATAATTATCTTTTGTATCTATAATTTTAATACCTGCATATCCTTTTAAAGTTGAACCTCTTGTCAAACGCATTAAAATAGTTTCCATTAAATCATCACCATGATGAGCAGTTAATAAATAAGAGGCCTTATATTTTGTAATAAGACTAGAAAAAAAATCATAACGCATTGTTCTTAATTTACTTTCACTGTATATCTTATCATTTGGTAAAATAGTCGATTCAAAGATTACCCCATTATTTTCACAATAACTTTTTACAAATTCTAATTCACTAGCACTAGCACTTCTTATATTATGATTAACATGAGCAACGATAATATTTTTTTTATTAAAATTATTTAGCAAAAAGTGAAGCAAACACATTGAATCTTCACCGCCAGATACACCTACGATCATTTTATCAGTAGGAGTAATTATTTTTAAATTATTAAGTACATCCTTCATAGGCATCTCTTCCTTTTTGTTGTATTTTACCTAAAAACAAAACAATAAGCAATCCTTATTGTTTATGTCCATGATTAATAGCTTCATAAGAATTTGAGATAATTACAAAGGCATCTGGATCAATTATCTTTAAGCCTTTATTTATGACATAATAATCGCTAGTTCTGATAACACACATTATTATCTTTCTTTTTTCTTTCGAGTAACCACCTTCACCATCAAGAATGGTTACATCATAATGAAAAGTATTAATTAAATAGTCTTTTATCTCATCAATTTTATCAGTTGTTATATAAAAAGATTTATAATCATTCATACCAATCATCGATTTATTACTATAGATACTAATTAATACTAAAACAATAGCTGAATAAATCATATTTTCTAATCCAAAAGTTATACCACCTAGTGCTACTATTAAACCATCAACAACAATTATTGATGTACTCATAGATACTTTATAATACTTTGTAACTAATTGATCAATGATATCTGTTCCACCTGAAGTATATCCATATTTAAAAATTATACCATAGCCATATCCAGATATTACACCACCAAATAAAGCTTTAACAAACAAATCTGCTTCATAAATATCAATATAATTTGAAATGTCTTTAGTTAAATTAACAAAGATAGGAAATAAGATAGAACCTAAAATAGTACGGGACGTTTGTTTCCAACCAAGCAAGAAATAACTAATTACGATTAAAATGATATTAGCAATTAAAATAAAAGTTGAAACATTTCCTCCATAGATCCTATTAAATATGAGAGCAAGTCCACCTATTCCACCAGCTGCTAAATCATTTGGTGATAAAAACAGATTAAAAGCAATACTAACAAGTAGTATACCAATTACTAAATTAAAGTTTTTTACGATACTCATTTTTAATTTTGTCATATTACTTCAACCCTATCATAATAAGTATATCAAATTTTTATCTTAGTTTATAGTTACATTTTTAGAATTGATTCCATAAATGGAAGAATATCACCATCAAGTACTTTATTTGCTTCAGTAGTTTCATATTTAGAACGATTATCTTTAACCATTGTATATGGTTCTAATACATAGCTTCTTACTTGGCTTCCAAAATTTATACTGTCACTAGCATCTTTCATTTCATTAAGAGTATTTTGCTGACGTTCATATTCTAATTGATATAATTTATTTTTTAACATTTTCATACATTGTTCTTTATTCTGAATTTGGCTTCTTTCATTTTGACAAGTTACAACTATTTTTGAAGGTATATGTGTTATACGTACTGCTGAGTCAGTTGTATTAACACCTTGTCCACCATTACCTGAAGAACGATAAACATCTATTTTTAAATCTTTCTCATTTATTTCAATATCTATATCTTGATTTATTTTAGGAGTTATAGTAACTGATGCAAATGATGTATGTCTTCTTTTATTGGTATCAAACGGAGATATTCTAACTAAACGATGAACACCTTTTTCACATTTAAAATATCCATAAGCGTAGTAACCTTTTATTTCTAAAGTTACTGATTTAATACCTGCTTCATCTCCATCTTGTTTATCTAAAATAGTGTACTTGTAATTGTTTTTTTCACAAAATCTTGTATACATACGTAGAAGCATATCAGCCCAGTCACATGATTCTGTACCGCCTGCCCCTGGATGAATTTCTAAATAACAATCTTCTTTATCGAACTCTCCATTTAACATTGTATTTATTTCTAATTCTTTTAAGCGATTAGTAATAGATAAATCCAAAGAAGTAATTTCACTATCTAAATCTTTACTTATATTATCTTTATATAAGAAAATATATTCGTTATATAATTCAATTTCATCTTTAAGTTCATTATAATTCTTTAATTCTTTTTTTATAGCATTTAAAGAACTACTTATTTTATTGGCGTGATCTATATCATTCCAAAAATTTTCTTTTGACATTTCATCTTCATATTCTTTTATAATTCTTTCTTTGGTAGTTGTGTCAAAGAGACCTCCCTAAAGATTCTAATCTTTCTTGAAATAGTTCTTTCTTTTTGTTTAATTCATATAATTCCATAATTTCACCTACATTAAATATTTTTAATTTATTCAAATCCTAATTTTTATTCAAAATGTGATTTTAATTGTTTAACTTTCATAAATATAACTTAATGATGATAATGATGATGAGAATGACTAGGATGTATATCTTTAATTACACATTCTTTTTCATCACAATAATCTTTTTCTGATTCTATTTCAATTGTAATATGACTTATATTATGCTCATGCATTTCTTCTCTAATACTTTTTTTAAGTTCTTCAATGTCTTTAGAGTTAGTTACAACATGCATTGTTGCATAGTTATTTATACCATCCATACTCCAAATATGAAGATGGTGAACTTCGATTATATCTTTTATTTCATTTAAATGATTAATGATTTCTTCTAAAGAAATATTATTTGGAGTTTTTTCCAAAAAAACATTTAAAATATCCTTAAAGTTTCTTATAGCATTGATAAAGATAAATAATGCTACTCCAATTGACATAATCGAATCAATTATTACGATATCTGTAAATCTCATTATAATAGAACCAATTAATATAACAAGCCAGCCCAAAACATCTTCTAACATATGAAGATTAACTGCTTTTTGATTAACAGAATCTCCATCTTTAGTAAAATAAGCAGCTATATAATTAATTACCACTCCAAAGATAGCAAATATTATCATTTTATTATAATTAATTGTTATAGGATTTATAATTCTACTAATTCCACCAACTATTACTAGTACTGATCCAACTATAAGAACAGTAGTTGTTATAAAGGCACCTATTACAGAATATCTTTTATAACCATAAGTATAGGTCTTGTCTGGTTTTTTTTGGGACTTTTTTTCTAATAATAATGATATACCAATACTTAAAGCATCACCAAAATCGTGAAATGCATCTGAAAATATTGCTACACTATTTGTTATCATTCCACCAATTAGTTCAAATATAGAAAATGATGTATTTAATAAAAAGGCAATAAAAATATTTTTATCTGTTTTCATAATTTTATCCTTTCTTTTACTTTATATCTAAGTTTTTTCCTTAATGATTTATTTTAAAATTGCTTTTTTGACAAACTCTCCACTTTCTGATAATAAGTTTATACCATTAACTCCAGCTCCTGGTTTTAATAAGGCTGATGTTTCATTCTTATCTGATAAAGACCAATTACACCAACTAATATTATTTTCTTTCATAAAATCTATCCATTTTTGTGCTTCATCAGTAAATACTCCACCGTTACCATCTGCTTTACTTGTTCCCCATTCAGATACAAAGATGGGCAACCCAGAATTTAAAGCTTGGCTTACTCTATCTCTTAACCAATTTGTATGAGTTCCAGCATAAAAATGAACAGCATACATAACATTTTCATCATTAATACGATTATTAATAGGTTCTAATATATCCTGACACCAAGTATTTGTTCCAACAATAATTATCGATTTTTGACTATTTTTTCTTATAACTGGTATAACTTGATCAGCATATGGTTTAATATGATTATTCCAATCTGCTCCATTTGGTTCATTACATATTTCATAAATTACATTAGGAACATCAGCATATTTCTTACTTATAAAATCAAAGAATTCTTTAGATTCTCTAACATAAGTTAATGGATTTCCATCACTAAGAATATGCCAATCAATTATAACATACATATCCATGCTTATTAACAAATCTATTTTTTCTATTAGTGTTTCTCTTATATTTTTATTTTGAATATATCCATTTTCTGCAGTATACATTGCTATTCTAAATACATTACTATTCCATTCATCTCTAAGTATTTTAATATTATTTTCATTAATATAATCTCCATACCATTGTAAACCATGAGAACTTATTCCTTTTAATTGAATCTCTTCATCATATTGATTTACTATACTAGTACCTTTTACTTTTAAATTACCATTATAACTTACAAAGTTATTTTTAGGATTTGAAGTAGTTGAGTTATTAATTGAATTATTACTATTTTCTTCTTTATTATTACTTTGTGTTTGATATGTTTCTTTATTATTATTATTATTATTTATTTGTTCTTTATTGCTACATGAACTAATACTAAATAATAATAGTAATATAATTAATATTTGATAAATTTTTTTCATTTTAATACCTTCTTTATTATATTATAACATAGTTTAATACCTTATATTAGAATAACATATTTTGTATGTCTTTCTTTTCTTTGGGTATATTATAAATGGTGAAAAAAATGAGCTTATGGGAAAACTATTTAGACAATTTTTCTTTTAAAAGTTTAGCTAATTCAATTGAAGTTGATACATTAATAATAGGTGGTGGATTAGCTGGATTAACAACTCTTTATTATTTAAAAGATTTACCTTCAGTCTGCTTAGTTGATGCAAATTATATTGGAAGTGGTGTTACTAAAAACACAACAGGAAAATTAAATTATTTACAAGGATCTATATATACAATTATTAAAAAAAATATTCATAAGGAAACAGCAATAAGTTATTTAAATAGTCAAAAATATGCCATTTCTTTAATAAAAGAAATAATCCAAAAAGAAAAAATAAAATGTGATTTAGAACAAGTTGACTCCTTTATTTTTACGAATAAAGAAAAGGAAATAAAAAAACTAAAACAAGAGAAAGAATTTTTAGAAAGTCAAAAAGTTTTTGTTGAAGAAAAATCACTACCTTTAGAAATACCATCTAAATATTCTATTGCCGTTTCTGACACTTATGTTTTTAATCCTATTAAATATTTAAATCAATTAAAAAGAATTTTAAAAGATAAACAAATTTATGAAAATACTAGAGTAATAAGTATTAAATATCAAAACAATAAATATTATTGTTATACGGAAAAACACACAATTGTTGCTAAGAAGGTAATTGTTGCCTGCCATTACCCTTTTTTTGTTATTCCATTTTTACTTCCATTAAAATCATATAACGAAAAATCATACATCATTGCATGTAAAACAGAAAAGAATAATAAGTTTAGTTGTATTAACATTTCCAATCCTAGTTTATCATTACGTTATTACCAAGATGGAAAAAATATTTATAAAATCTGTTTAGCAAGTTCGCATAATACAGCTATTAAGCAAAATGATGAAAACAATTTTAATAATGTAAAAAAAGTATTCAAGATTAAAGAAGAAGATATTATAACTGAGTGGTCAAATGTAGATATTATTACTGATGACAGATTGCCTTATATAGGTAAAATTAAAAAGAATTTATATATTGAAACCGGTTTTAACACATGGGGTATGACAAATGCAATTCTTGCAGCAAAAATTATTTCAGATACTATTTTAAATATAAAAAATGATTATCAAAAATTATTTAAGATTAAGCGAATGAATTTTTATAAATTTAAAAGTTTCTTTAATAATATGGCAATTAGTGTTGTCGCATTTATAGGAAGTAAAAAGAAAAAGAAAAGCTGGTATTCTGAAAATTTACAATTCAAAACTATAAACGGGAAAAGTGTTGCGATTTATACAGACAAATATAAAAAAGAACATATTGTTTATACTACTTGTCCTCATTTTGGTTGTAGTCTTATTTTTAATAAAAAAGAAAAAACTTGGGATTGCCCTTGCCATAGTTCCCGTTTTTCTATAGATGGGGAATGCATTAAAGGCCCTAGTGTAAAAGATATTAAATATAAAGAATGATGTTATCTATCAATTAATTTAGGTTCTTTTTTAATACCTTCCTTAATCCTGGAACTGAACAATTGTGAATTATTAAGCCATTTTTAACAGCATTTGCAAAATAATCTATATTTATTTTAGAATATCGTGATTTTTTTCTATTATATAAATATATTTCGGTTTCACCTTTGTTTTGAATAGCGATACAATTAATGTATTTTCTAACTCCATTGACATATTTGTAACAATCTATCATTCTAATTATTCCTGTAGAATCATCATAACTAAAATCTTTCTTATCAAAAAAATATTCCAAAATAGTTTTATGATGCCATTGAAGATCTATATATCCCATATTTTCAATACTATACATATCAATATTCTCCAAAATAAATTTTACTTTATCTCCAAAATTATCAATAAAGTCTGAAGTCAAACGTAATAAATATAGATACTCATCCGCATAGTAATTATCATTTGAAATATACCCTAATTTTCTATCTATTTGTTCTTGGTCAAATCTACTAATTATATATTTCATTTCTTTAATTGAATTAATACCAAAGTTTTTGGGAAGATAATGTGCCTGAATATTATATAAATCCTCTTGAAGGTCAACTACATAAGATATACCATTTTTTTGGTTAATATAATTATAAACATGTGGACAGTTACTTCTATCGTCATAATCAACAATAGTTTTTATATCTACACCAAATCTTTTTAGAACATATTCTAAAATATATGATAATGACTTACAAATTACTTTATTATTTTTCATACATTTCTCTAAATCTTTTTCTGATCTAGAATGATATTTATACATATTTTGTCTTGTTTTACTGTTTCCAAATGGTCTAAAAGTTTCATCAAAGGACATTCTACTACCAAGATTTAAATATACATATCTAATAAGTTCGATTTCTGATAATTCAGGTATTGATTTTAAATCTTCTTCTAATTCAAATATGTATTCCTCTAAATTATTCATGACTCCTCCTTAGTTTTTTTACTACATTTTTATGCAATTTTGATAATACAATTTTTTAACAGAATTCTTTTCATTACTAAAAGTTGTCAAATATTATACTACAAAATGATTTTAAATGTTTCAAATTTTTTTATTTTATTAATATTATCTATACTATACTCTTTATTATTCACTTAGCAAGTGGGTTTGTATACAACCTTATATTTTGCATACATAAAAAGATGATTACAACTTTATATAAAATTCGTAAATCATCTTTATTATTTATTTAAAAATTTCTCAACTACTGATGTAACTCTAATGAACTCTCTTTCAAGTTCTTCGAAGTTATCATTTACGTATTCTTCATCTGCTTCTTTAGATTTCATTTCATGTTCATATGATATTTCAGCTAATTTATCAAAACCAAAATATTTTGAGTCACTTTTTAAGGCATGAACAGCTATGGCATAATTTGGCATATCATGGTTTGTTTTAAATAATTTCATATCATCAAATTTTTTGTAACATTCTTTATACCAATCAGACAACATATCTTTATATGTTTCTATATCTCCAAGTAAATCTAATCCTTTTTTATAATCAATACCATTATTTAATAAATATTGTTCATCATAATTAGTTATTTCGTTTGATTTATCTAGTATTTCAATATTATTTATTTTTTCTTGATTACCAACAACTGAATATACTGGAACAGTATTCCAATCTATTTTTTCTTCCCTTTTAGATTGTTCTGAAATATCATTTGTAGGCGCAAATACTTTTTCTAATTTTTCTTTTATTTGATCTTTACTAAATGGTTTTGCAATATAATCAGTAAATCCTTCACTCATATATTTTTCTTTAGCTCCTGCAATTGCATCAGCAGTTAAGGCAATTACTGGTGTATTAAATGTAGGATTTTTCTTTAATTCAGCAATACAAGTTTCTCCACTCATATTTGGCATCATTATATCCATTAATATTAAGTCATATTTATTACCTTGATTAATTTTATCTAAACATTGTTGTCCATCATAACATTCATCTAATACAAAATTAAAGTCTTTTAGTGCTCTAGCTGCTACCTTAATATTTAATTCATTATCGTCTACTATTAATACCTTTTTGCCTTCATATGATACTGAATTTTTATTAACATTTTGATTATTGTAAATACGAGAAGCAGTATCAGATAACTCTTTTTCAGTCAATGGCTTTGTTAATTTACTAATCCTTTGTGGTATCTGCACCATAAATATTGATCCTTTACCAAATTGTGATTGGACATTTATTTTTCCACCCATCATTTCAACTAATGATTTCGTAATAGCAAGTCCTAATCCTGTTCCTTCTGTTGTTGTATTTCTTTCAACATCTAATCTATCAAATTTGCTAAATAATCTTTCAATATGATCTGCTTTAATTCCTCTACCAGTATCTTGACAAGTAATAATTAAATTAGAAATACTTTTTTTAATATCATTTATACATTTAATATTTAAATTTATTTGTCCTTGATCAGTATATTTAATCGCATTAGTTAATAGATTATTTATAATTTCTTTAACATGTACTTTGTCACCAACTAATTCAAATGGCACATCATTAGCAATATTTAATGTAAATTGGATATTTTTTTCTCCAATTCTTGTTTGTGTTACCTTACACATATTAGTTATTTCATCTCTAAAATTATATGGATTATTAACTAGTTCCATTTTTTCAGATTCAATTTTATTTATATCGAGAATATTTCCTACAATTTCTAATAAAGTTTGAGAAGCATTTAGAATATCTTTTGAATTTTCTACAACCTCTCCAGGTAATTTATCTTTATAAGTTAATGTATCTTCCGATAAACCAACAATAGCATTTAATGGTGTTCTTATTTCGTGAGACATGCTTGATAAAAAATCTGATTTTGCTCTATTTGCACGTTCTGCTTGATTTTTGGCTAAAGTTACCTCATTTAACATTTTCATATCTGGATTTTCTATTGTAAAATACATTATATAACAAATCAAAGCTAATATAAGATCATATATAATAAATCCTTTAAAGAATATAGTTATAAAATATAATATTATAATCATAAATAATATGAAAAATATTGCTAAATATCTTTTATCATTCTTTTTATAATTAATTAAGTTTATTATCCCAGCTATTGATAATAATATAAATACTGAAATATAACCAAAGGAAATTGCAGATCCTTCAACATTTCTTGCTGTTTCTGTTACTATTATTTTTACATCTAAAAAATGTAAAATAATAATTGATATAATATTATAAGAAATAATTGGTATGGATAATTTTTTTATTGTTTCCTTTTTGTAAGAAATTAATAAAACATAAATTAAAATTGAACTAAAAATTATTATAAAGAATAAAGATAATAATTTATTTGAAAAAGAAATAAATTTAAAATAATTCATTATAGAAACATCGTCATTATATGAACTAATTACATGTAATATAGTATCAAATATAGCAAAAACAGATGAGAATATTAATACAATTTGATACGGAATATTTTCAATTAATTTTACTTTCTTTTTTAAAAAATAAACAACACTAATTAAAACTATAAATATCAACGATACTAATGGAATTTGATATTCTAATTGCATGTTTACCTCCTTTTTCCACTTTTTGGCATATTTTCACTCATATAATTTACCAAATCATAATGTTTATCATCTTCTCTTCTAATAATTGCATTAGCTAATGTAGCAGCATTTTCTTTTGTGACTTTTATGTTATCAATATAGCAAAAAGCTTCTTGAGGTGTAGTTACTCCATGCCCAGAATAAACAGTAATTTCTTCATCCCATACGTCATCATGCCATTCTTGACTTTGGTAAACAAGTTTTCTCATTTCCATATAATAATCTCTTAAATCATTTGGTAGTTTTTCTAAATAAGTTGTATCTCCTTTTTTAGCAGCTTCCTTATATACAACTTCTCTAACTTCTTGAAAAAGTTTTTTTCTAGATTTTAATTCTGTATGTTTAATAATGATTTCATAAAGAATTGAAGCCATTTGATCTCTTAATACTTGTCCTGCTTCATATTTTTCATATTCATAAAGCTTTATAGGATCTCCAGCTCGTAAATATATATCATCACTTCCAAATTCATTAAAAGCAATTACCGGAACTACCTCAATATTATTTTCAGCAGACATTATGTATGGACTATTAAATAAAGGTAAAATTAATTTGTTTTCAGAATTATTATATCCTCCTTCAGCAAATAACATTACACTGTTTCCATTTTTTAATACTCTATTCATTTTATTAACAGCAGATTTTCTACTTGATTCATTTTTTCTATTTACATAAACCATCCCGTTTGCCCATAATGCTAAAAAAGCAGGATTATGTTCTGTTTGATCAGTAGATCCATTTAATACATAAGCATTTCTATCTAAAGTTCTTAAAATTGAAATAACATCTTCATCAAAAGAATGATTACAAACAAATATATAATTTTTATCTTTATCAAGTTTTGGATATTGTTCTATATGAACTTTTTTATGAATTGCAACCTTTAATATATTTCTCCAAATTGGATTAAATAGTTTTCTTAATTCCATTCCAAATTTTGTTGTAAAATTTTCTACTGTAGCATTTTCGTATTTTTTTAATCCTGTATTCTTCATATCATTACCCCACATTATGACAATTATATCACGTATAATGTATTTAGTAAATTAATGAACTTTTTCCCTTTAAATATCCCATTAATGATGATACACTTATTTTAGGTGGAATCTTCACTAACATATGTATATGATCTGGGCATGCTTGAGTTTCTATTATTTCAACTCCCTTATAATCACATAGTCTTCTTAAATATACGCCTATATCTCGACGCAACTTTTTATATATTGCTTTTCTTCGATATTTTGGTGTGAAGACTATGTGATATTAACAATTCCATCTTGTATGAGATAAGGAACTTTCATCATCGTTTTTTCTTCTCATAAAATAAATCCTCCCTTGATTTTAGATTTGGTTGGCAGACCATATCCTATTATATCAAAGGAGGATTTATTTTTCTCTTAACGCTATCGCTTCTTAAGTTCCTTTTTTATTAATTTATCGTTTTATAAAATCAGTATCTACAGCACAATCAAATCTATTAGTATCTACGTATCCAATTAAAGTAAATAATTTGTTTTCTTTTGCATGAAAAGTCATTTTTTCAGGCATATTTAATATCTCCCCATCGATTATAAAAAATGAATTTATAACAATAACATCTTCATCAGAATATTCATTCTTATTTATTTTATATTTTCCTTTATATAATGACCAACCTCTACAATTATTAATATTTAAATAAGCTTCTCCATTATCCCATAAATCAATGTAAGAATATGAGGCCAATCCCTCCCCAGAACCTATATACTTTCCAACATACTTATTAACATTATTAGTAGCGTTAGTTTCTTGAATTGTATTAATAGAAACTGAAGTATCACAAACCAAATCACCTAGTTCAGTATACTTTTTATAGTCGATATTTTCCCAAATTTTTTTTAGATCAATATCATTATTAGGATTTTTATTACTTTCCTGTAATGCAATATTATATAAAGATGGTGCAATAAAAACAAAACCAAAATTATTATAGGAAAAACTATTATTTGTTTGACTTACAGTAATTGAATTATCAAATATTCTTTCTATTGAATTCAATGCTCCACTATCTTCATTATTATATAATTCTTTATTAATATTAAATGAATTATTATCAATACTATATGAAATATATTCATTTATATTGCCATCGTTAATCAAGAATAATTTTACAACACCATTTTCTTTCATAATATATGAGCTTCCAAACTCATCAAATATACCAACTTTTAATTCTTCAAAATCAATTTTATTATAGTCTAGAGAACTATCAAAAGTTGATAACTTATTTATCCATTCTTTTATTGTTTTTTCGTCATTCAAATTTTTTCCATTATACATCAATTAACAACTATATTTACCATCAAGTAAAGAAGTACTAGTTTGCTCATTTTCTCTATTTGAATTATCTAAATCTAAAACACCATTTTTAATTAAAATAACTACAAAAATACTTACAACTATCATTATAAAAAATACTGTTAGTAATATATGTTTCTTAATTAAATTACATAATTTTAAAAAAAACACTTAATCATCATCCTCACTTTTGCATTCTAAATACTATAAATTACATTACATATAAAAATTATGGTATTATTATACAGCTATAAATTATTATAGTTTAGTATTAGATATACTAAAGAACTTATCAAAAAACTCTAGTAAACGATCAATAACCTTATTCTTTTTCTCTTGTCTATCATTAGTTGGAGTAAACATATTCATAGGAGGAAGTATAGCTGATACCAAATGATTTTTGAATAAAAAAATATGTCTCATTTTTATTTAGGGTTTATTCACTTATTATCTTATCAAGTTCTTCTCTTTCTCTATTCATTACCCCTCTATTTAACTTTTCACATAAAATTATATCATAAAAAGAGTGTCTAAACTACGATTTTTAGGCAAAAAAGAAAGCAATTGAGTTAATTAATTACTACTTATAAAGAAAACTTATTAATTAAATATTCTACAATGGCATTCTGTCCTTTGTTTTCAATGATACTTGATAATTTTCTACTAGATTTTAAACGATTAATTTCTGAGATTATATCATCTAAATGCTCAGGCGGATGTTTTACATTACTCTAAGAAAATATTAAATCAGTTATTTGATTGAATAATACAATATTGTTACTTTCATATACAGATGTTTTCTTCAAAAATAGTTTTTTTCTTTTTTATCAAAAATATACCCATCATCATAGATAGTTAATTCATGTTTACCAGATTTATTTATCTTTATAAACTTTCCTCTCTTTCTAACACTTACCATACTTTTACTCCTTCCTGTAAGCAAACAAAAAGATATCATCGTTTGATGACATCTTTCTAACATTTATCACATTCATTGATTAATTTTGACCACAACACAAAATTTATGTGGTCAAATTGTGGTCAAATCGTAGTTTTTGGTCAAAATTCGCGTGGTCAAAATCCTCGCAAACCTTTATAAAACCTATTACTTACCACAGCATTGTTTATATTTTTTCCCTGAGCCACATGGACATAAATCATTTCTTCCTATTTTTTTTACTCTTTTAGGATCTCTTTTTACTTTATATTTTCCATCTCCAGCATTACCTCTTACACTTTGTTTTCTTTCTGTGTTTTGAGTTATTTCTGCTTTAAGTAAGAATACTGAAATTTGTGATTCAATATTTTGCATTAATCTGTCAAATAAATCATAACCTTCCATTGTATATGCTTGCAATGGGTTAGATTGACCATAACCACGTAGACCAATACCTTCTCTTAAATGTTCCATAGCACTGATATGTTCTACCCATGAATTATCTATAACTCTTAATGCAATAGCTTTTTCAAATTCATTTTTAATAGCTTCTGGCACTTCAGACATCTTTTCATCATAATCTTTTACTACTATATCAGTTAAATAATTAATTATTTCGTCTTCTTTCTTCATGTCTATTATTTCACTAACTTCAATATTAGATTTTTTAACTAAGTTTGTATTAACATATTCTACTATTTCGCTTTTATCATGTTCTGTTAAGTAGCCTTCTGGTTCAATATGATTATTAACTAAATCAGCAATAGCATTTCCAAATGTTTCTTTAGTTCTTTCAGAAATATTATCTTGTTCAAGAATTTCATTTCTTCTTGAATAAATGATTTCTCTTTGTTCATTCATAACATTATCGTAATCAAGTAATGACTTTCTCATATCAAAGTTATTACCTTCAACTTTTTTTTGAGCAGTTTCAATACTTCTTGTAAATGTTTTAGAACGAATTGATTGTTCATCAGTAAATCCTACATTTATTAATAATTGTTTAATCTTATCAGTACCAAATCTCCTCATTAAATCATCATCAAATGATACGAAGAATTGAGACATACCTGGATCTCCTTGACGACCAGCACGTCCACGTAATTGATTGTCAATACGACGAGATTCGTGTCTTTCTGTACCAATTACACATAAACCACCAAGTTCTTTAACACCTTCACCAAGTTTAATGTCTGTACCACGACCAGCCATATTAGTTGCTATTGTAATAGCATTCTTTTCTCCAGCATGTGCTATGATTTCTGCTTCTCTTTCATGATTTTTAGCATTTAATACTTCGTGTTTTAATCCTTCTTTTTTTAGTAAAGAACTTAACTTTTCATTTGATTCTACAGAGATAGTACCAACTAGTATAGGTCGTCCTGTAGCATGTATTTCTTTAATAACATTAATAATTGCTTGATATTTACCTTTCTCAGTTGCATATACTAAATCAGCTAAATCTTCTCTGATTACAGGCTTGTTTGTAGGAATTTGAATTACATACATATTATAGATATTTCTAAATTCTTCTTCTTCTGTTTTTGCTGTACCTGTCATACCAGATAGTTTGTTATACATTCTAAATAAATTTTGGAATGTAATAGTAGCCATTGTTCTAGTTTCTTCATTAATAGTTACACCTTCTTTAGCTTCTAAAGCTTGATGTAATCCATCAGAAAATTGTCTACCATGCATTAATCTTCCAGTAAATTGATCAACGATAATAATTGCATCATCTTCAATAATATAGTCAACATTTAATTTAAATCCATAGTTAGCTTTTAGAGCTTGGTTTATATGATGTACTAACATTGAATTATCCATATCATATAAATTACTTAATCCAAATATAGATTCAATCTTTTTACTACCTTCTTCAGTTAATGAAGCATTCTTTGTTTTTTCATCAACTGTATAATCTTCATTTTCTTTAAGTCTTTTAACTGCACGATCTGCTTCTTTATATAAGTTAGCAGAGTTTACCTTTCCTCCACTAATAATTAAAGGAGTTCTTGCTTCATCAATTAAAATTGAGTCAACTTCATCAACGATACAGAAGTTTAAAGGTCTTTGAACACGATCTTCTTTTTTTACAACCATATTGTCTCTTAAGTAATCAAAACCTATTTCATTATTTGTTGAATAAGTGATATCACAATTATATGCTTCTTGTTTTTCTCTTGGATTTAGTTCTCTCATATTAAGACCAACAGTTAATCCTAAGAATCTAAATATATTTCCCATCCATTCAGAGTCACGTTTTGCTAAGAAGTCGTTAACTGTAACAATATGAACTCCTTTTCCTTCAAGTGCATTTAAATATGCTGGCATTGTTTCTGTTAAAGTTTTACCTTCACCTGTTTTCATTTCAGCAATATTACCATAATGAATAGCTAAACCACCAATAATTTGAACTAAGTATGGTTTTTCTCCAATAACTCTTCTTGCAGCTTCTCTAACTGTTGCAAAAGCTGGTACTAAGATATCTTCCAAAGTATCTCCACTAGCTAATTGTTTTTTAAACTCAACTGTTTTGTTTTTTAATTCTTCATCAGATAGTGCTTCCATTTCATCGCTTAATGCATCTATTTGATTAGCTATTTTCTCAAATCTTTTTAATTCTTTATATTCTGAGTCAATTAATTTTCTAAATAATCCCATAATGTGTATTCCTCCCGATATTGATTATTATAACATAAATATTTAGTTAATATCTATATTTTATTAGCACTATAGCCTTTTTTATTGTATCTTTTTTGTTATTTTGCTTCTTTTTTTATTAAAAAGTTTGTTATTCAACAAAAATATCATTTCATTAAATAGGAATAAAATTTTGTTCATAGTGTTTTTTTTCTCTAATTGCAAAACTTAATTTTTATACAAAAGAGACTTTTTTACATAAAAAAAGATAAACTACTTGTTTATCTATTTTACATTAATAATCCCGTAATTACAATCTTTTCTTTTGTAGATTACAGATACACATTCTTCATCAACATTCTTAAATACAAAGAAATCATGATTTAATAATTCTGCTTGAAGAATTGCTTCTTCTTCATCCATTGGTTTCATACTAATATTCTTTCTCTTAACAATTTTTGAATTATCTTCTTCTTCTGAATTTGATAATTCATAATCGAAATTAAACTCAGTATAGTCAACACCTTTATATTTATTATTTAATCTAGTTTTATTTTTTCTTATTTGTCTTTCTAATTTATCGATAACTAAGTCTACTGCTGCATAAAAATCTTCATGTGATTCTTCTGCTCTTAGTGTAAATCTTGTTGTTAAAACTGTTACTTCTACTATTTGTTGTAAGTCCTTAACCTTTACTAACACATTTGTCTTTATATCTTCTGGAGTTTCAAAATACTTATCTAATTTTGATAATTTTGACTCAATGTGTGATTTCATTGCTTCGGTAATATCTGTTTTATTACCACGAATTGTGATTTTCATTCTCATCATCCTCCAACTAAATTATATCATAAAATCTAATATTTCAACAAGTATTGACAAAAAAAAGTATCTATATATGCAGATATTCTCTTAACTTTGTTAATAAGAAATCTTTTGGAGTATAGATACTATAAACATTATTAATATTATTAAAAATATTGAAATCACCTACTACATAAATCTTTTGATATTCTATTTTGTTTAAAATATCAATTAATATGTTGTTATAGATTTTTGGGATTATGTACTTTTCACCATTATTTAATAATAAATAATTTTTCTTAAATACCAAGATATAAGAGTTTTCTTTTAATACTTCTAAAATATCAACAATAATAGTATTTTTAAAACTAAAACGATGAAGCATTTCTTTAATAAAAGATAATTCTAATATACTATCAGTTGTAGATAAATAGTAAATTGTATCACCAAATAAGTTATTATTAATACCATTATTTCGAATAAAATTTGAAAACTCATTAGTAAATAACTCAATATTTATGATTTGATTATTTTTAATACTTTTAAAATTTGCTATTCCAAATTCATTATTAATACAATAAACAAGCTTATTATTTTGAAAGTAAATACATATATTTTTAGTCTTATTCATTTAAAGTGTTAATGTCCATACCATATATAGTTTCTGGATTTGTAACATTTCCATTGATATATACTTGAAATAATAAACAATTATCTTTTTCATTAGATAGTTTATTATTACCACTTGTAGCTATTTTTGTACCTTTTGATACTTGATCCCCAACTTTTACAGCTACTTGATTTACACTTTGATATATTGTAGTTAATGCTGAATTATTTTCTACTTCAATTATATTTCCAAGAATTTTATCTTCTTTAATATTTTTAACTACACCATCTGCTACACTTATAACATCGAATTCTTCATCAGATGAATAGAGAATACCAGTATTTTGTATATAGATATTTTCATAATAGATTAAAGATTCTTGTTGTTTCTTTTCATCATCGTCTTTATTATAATAGTTTTTACTAATTGATACTTTTTCAGAAGTAAATGGTTTTACAATATTGACTTCTTCTTTAACAACAGGTTTTGCATCATCAATTAAAGCTTTAATAGTATAGTTATTATTCAAACTACTATCTGTTCCTGATGTTGCAATATAACTTGTTAATCCAATGGCTATTATCATTAGTGTAAATACTGCTATTGTTGGTTTTACCCACATTTTTAGTCTTCTTCTTTTCAATTTAATCACCCTTCTTATTACTAAGTGTGAGCGAAAAATTAGATATTATTCATTAATTTTTTTTATTTCAGTATTAGTATAATATTTTTTAATTATTTCTTGATAAGAAGATCCGGTTTTAGCTAGTTCATTAGCTCCATATTGACTCATTCCAACACCATGTCCATACCCAGTAGTTATTATCGTTACATAATCATTACTGATACTTATATTAAAATCCGTTGATCGAAGTCCAAGTATTTTTCTTATCTCTGTACCTTTATACTTGTGATTATTTATTGTAATTGTTGTTACACGATTACTAGAGTCACGATTTATATTTTCAATTATAAGAGGTGTTGTTGTATTTAATTTTGATGCTATATCTGTTTCTTTATAATAACTTGTTACTTGATAATTAGGAACATTATTTTCTATAGAAGGTACTGACTTTAAGTATTCTTCATTTGTTCCAAATACACTTAAAACATCAGATGTATATCCATTACTCATTGAGAAGTAATAAGCTTTTATAGGCTTATTCTCATATGTTATTATTTCATCTTTAGTACTTATTATTAAGTTTAATAGTTTATTTTTATAATTTTCATAATTTATGCTCCATTTTTTTTGTATTTCTTCTTCGGTATTAAATGCTTGATCATTAGAATCAAATACATAATCAGGATTAGTATATATTTTGTTATATGTAAAAGTTCTTGTAGCAAGAATTTGAGCTTTTATTGCTTCTTCATTAAAAGATATTGGTATTTCTGCTGCTACTACATGATAAACATAATCATCTAATTTTAACTTAGTATCATTATAAGTTACATAAATTGGTTTAGTTATATCTTTTGACATAATAAAATTAGTTTTCGATGGAAAACTAATTATGTAAATTGGAATTAATACTACTATAATAATAATTAGTATTTTTTTAGTCATTGTTTCTCCTATAAAATCTTGCTAACTTCAATAAAATCAATTATAAAGTTAGTTGCTAGATAACCTATTGCACATGTTAATAAAATTACTAGAACTCTTGCTTCAGTTGTTTTATTCTTTTTCATAAAATTATCAAAGTTTAATCCACTTAAAGCAAATGATGTTAGTAAAAAACATATTATATAAATGTATACTTTATAATTCATTGTATGCTCCGTTTTCATAATTTATGATTTTTTCTATTCTTCTTAAATGTCTTTTTTCAGAAATAGATGGTGTTTCTAAAAAGGCATTAACAATACTAATAATTTTATCAAAACCCAAATCTGCTCCTAAAGCTAGAGCATTGGCACCATTATGTTCTTTGGCTTTCTTAGCATCATCTTCAGATACAACTCTTGCACATCTTATTCCTTTTACTTTATTAGCAATTATTGACATTCCAATACCATTACCACAGATTAAGATTCCGATATCGTCTTTTTGCATTTTCATGCAAATATCAATAGCAAAATCAACATAATCGTCATCTGTACTATTAGGAAGAGAAGAAAGAATTACTTCATAGCCTTCTTTATTTAATTCATTAGATAATTTTTCTTTTATTTCATTCCCACGATGGTCTGCTCCTATTAATATTTTCATTTTTGTTCTCCTTTCATTGCACGTTCAAATACTGGTAATAATCCTATTCCATCACTGCGATGTGGTGGTAATTGATATACATCATGACCTGGAAATTCGTTACCTTCAATTAAGAATGGATCTTTATTTAAAGATACATCCCATCCAACATAACCTACTTCTGGTATTTCTTTGGCTACATTTTCAACAAATCTTTTTATTCTTGGCCATTTTGGAACTTGAAACCATAAGATAGATTCATTTGTCAAAGGATGCTTCTCATATAGATTTCCTTGTTTATCAATAGCTAAGTAGTCAATAATACCAGTTGATATATTAATTGGTGCTACCATACCACCATGATTAAAATTATCAACAACGTTGTGATTATTTCCAATACGTAAGAAGGCAACAACAATGTGGCCATTTAAAGTTACAATACGAAGAGTATTAATTGAATCAGGATAAATACTGGCAATTTCTTTACATTGAGTAGCAACTTCTTCTACAAGATTTCTTTTTGTTGACAAAATATTTTCATAAACTTTTTTAACATTCTTATTATTTACTTTAATTATTTCAACATTTTGTCCACATGATCCTGATACTGGTTTTACTATTATATTTGGATGTTTATTAGTAAAAGTTTTAAATAATTCAAAATTATTTTCATCTACCTCCATCCAATCTCTTAATAAGTATTTATTAAATTTTTTATTAAAAAGAATTTTATTTGAAAAATATTTGGTATAATCTGGATTATTATATTTTTTTATAATTTGATTATTAATACCTCTAGTAATAATAGTTTTTCTTTGGGCATTATTTAAATTATACATTTCAAATAGTTTGTAATCCATATATCCTGCTTCATATTTTATTCCACAATTTATAATATCAAAAAATAAATATAATCTATTTTTATTTGTTTTTTCATGTATATCATTTATTGTCGTAAACATTTGCTTATAGTTCATGTTAGCTATTCTAGTAAAAAGATATTTGATTTTGCCCATACTATCACCCTATTAAGATTATACCACAAATTAAAAAATAAATAATATTTTAAGATATTACTTATTTTTAAAGAGTTTTATATAATATAAGCATTAACTGTATAACTTGTTGATATCGCATCATTCCATGCACCTAGTGTTATCGTTATTTCTTCGCCTTCTTCACAAAATCCAAACATCAGATATCCTGAATAAACAGTTCCAAAAATAGGTAGATCATTTTGAATTATTAAACTATGTGTTGCTTTGAGTAATAAAGGACGATATTTACCAGCTACTCCTCCGCCATCATAATTTACATCTATAATTAAATTTCCTGTTTTTGATGCTGTAAATTTCATTATCTTTGGTTCTGTAGTAATATTGGCTGGTACAAAAGTATTCTTATATACATTTTCAATTTGTTTTTCTTCTTCATTTTCAATTATATAAGCACTTATAGTATATGTACTTGATATTGCATCATTCCAGGCATAAAATGACACAGTTATACTATCTCCTTTTATTACATTTCCAGCTAATAAATAGCCTGTATAATATGTACTATTATATAAAGGCAAATCATTTTGAATAGGTACACATTTAGTTGCACTAGCTGAAATAAGATAATATTTGCCTCCTGGAGCTCCTCCATCATAGTTTATATCAATAATTAAGTTTCCAGATTTTGGTACATTAAATGTCACTGTGTTCGGAGTACTTGCGTTAATATTAATTGGAGTAATAGATCCTTTATATACTTCTTCGATATTGGAAAAACTATTACTTGAAATTGAATTTACTTGATTAAATAGATCATCTAATGCTTCTTTAACATTTGTTTTTTCTGTTTTATCACTACTAAAAGTAATATTACTGGCACTTGTTACTAGTGCAGCTGTTACTGTTAGAGTGGAAAGCAGTAATACAACTACTACTAACACAATTATGTTTTTTACTTTTTTATGCACAATACCACGACCTTACTTTATTTTCTATTGGTATTGTACCCCCCCCGACCCTTTGTCAAGAACAAAAAAACTGCATTATTATGCAGTTGTAGTGTAGTGGTAAACTTAAAGTAGATAACTAAAAAGGTTATGTACACAATATATTTATCTAATTAATATATAAAACTTTCTCTTTTTATTTTATAATTTTAATATCCTAAAAATTCAAACGCAAAATAATCTGTTCTTCCAAACGATTGATAAAAAGTTGCATATATTATATCACCTTTGTTAACATTTACTTTTATATCACGAGTAACTGCACTATTTATATTTTCCGAAGTTGTAGTAATGTTCATTATTTCAGTATTATTTTTATACAATTTATAAATACCACCTGTTGATGTATATAATCCGTTCGTACACATAATTGGATAAAGAACTCCATCAACTGGTGAAGTTACTGTATCACTTGTGTGAGTTACTGGACCAGTATTCGTAAGTTTTTTACTATGATAAATATATATATTTCCAGTTGCTCCTGTTGTGGTTACTTTTCCACTTCCATTATGATATCCTGCTGGTATTGTATAACTTCCTCCAG
>JBJEDY010000073.1:0-4993 GCA_051872535.1 Bacilli bacterium | reverse complement strand
ATATCTTCACTCTCCAGTATTACTCTATAATTAATTATATCTTTCCTAAGTTTTACTTGTCAAGAAGATTAAAATTAAAACCAAGAAGTATTGCTTATATGGATAATTATCTTAATATGATATACTATTATAGTAGGTGATGAAATGAAAAAATTATGGGATAGAATTAATAGAAACTGGAAACTAATAATATTTATTATTTCTTTAATTATTTTTCTTTATTTTATTAAGAGTTATTGTGATAATGATATAGAATATTACGATAAAGTAATATATAATTTTATTAGTAGTTTTCAATCTAATACTTTAAACGTAATAATGAAAATAATAACTAGTTTTTGCCATACATTTTTGTTGTGTCTAATTACATTATTAATATTAGTATTTATCAAGAAGAGATCTTATGGACTTTATACAGGCCTTAATTTAATCTCTGCTTGGTTATTTAATTCTTTTGTAAAGATATTAGTACAAAGACCTAGACCTATCGATATTAATTTAATAACTGAAACTGGATTTAGTTTTCCTTCTGGACATGCAATGGTTAGTACAGCATTCTATGGGTTATTTATATATATAATTGCTCATCTAAATATTAAGAAAAGTATAAAAATTGTTAGTTGTTGTTTTTTAGTATTACTAATTTTCTTTATTGGTGTAAGTAGAATATATCTTGGTGTACATTATGCTTCTGATGTGTTAGGTGGTTTTTCCTTAGGATGTGCTTATTTAATGTTATTTATTAGATTATTTTATAAAGATATGATAAAAGCAAATTAAAGAGACGATTACTCGTCTTTTTCATTTGTTTTATTATCATTGACATACATAATATTAATATCTACTGGTCCATTTATTCCTGGAACTAATCCATTAGAACATAATTGCCAAAACAAGTATTCTCCTTCATAATTTGTCTTTGTTGTATAATGAGCTAACCAAATTGGATAGTCTGTTTCTAACCATATATATTCTAAATAAGTTTTACTACTATAAAGCATACCTTTATAACCGGCTTCTTCTATTACTTCAATAAAACTTTCAGCCATTTCAGTTAATTCAAAGAAACTTAATTCATACCAATTATAATATGCCCAGTTTTCCCAATCAAATGCTATTGGTAAATTTACTTCATAGCCTTCAATTTGTTTAAGTAACCATTTAGCATCACGTATTGCATGTTCTTTTGAATTTGCATATGAGAAAAAATACAAACCTACATCAATTCCTACTTCGTTAGCTTTTTGGATATTTTCAACAAATTTCTTATCGACGAAGTTATCGCCTTCAGTTTTTTTATTACCACCTACTCGAAGAATGATAAATTCAACTCCAGCTTCTTTTAGTTTATTAAAATCTATAGACCCTTGCCATTCAGATATGTCTATACCTATTTTTGTATCTTTTGTCTTATAGTTATCAACTACATATTTAAAGGATGTTCTAGATTCCTCTACTGGTGGCTTAGGTGTTGAACTAATTGGAGGGTTAATTACTTTTAATACAAATTCCTCTGTTGTAACATTACCTGATGAATCAGTACCTTTAAAAGTAAGTGGATAAATACCTAATTTATTCACATCATATTCGCCTTCAACAACACAAGTTGGATTACTATCATAATTATCACCACATAAGACATTTGAATAGTCAAAATTATTCCCTTTATATATAGTATAGGTTTTAGCATTCCATATAAGTGGTGGAACTGTATCAACTACATTTATATCAAAACTGTAATTAACACGGATATTGTCATCATTTATATAAGAAAACTTAACTTTGTTTTTACCTAATTTGGTTGTATCAATAAAAGAATCATCAATAATATTACCATTTATACTAGCAATTAATTCAGATACTTTTACTTTTGAATTGAATTCAATAGTTAAGTCTTCAATCGTTTGAACCTTGATTACTGCTTCAATCTCTTCTTTACTTCCATCATTTTTTTTATGATATTTGTAGAAAAATATTCCTCCGATAATAGTCATTAAGATAATAATTAGAATAAAAATATTCTTTTTCATTTAAATTATCATCTCCTTAATACTATAATATATTATCAAAAAAAAGAAGAGTTTAAAACTCTTATTTTAAATATTCATCCAAATTCTTAGTTCTGTATGTTAATTCTCCCATTTTACTAGTTGGAATAAAGCCTGGTTCAGCATTGATAACATCGGGAATTCGATTAACAATATCAGCACAAGTAAGTTCGACTGTAGCTGGTCGATTAATTGTTACAGTTGTATCAGGTTCACCATACACTGTCCATACATTAGAATCAAATTCATCTTTAGCATAGACTTTACCTATACACTCTGCTTCAATTATAATACCTTCTTCAGTTTCAGCAGTTACCACTGCACTCATTCCAGTTGCATCTCCACTTTTAATAGTCATACCTAAAGTAGATGATTCTAAATCTTCAGTATAAGTTTGTGGAACACACTTTTGAGTAATGCTAGTAATAGTTAAATTAAGTTTATCTGCTAACCATCCTACAACGTTCCACATATAAGATGGTGCAAAATTACCAGCATTAATAATTTCTTGTCGTTCTTCTTGAGAAATATTATCAGCACTAGCTATATCTCTTTCAAACTCTTCTAAAGTTAATCCAGCTCCATGTGCTTTAGCAAGTGCTATTCCATAATCTTCAACATTATAAGATGAAGATCCTTTAATCTTTGTAATTTTATGAGTTGTACCTGCTATACCAGCTATTAAGTTACCCCAAGAAAAATCTTGGTATCCACAACCAGTTACTGTACATCTATTAGCTTTTGCTAATGTATCAATTTCTTTATAAATAGTTGGGTTACTATTTTCAACATAGAATGCCTCTTCACAAGTTGTAATTACATTTACACCATTTGAAGTACAAATTCTTAAAACATCATGTAAATCACTTATTAAACTCATAGTTGTAACAATAGCAATATCTGGTTTTGTATTTTTTAAAAGTTCATCTAATTTATCAAGATGTTCAATTGTCACATTTTTAATTTCACTTTCAATAACAACACCAATGTCTTTACCTATTAAATTTGGATTAATATCTACTGCTGCAACTATTTCTGCACCGTGTTCATAAACATATCGCATTGTATATTTACTCATTTTTCCACAACCAATTTGAGCTACTTTTATCATTATCTTCCCTCTTTCTATCTTAATATTATTATACCATGTATAATAATTAAAATAATAAAAAAGAAACAATCTTTACATATTCATTAAAAAGACCATTAATATACTAATGGTCTAACTCCTTATTTCTAGGTTTTATTATTACATTATAGAATAATATTGCTATTAAAAGTCCTACTACTTCTAAAACTAAATGTGGAGGAAAATATTTTAACCAAGGATATAATACTAATACATTATAAGGAATGTAATTAGTAAAAATATAATTAGTATCAAAATAATAATTAAATGGTGTAACAATAATCAATAATATATTAATGAGTACAAAAGTTTTAAGAAAAGTTTTAAAATCTATACGATAATTTAAAGCATAATAAGAAAATAAACTTATATTAATAAAGAAATGATGAGATATAACTAGTTGCCAAAAGTTAAAGTTATCAATAGTAGATACTAATTCTGGCCATAATATAGCAGGTATTGGTCCAATAAATGACATAAATAATGTATATTTTAAGATATTTTGCTTATTAAATAAAATTGCTATTATAAACATATAATTTGCAATAAAGCATAAATGAAATGGTAACATTTCTTTATAATTAAAACTTCCATAATATAAATTACCAAAAGTATAGATAATCATATTTAGAAGAAGGATAATGGCACCAATTTTTAATATCAATTCTTTATATTTAATCCTACTTAGTTTATTTCTATTTATATATAGAACTACAAGACCTATTAAAGCTAATATTGTAAATATATTATGAATTAATCCCCATTGCTTAAATAAGAAATGAGGGTATTCATTTACAAAGAATTCTTTTAACACTTCTAATCCTTATTAATAATCTTCTAGATTTACATTTTCTTCATAGATTAACTCTTTAAATTCTTCTTTAAATCTTGCAATTTCTTTAATCTTTGCATCTTCATAAATACTTTTAGCATTACATATTGCTTTATAAACATGTTTAATTCTAACTTCAGGTGCATTCTCATATAATGCATAAGTAAAGGCATTAGATAATATAGTCAAACAAATATCTGGATATCTACTAGCTACTTCATATACTCTTTTATACTCGTCTGTCATTTCAACAATAAATCGCATTATTTTTTCTTTTATATAATCTGTATAAGCAAGTTTTACTCGTAGTTTTTGTTCCATTTTTGGATAAGTCCCCATTAATATTTTAACTACTGTTTCTTGGTCAGCTTCTAATACATCAATTTTTTGGAATCTTCTTAAAAATGCTCGATCTTTTAAAATATATGTTTCATATTCTTCAGTTGTAGTAGCACCAATCATTTTTATATCACCACGATCCAAACCAGCTTTAAACATATTTGCAAAGTCTATACCATTTTCATTATCTTTATTGACTAAGACATGTGTTTCATCTAAGAATATAATAGTATGTGGTCTTTGAGCTAATTCTTTAACTAATAAATCAACTCTATTTTCAACTTGTCCTTCTGATTCAGTTGTACCTATTAAAGATGTAACATTTAGTTTATATAATTCATACCCAAATAAAGCATTTGGTACCATATTATTTTTTATACGATATGCTAATCCCTCTACTATCGCAGTTTTACCTATACCTGGTTTACCTACTAATAATGCACTTTTTTCTGGTGTAAGCAATGTTAGGATTACTTGTTTTATTTCTTCATCTCGACCAATTGCTGGATTAGTTATATATTCTTTAGCTATTAAATCTTCTCCGTAACGTTCTAAGATACTTACTTTTTCATTCATTAATATCACCTTAATTAATTATATCACGTATAATGTTGAACATAAAGATTTCAATTTTTTAAATTTGAT
>JBJEDY010000072.1:0-4994 GCA_051872535.1 Bacilli bacterium | reverse complement strand
ACATTTTCTACTGGTATTGTACCCCCCCCCAGGTCTTTGTCAAGTTGACATTTTTATGTCAAGATCGAGGGTTTATCATTTAGTACTTCTTTTTTATCATTTCCATTCAATTAAATCAATCTCCATAATTCTTACAGTAGACTCCTCAACTATCCCAGTAAAACCAACTGATTGATTACTATATTTTGCTCCCCATCCCCCATAATAGAATTTTCCTTTTACATCCATTATTGATAAATATGTATCAAGCGTATTACCTCCAGTTGTAATACTTCCAACTGTAACATAATAACTACCATTTAGAGAATTAACATCTACCAATAGACTATGAACTAATCCTCTTAATGTATAATAACACAAAACGGCATCAACATTCGTTAAATCTATTGGTTCAGTACTTTGCAATACTGATAGAGTACCTGCAGCACCATTAGCAATTTCTACAACACAATCAGATGTAAAAGTTAAAGAAGCATTTGTTGAATTAGTATAACCATACATAATTCCTTCTTCATCTCCTTTTTTATATAACGGAGACATGGATGCTAATGAATCAGAATTTCCTGAAATACTCTTTATATTATTTGCCATTGTTTCAGCATCAGCATCTACCTCTGTTGCTACACCCATATCTGTTATTGCTTGGGCTATTGAAGATTTAAAATTATTAATTTTTGTAGTTGATGTATCATATAAATCATTTAAGGCACTACTTGTATTATTTACATTCCAATTTGTATCTTCTGGTTCAAATACTATATTTTCAGAATTAAAATGCACTGCCGCTGATACACTTATTACTGATATTACTATTACTGTAATTAATATTAACACTATTTCCTTTGTATATTTTTTCATACAATACCACCTCTACTTTACATTTTCTACTGGTATTGTACCCCCCCCAGGTCTTTGTCAAGTTGACATTTTTTATGTCAACTAATTAGTTGTTTTGTAGTTGTAAACTTAAAGTAGACAACTAAAGAGGGGTATGTAGGCATAGAACTACTATTTCCAAAGAAGTTTTAATTACTAAAGACAAATTTTAATTGGAACAATAAATATCATTAATAAATAAAAGCACAAAAGGTTATAGTCTTTTGCAAAAAAATACACCTATAAAGACTCAATTGATAAGTTAAATTTAATATAAATAAAATGTTTTTACAATTCTTTATATTTTTTATTGATACACGAATATTTGTTTTCTATAATGCATATAGGAACATTTAATGTGAGTGTCGTCCTCCTTTTTTAAGAAAGGGGGTAGAATAATGAAAACTAAAACTTTTTTTATAAAAGTTCTTAGATACATTTCTATAATTTTACTACTATCTACCTTATTGGTGTTAGCTCTAAAAAAATAGACACTCTGCATATCTAGAGTGCCTTTACTCAATTTTGAGGATGACATTCACTAGCAAAATTAAATGTTCCTCTTTTTTATTTTATGCAAGATTTCTTGCTAAATACATATTAACATAAAAAAACACTTTTTTTCAAGTGCCTTTTTATCTATATTAAATCAAATACTTTCGACGATTTTACAATTGGTGGTAATAATTTTTTCATATATTGTATCCCCCAGGTCTTTGTCAAGTTGACAACTTTTATGTCAAGGAGCGACAGCTTTGAGACTGATTTTTTTATTACAAAATACCTTTAAAATTCTTTCTAAATACTTTAACATATGTTTCTTTTATTTAGTGAACTTTAAAGGTATTATAATCTTTTTTATTTTATAATTACTGGCACATTATACATTTCTTTTATATCATCAGCAATATTTTTAACTTTATCTTTATAAATAACTCTTAAGTCAGTTCTACCATCATTTGATGAATAATTAACTTGAACATAAATAAGTTTATCTTTAATATAATTAAAGTTATAAACACCATCTAATATTTTCTTAGCTTTTCCACCCGTGCTTTTCATTAAGTTGCCTTCACTATCTTTATTTTCATAATCACCAATAAAGTATAATGATTTTTTATTATGACCATATATGATAGAAGAAACTAAAACATCTTCATTTATTTCTTTTACTTTCCCACCCTTAACAATATTTAAAGTGGCAATTGTTCCATTACGTTCTGACAAAACAATTAAACCTTTTTTATATCCAGTAATAATTTTATCATCAACATTATCTAAAACTTCTTTTGGTTTACTAGCATTCTTACTTCCTAATTTCGAATATAATAAACTATATTCTCCATCCTCATAAATTGTATAATATAATTCATTTTTATATAAGTATGCTGAAGAAATATTTTCATTATCAGTTACTTCAATACTATCTTTATCTTCTTTTTGATAATAAACTTTATCATCACATGCATATACTAGTTCTCTTGTTTGAGCATCAAAATAGTATAAAGCTGAAGCTTCACTTACTAATTTTTTTGTTTTACCTTTTATAGAAATATAGATATCATCATCTTCTTTTGCATAAATAATATTTTTAAAATCATCACTAACATCTAATACTTTTATAACGTTATTATCAATTTTTTCTGGTCTTTTAGCTCCTATTTCATAAAAATATAAATCTGTATCTTCATTTATATAAAATATTTTTTCTCCATCATCATTAATCATTACATTTGTAGCTTTAGAGGTAATTTTTTCCTTATCTTTACCATTTAGTTTCGCATAATAAATTTCTTCAGCTTTTTGATAAGTTATATATTTATTAGACACTCCATAAATATAATCTACATCTTCATCAATTTTGATTTCTTTACCTTTATATGTATATAATTCTTTATCTTTATTTATATAATACAAGTACTTATCATTATTACTAAATCCAAATATATTTGTAATATTCCCAACTATTCTTTTTGTTTTATCCCCTTTATTTTTATCAAATAAGTACAAATTATCTTCTTTCGTATAAAGAATATAACGATCAGTACTGTTAGAATATCTTACTACTGATAAAGTATTACTAGCTAATTTAGTAGTTTCCTTTCCATCCTTAGTTGTTACCATTAAATCTCCATCTTCTGCTCGATAAACAATTGAATAATCTGGAACATTTCGTTCAGGGTCAAATAGATAGAATATATTTTTTATAACTAAAATAGTCATTAATACTAAAAATAATATAATACTAATTTGTCTTATTGAGTACTTCCCAACCTTTTTTTTCATTACTGTTTGTATTTGAAACTTTATATTTCCTTTCATATCTTTCAAACTATTTCGTTTAACAATAATACCATTTTTATTTCCTAATTTCATTTTATCATTCCTTTTAATTACTAAATAATTCATATTGACTAATTAAGAAATCATCAGTCATTCCTGCTATATAATCAATAACTTTTCTTTCATCAGTTGTTTTATTTAAATATTCTTCACACATATTATCTAAATAAATTTTATATATAGAAGAATTAATATTTTTCTTTTTTACATCTTCCAAACATTTATTAAATACTACCCTAAACATTTTATCATAATTATTTAGCATGTCTTTTGTGTTTGCTTTATCATAAATATGTTCATAATTATATTTTTTAAGTTTAATTAAAGCTTCAAATACTTCATCACTCATTGCTAAATAATCTTTACCTAAACTATTTTTTATAATATCTAAAATTAAAGTATTAATCGTATTTTTATTTCCTACTCCTAAAACATCAGTTATATCTTTAGGAATATCTTTTATATCAATAACTCCTAACATTACAGCGTCTTCTATATCTTTTCCAATATAGGCAATTATATCACTAATTCTAACAACACATCCTTCTAAAGACATAGGTACTAAAGTTTTAATAACTGAAGCATTATGATAAGTACTTTCATATTCTTCTAAAAACTTTTCTTTAGTTTTTTTAACCGGACGATATTCTTTTAATTCTAATTCTCCATTATGGCAAAGAATCCCATCAAGTACTTGTAATGTAACATTTCTACCTTTACCATTATTTTCTAAAGTCATCAAAGTTCTAACACTTTGAACATTATGATTAAAATAACCTTCTCCACATTCTAATGATATCTTATTTAAAATCTTTTCACCAGCATGGCCAAATGGAACATGTCCTAAATCATGACCTAAAGCTGCAGCTTCTATTAAATCTTCATTTAAATTAAGAGCTCTTCCAATTGTTCTAGCTACTTTACTAACCATTTGCACATGAGTCATTCTTCTTGATATATTATCGTTTTCTGATAAACTAAAAACTTGAGTTTTATCGGCATATCTTGTATATGATAAAGAATAAATTATCCGATCTATATCTCTAAAAAATGGACTTCTAATATCTTCATCTTTTACTTCTTTAAAACAAATAGCATCTTCATCTTTTACCGCATAAGAAGATAATAAACTATTTCTTAAAGACATATTCTTTTTTACTTCTTCTAACATGTTACCACCACTAAAATTATATCAAAAAAAGAAAAAGATATAAATAAACTATTTCTTCTTTTTCTGTTTCTTTTCTTTCATTTTTTTATTATTTTCTTTTAAAACTTTTTCTCCAACTATTTTCTTATTCTTATTTTTCTTCTCATAATATACAGGTTCATTTGTAATAGGATCAATATAATTAATATTTTGATAATCAATCGAATCTAAAGGAAGATTACATACTGCAAGTCTTCTACTACATACTCCATTAAAGAATGAATATAGAATGGAAAATAAAGGTACTCCTAAAAGCATTCCCATAAACCCAAATAATCCACCAAAGACAATAATGGCAAATAAGACCCAGAAGCTTTGTAATCCTGTTTTATTTCCTAAAATTTTCGGACCTAAAACATTACCATCAAATTGTTGTAAGATAATTATGAATATTAAAAATGTTAAGAACTTAGATGGATTAACTAATAATATCAAGAAAGCACATGGTATAGCTCCAATTATTGGTCCAAAATAAGGAATAATATTAGTAACACCTATAATAACTGCAAGAAGTAAAGTGTATGGCATATCAAATAATAACATTACAACAAAAGCAATCAATCCA
>JBJEDY010000071.1:0-25283 GCA_051872535.1 Bacilli bacterium | reverse complement strand
GCTTTATTTAACGAAAGTTCTTCAACATATTTATTAGGATTAGTTTGATTACTTTTTTCAGGATCATTGCTAGTAATAACATCATATTTTAGTCCTATCATATTAAAAATATCTTGTCTTTATTTTGAAGATGAAGCTAATATTATTCTCATTTTATACCACCTTTACTTTATTCCTTCAAGTTTTTTATTTTCTAATTGTTTCTTTTCTCTTTCGAGTGTTTCTTCAAAATAATCCTCGCCAAATCATTTATTCCTTCAATATTTTTGTTGCCCATATTCTAAAATTTGTTGCTTATTTAGAAATAACTCTATATCCAATCGCAATAATTATATCCAGGTTATTTATCTTTAACTTTATCAATATAAATATATTTTTATAAGTCTTATTTTAAGAATGTTTAATAGAAATTAAGCGATGTTTTGTGAATCACCTTTACTTCTTGCTATTTTGACGTATAAATCACTTTTTCACTAATATCTTTCTTTTATCTAATGGTAGTATTTCAAAATTCTTTTCATCATATAATTGATTTGTTAGTATTATTGATTCTTTTAACAAATCATCTAAATTTTTTATTGGATTTTTATTATAATCTTCTTTATATAACCAATCCAAATATTTTATTTTTGGGGCATTATCAGGACGTCCATATATTACTTTTCCAGAATGTAACCAATATCCAAACTCAACATTTGTAGTAAATGCAGGCATATCAGGTAAACTTCTAGGAATCCAAAACATAATAACTGTTGCTTCTGTTAACGCCTCTCTTTCCCACATTGCTTGATCAACATAATCTCCTTTAGGCCTCCAAGTTGAATATTCGGGAACATAAACAACACCATCAAATCCTAATTGTTCTAAAATTTGACAAGACTCTTTTCTCCAAGAAACGGCATTCTCCCCTCGTGGAGTTGGTCCTGCTAAAAATATGGATTTTTTCCCCTTTATAACCTCTTGATCTGAATAATTGATTATCATTTTATCACAAATCCTTTCCTAATCAGTTCTACTTAAAGAGCATTTTAACACTTCAAATCTTTAAGAATTTAATCTATTCAATTATACCACAAAAAAAGATAGATTTTGTATCAATCTATCTATTATGTTAATTTTTATAATAGTACTTGTTTAATCTAATAACTTTAACATCTTCAAATCATAACAAACGCTTATCAAACAGAATTAGTCTTTAATTAATCTCTTTGATTGTTCTTTGTATTCTATTTTTTCTTCTAATGTTGTTTTATAAACTAAATCAAGCCATGCAGAAAAATTTTCTAAATGATCTTTTTGAATTTGTTCTTTTTGTGAATACGATAATCGAATATAACCTGTATCAAATCCATAATTTTTAACTTGAAGTGCTCTTTTTGGATAAATATCATCCTCAGTAAATCCATCTCTATATAAAGAATGTTTTGAAACAGAAAAATTTAAGTATGTTTCTAAATTGTTTGCTCTTTCAACCTTTTCCTTCAATGCTAATACATTCTCAATTAAAGGTGTTAACAATCTTATCACATCTTGATAATAAATATTGCCATTTTCTAAAATTTTAATATCATACTCTGACAATGAATCAATTATTTGTTTTATTTCATTTTCATCATTTATTTTACCAAGTGCTATATTTTGTATTTTATTTACAATTTCACATAATGATAAGCTTTTTTCTTTTAAAATATCTATATATTTTTTAAAATATTCCAAAGTATATGGATCATATTTATACTTAGCTGAAACTAAGTCATCAACAAATTGTTGTGAAGCATTTTCAATATCTTCTTTAGTCCATTCTGTAGGGTTTTTACCTAATTTCTTTCTATTTTCTTGTCTTATTTTTAATTCAGAATCGTCTTGTTCAAATCTTAATTTTAAATACTTTTTTATTTCTTCATCAGTAATTTGAACTCTAGCATTCTTTATATAATTAATTACTTCTTTAATAGACATTGACAAATTCAATTCTTCTGAAATTATTGTTGTCATAACTAAAGGACTTATGTAATATCCATATTCACCATATATTGCACATCTATTTAATAAATCAACAAATTTATCAATTTTTAAATCAACTTTTTTCATTTTATTCCTCCTAAAAATTAATATCATAATATCAGAATTTATTTTTTAAATAATTAAATAGCAATATTACTCCGCTTAAAATAAGTGGAATATAAAACGAAAATGTTCTTGTTACTAACATTGCAGTAGATGATAAAGAACTACCAAATGCTGTTATAAAGAAGATATTAAACAAATACTCACTTACTCCAGTTCCTCCCGGTAATGGAATAAACTCTATTGCTACTTGAACACTTATTTGAATTATTATAATCTCAAAGAAATTGTATTCAGATAATCCAAATGCTTTATAAACAACATAAGATATAGAAAATAAACACACTCTCTGAAGAAAAGTAATTAAAAATTCAAAAAATAATTCTAATTTATGTTTTCCAAGTTCATTTACTTCATTACTATATTTTTCAATATTATCATCTATTTTCATTTCATAATTTTTAAAAAATACTTTTATTATATTTTCTACAATTTGTAATATTTTTTTCAAAATAATTTGTTTATACAAAAGTAAATATCCACCAATAACTATAAACAAATCAACAATTATTCCTAAAAAATAGAAAAAAATAAATAAAGGTCGCATACTTAATATTAATTCATGTTTAAATATTAAAATTAGAATACCTAAAATTACAATAATCAATTTAAAATAGATCGTATTAATTAGAAGAGTTATCAAAGCTTTTTTCTTTTGAATCTTATCTTTATTCATATAGTATAATTGCACAGGTTGCCCACCTGTTGATGATGGCGTTATACCACTAAAGAAAAACTCAACAATCGAATAAAAAATTCCTTTAAAAACACTTATTTTCTTTTTTAGTAAATTAAGGTTTCTTTTCATATATATTCCTTGTAATAAAAAATATACAATTATTAGAGACAAACACACTAAAACATATTTAATTTCAATACATGATTTATTTTTAACAATATCACTTATATCATTATGAATAAATATTGTATGAAATGTTAGAAATAAAATTACTGAAAATAATAATACTGATAAAAAGTATTTCATATACTTATTTATTTTCATATTACTTTCCCCCTAATCTAATTTTTGACCTAATTTAACAATAGTTTCAATTCCTTCTTCACTATTTTTTATTATTTCTGGGTTTAGTTTTATCTTATCTTTTTCAAATAGAAGAACACATGTTGATCCCCCAAATTCAAAGTGACCTTTTTCTTCACCTTTTTTAAAAGTTGTAACTTTTTCATTAACAATTTTACCAATCATCATTGCTCCTACCTCAATATAACAAACTTTACCGAAGTTTTCACAATCCAAAAATGTTACAGTCCTAGCATTTTCATGAAATACTTTATACTTTTTAAAAGCTAATGGTTGAACAGTATGTAAAACACCATCAATATCTTTCATACTAATAATTTTACCATCATCTGGAAATACA
This sequence comes from Bacilli bacterium, assembly GCA_051872535.1. Lineage (GTDB taxonomy): Bacteria > Bacillota_I > Bacilli_A > RF39 > UBA660 > CAOJBM01. The sequence goes on along the minus strand of JBJEDY010000071.1, from coordinate 21,774 downwards.
TAATGATGATAATCATCAACACATAGTCTAAATACTAAAGCATAACCACCATTATACAAACTAGAATCTTCTTTAATTAATTCTTTGACTGTATAAAGCGAATTTTTAATCATAAAACTAGAATTATTATCTATCTTATAAGCAATTAATTTAGAATCGGCTATGGCAATTAATCCCTTATCTATTTTTCTTGCTTCTGGTTTAATCTTTCTTATAAAAAATTCATTAAAACAATTATAATTTTGCTCTTCATATTCTTGCATATTAATGTTGTTTTTCTTTATAAATTTATTAATTTTTCTTCTAGAAATATTCGAACACATATAATTTGAATATAGTTTTCTAATAGGTTTAGAAATAACTACTTTTAATAGCACTCTTCCAACAAAATTATTATATAAAAGTTTTAAAAATAAACTATCTTTTTTTTCTATATATTTTTTACTTTTTAAATCATAATACATCATAAAATCACCATTATAATAGCTAGAATTATAGCTAATATTGGCATCAATATGTAGTACCAGTTTCCTTTAAACTTTGGTATTTTAATTTTGAAGTTAAATAAAAATCCAATTAATAAAGTAATTACTATTAAAATAATTTCAAATATTCCTTCAGATACTAAAGTATGTAAAAGACCTACTAAAGGATAAATAATTGCTGTTGATGTAACAGGTATTCCTGTAAAATAATCTACTGGTTTATTGCTATCAGCATTAACGTTAAACCATCCTAATCTTGTAACTCCACAGATTATAAAATATGAATATACAATTATATGATACCAATTATTCATACCTATCGCTAACATAATTACAATAGGTACTGCTAAGAAACAAAAAGTATCAGCTAAAGAATCTAATTGAATGCCAAATTCTTTTTCCTCTTTACTTCTTTTGCACATTCTTGCAAACTTTCCATCAAACATATCACATATACCAGATAACATTAAACAAATAAGGGTATATTTAACGACATTAACTTCATTAAAAGCACATTTATTAAAAGCATACCATACTGATAATACTCCAAATATTATTCCAAAATAAGTTATTAAACATGATTTTTTAAATACATTCATTTTCTTTTCCTCCATTTTTTAGTGTCTTGCCGACATTATAAAGAAATCTGATCCTAAAATATAAGTATTATAAAAAGGTGATCTCTTATCTAAATTAACATTAAGATTAGATAATTCATATTTCTCAGCTAATGTTTGTTTATCCGAGAACAAATTAATACCAAGTCCTAATTGATTTCCTTTTATATTTCCCCCTAATGCTGCAATCGTTGTTGGATACATATCAACAGCTGTAAATATTCGATTCTTTGTATTTGTTGTTGTAATTGCTGAATTAATTATAACATTATAAATATATCTTTGATTCTCTTTTCCTTTAAAATACTCTGTTTGCATATTTAAGTGGTCACCAACAATAACAATTGTTGTATTTTCATAGAAATCTTGTTCTTTTACCCAATTTACAAAATCATATATTAATCTTGATTCTGTTGCATAAACATTTTCATATTGATCATCAAATTTATCTTCTGAATAATTACCAATAAATCCATCATTTGGATGCGGATCAATACTTATAAGTGTCATATTAAATGGTTCATCTTTTTGAGAAACTACTTCTAATCTTTTTTTGGCTATATCAAACAAATAATTATCATTAAATCCCCATGGACCTTTATCTGAATCTCCTATACTAAATCCGTAATTATCTAATGAGTTAAGATCAACTATTGAGTAATCTCCATGCTTTGTATAGAATTCTTGAATTCCTCCAAAATCAGTATTAGCCCCCGATATTACTTCATTATAATATCCATTATCTTTTAATAAATCTCCAATAGCATAAGCACCATTCATAAAGTTATTAGAATGATAACTATTACCATTTATTGGTATTTTAAAAGGTAACCCTGTACTATTAGCAACTATTGCTGCAGTTGTCCATGTGGCTCCAGATAATACACTCATACCTCCAGCTTTATCTGTAGCACTAAAAGAAATCGCATTTTCTTCATTTAGAAGTTGATATAATTCTGGTATAACTTCATAATTCCATTCTCCACCTTGTTCTTGTGTAAAAAATGTTGTTTCCAAGGATTCAACTACAATATAAATTAAGTTTCTCTTTTCATCAAATGTTACATCTTCTGGTACCATAACATAATTATCTTCAATAAAAGTCGATTCTGACATAACATTTTGATAATAATTATCTAAGTTTAAGTTTAATATCGCTACAGTTAAACTTACTACACCAAAAATTAAAGTAAAAATAATTTTATGATTTTTAATAATTTCAATCGGATATATTTTAATACTTTTCTTTTTAAACTTCAGTATAATATTTTTATCAATTAAGATATTATAAAACAATGAAATAATAAGTGGAAATAAAACTAAGAAAACTGGAAAACACATTTCAATTGCAACTATATATATTCCCATATCTCCATTTCCAACACCATTTGTTAAATAGAAGATAAATTCATCAATCGTTTCATTGCCAAAAAATATCTTAATATAAGAAGTTCCAAGAACTACAAGTGTAAAAAGGAATAAGATTAGAATATGAATTGTTGTTTTAATCTTACTTTTTGCCTTTTTCATATACTACCTCAAATTTAACCTTCCAAAAGTTTCTAAATAATTTATATGCAATTCCCATTAAAAGTCCAATACCTACAGATAGTAAAGAATATTTAATAAAGAAATCAATTGTCACATCAAAGTCTTTAACTCTTGGAAAATAAATACGAGTTAAAATAGCACAAATTAAATTGTTAATAAAACACACTGATAAATATTTTCTAACAAGTTCAAAAACTGTTTCTTTCTTTGTAATAAATAATTTAAATACTACTGCTACTGGCAAAAGAAAATAAGCAATCTTCTCCATACAACTCACCTACTAATAACTTAATTTTTATACTTTCCCAAATTAAAGCAAGAGAAAGTTATTCAATCTATCAATATCTTACCATAATAATTAGTTCTTATCAATATTTCCTATCTTTGTAAAAGGAAATATTCTAAATCCTACTGTTCCCATAATTTTTTCTTCTTTAATTGGTCCTAAAATACGACTATCTGTGGAATCTTCACGATTATCTCCCATAACAAAATATTCATTATCACCTAGTTCAATAGGACCAAAATCTTTTGTTACTCCATCACCATAATTATCTTCAACAAACTCATCATTAATATATAACTCATTATTTACTACTTCTATCTTTTCACCTGGTAAAGCTATAATTCTTTTAATCAAATGATCTCTATCTGTTTTAATAACAACAATTTTAAACCTTTCTAAATTTCCACGTTTATTTAAAATTAGCATTTCTTTATTTTTAAGAGTTGGTTGCATTGAAGGACCACTAACTCTAACCGGTGTTGCTATATATGCTCTAATAATAATAACAATTATTAAAATAATAACATATGGTAATATTTCTCTAAAAAATCCTTTTTCTTCTTTTACTTTTTCAATTTTCTTTTCTTCAGTCATTTTCTTCACCTAATCTAATATTTTTTTTAATTATACCAAAAAAAATTAAGGAGGTTAATCCTTAATTTCTTTCTTTTACTTTGTAAGATTTTTTCATTCCTTTTAAGAAGTTTAATTTAGCTCTTCTTACAAGACCTTTTTTAACAACAACGATTTTATCAATTGTTGGAGCATTAACTGGGAATGTTCTAACTACACCAACAGTTCCAGATTTCTTACGAACTGAAAATGTTTCACAAACACTTCCACCCTTTTTAGCAACAACTAATCCTTCAAACGCTTGAATTCTTTCTTTCTTTCCTTCTTTTACCCATACGTCTACTCTAACAGTATCACCAACACGGAATTCAGGAATATCGCTTCTTACTTGTCTAGCATTAATTTTATCAATAATATTTGCCATACATAAATTCCTTTCTAAAATAACTATATTTACTTACCGGAAAATCATGATTATTAAATATTGAAATATCAGCGGATTTTCTTCCTTGAAGCAATTAAGATTATAGCAAAAAAAAAGAATTTACGCAACTAATTCCTTATATTTTTTATAAATATCTTTTTTTATTATATTCATGGCTAAAAAGGATAACTAATTTTAACTTCCCCTTTTCATAAAAATATTCTAATAATTATCTTGTATGATGGTGTTCTAATTCTTCTTGTTCTTGTAAAAACAAGGCTTTTTCTTTAATAAGTATTTGTTTTACTCTTAACTCATTTTCAATAAGTCTTAATTTTTTCAAAAATAATTGCTCTTTTTCATGATTTAAGAAAGATTCATATTTAGAAACCAAGATTTGTCTTACTAATTCCACTTCATCTAAGCAAATTGCAATTTCATCATCTGTTGCATCTTCATCTTCTTCAATTACTCTTTTTGCCATCACAACAAGTTTCTTGAAAGTTCGATTAAACTTAGTTGTAAGTATAGCATCAATCATCGTTTTATTATAAATTGTCACTTCATTAACTTCAATATAAGCATTATTATTCTTTTTCTTAGGATTAAACTTATATCCATGAAGATCATATTCCATATAAACTATTTGATTAGTTTCTTTATCTTTACGAATCAAATATTTAGCCATGCTATTCACCTACCTCATTAAATCCGGTCTTTTTTCTTGTGTTTTTTTGACACTTTCTTGATAACGCCATTCTTCTATTTTTTTATGATCACCACTTAATAATACTTCTGGAACTTTCATACCTCTAAAATCTGCTGGCTTTGTATAAGTTGGATAATCAAGTAAAAAATTATCGTTAAAAGAATCTTCTATATGACTTTTTTCATTTATAACACCAGGTATTAATCTTACAATTGAATCTACTAAAACCATTGCCGGTATTTCTCCACCTGTTAGAACATAATCCCCAATGCTTATTTCCATATCAGCAAGGGTTGTAATTCTTTCATCAAATCCTTCATAATGTCCACATATAATAATTAAATGTTTTTCTTTAATTAATTCATAAGCTTTCTTTTGCTTATAAGGAACTCCTGAAGGTGTTAAAAGAATTACTTTTGAATCTTTTGTCTTTAATTTTTCTACACAATCAAATATTGGTTGTGGTGCTAAGACCATTCCAGCTCCTCCACCATAGGGAGTATCATCTACTTTTCCATGAGGATCAAGAGAATAATCACGAAAATTATGAATATTTATTTCAACTTTATTAGCAGTAATTGCTCTTTTTATAATGGATTCACTAAAAACTCCATTAAACATTTCAGGAAATAAAGACAAAATATCTATTTTCATAATATCAGATCCTTTGCATTATTGGTTTTAACAATTTTCTTTTTTGTATCAACATTTTCAATATAATAACTATTATAAGGAATATAAAATTGTTTAACACCATTAACAACTAATAAAACATTGCTATTATTATACACAAAATCTGTAATTTTTCCAATTATTTCGGAATTATCTTCCACATCCATTCCTATTAAATCATTAAGTAAATACTCATTATCTTTTAAATTTAAATCACTTTTTAAAATATATACATCTTTTTTCAAATAATTTAGTACTTCATTAATATTCGTATAACCAACAAAAGTTACCATATCAAAGTCTTTATGTACTCGATAACTACTTATTATTTCTTTCTTTTTATCTTTACTAATATATAATGGAAAATCTTTTTTAAAAACTAAATCCTTTCTTTCAAAATCACTTTTAATTCTTAATTCCCCTTTAATACCATGAGTATTAACTATTTTTCCAATTTTAATATATTCCATAACTAACCTCTTTTATCTAATTCATATAATAAAATACTAGTTGCTACACCAACATTTAAACTTTCACATTTTTCACTCATTTTTATATAAAAATAATCGTCACATTTTTCTAAAATATCTTTTCGTACACCTGCTCCTTCATTACCCATTATTAAAGCAAACTTAGGTGTTATTGGAACATTTGATATCAACTTTCCTTCATCAACTTTAGTTCCATATATCCTATACCCATTATCTTTTAATCTGTCAATTAATGGAGAAATATCACACCTAACAATATTAATATTAAATATCATTCCTTCACTAGCTCGAATTGTTTTATCATTATATTCTGATACTGTATTATTTGATACAACAATAGTATTAATATTAAAAGCTATACAACTTCTTATAATTGTTCCAAAATTACCAGGATCTTGAATATCATCAAGTATTAGTATTTTATCATCTAAAGGTTTTATTTCCTTCATTTTACAAACTCCCATAACTTTTTGTGGAGACATTGTATTACTTATTTTCTTTAAAACATCATAACTAACAATATAATTTTCTACTTGAGAAAAACACTCATAATCTTCTGTCCTGATAACTTCCAATAATAATCCACTTTTTAAAGCTTCATTAACTAAATGTTCTCCCTCAACTAAAAATTTCTTTTCCAAATCACGATATTTTTTTAAATTTAGCTTTGTCCAATATTTAACTTTTTTATTATCTAAAGATTCAATTTTTTCCATTAAACTTCCCTCAATTTCTTTCTTGCCAATTCATAATATGGATATCTTTTTTTTACTTGCAGCCAAAATTTACTACTATGATTAGCTTCATAAAAATGACATATTTCATGAATAATTACATAATCTAAAAGAGATACTTCTTTTTTTAATAATTCTGTATTTAAAGTAATTACACAATCAGTTATATTATTAACTCCCCATCTTGTTTTCATCTTTCTAAATCTAAGTCTAAAATTAGGAATATCATCAAACAGCAATTTACATTTATTTACTCTTTCTGTAAATATTTTAACAACTTGGTCGTTATAAAATTTATTTAACATTTTTTCATTCTTAACCATAATTATATCATTATCAAAACGAACTTCTTCAATAGTTTCATCATATAAAATAGTATATTTTTCTCCAAGATAATTAAAAAATGCATTATTATCATTTATTTCTTGAACTTTTTGATACATCTTTGTTAAAGACCTTTCATTCTTCTTAATTAAACTCATAATATAGTTTTCACTTATTAAGTGATTACAAGTAACAACTAAAGAATCATTATCAAAGCGAAAATACAAGTTTTTATTATTCTTTCTTATAATTTTCACTGATACAATTTTATTGTCAAGTATTATCTCCATAACTATACCACCTATTAATATATTATCATATATTAAACAAAAACAAAAAGAAGTATTATTCCAATACTTCTTCAGAGTGTTGACAAAATTCAATGATCTGTTAAAAAACAGATAATCTGTTTTTTTATTTTTTAATATAAATACTAGAAACCATGGCCGCCGCCACCGCCGCCGCCAAAGCCACCGCCAGAAGAGAAACCTCCACCATGGCCACTTCCACTTGAGGAAGAAGAATGTGCCGCAGCAGCTGTAACCGCATTATTAACTGCTGTTGAAATAGATGAATTAATAATATGACTCATATTCAAATGAGAATGTAAATGAATCATATCAACCATAGTTGTATCAACACCATTAAGTTCCATCTCTTTAATCTTAACATTCATTGCTTTTTGTACTTTATTAGCTAAACCAAAAATAACCGCATAAACCAAATAACGTTCCCATAAAACAACTTCTGGTAAGTTCTTATCTTCAAAAGATCCAAAATCATTTAAGAAGTTTTTAAAAGCAATCCATCTTTTATAATGGTTAATTCCTTTTAATGTTTTCTTTCTAAATGCGCAGACATATATAATAAATAATATCGCTGGTATTAATACTAAATGACTCCAAGCAAAATCATCGATAAAAATAATACTGAAAAGTGATATAAAAATTCCTAAAACACCATATAAAACTCCTTTAATTTTTACAGAAATGTTATTTTCGTAAAAATTCTGTTTTATTCCTGCAGCTACAACAGTATTTTTCCATTTTTCATAAGATGATGTAAATTTGCTATAATTTGTTTGAGATTTAGCAAATTTCTTAAGGGCACTTAATGTTAATACATTACCCTTAGCAACTGTATCAAATAAGAAAGAAATTAAACTACTTTCAGAAGTTGATACACCTTCCCTACTAATTAATTCTAATGAGAAATCATTCTTTTCTAAAGGAGTTGCATTAATTTTTTTCTTATAAATAAGATTCATAATACTAGCGCTCATTGCATTTGGAGTAATACTTTTACTCATCAAATAATCAATAACTTCTACATCATAATCATCAATAAACTCACGATTATATTTATGGTCAAAATCAGTTTTATATTCACGATCATACTTAATTAAAATATAGATAAAATACGCAATTAATAATAGGAAATAAATTAAAGCTGTATATTGAATACTATAATAAATCGTTTTAATTCTTTTTCTTTGTCTATTTGCTTCTTCAGCTCTTTTTTCCTCAACCTTTAGAATGCTAGGTAGAGCTTCAACATTACTATGATCCAAATATTTATCATAAATAATAATATCTTTAGCAAAGGTCATACGAATATCAACAGTATTCTTTGCTTTTAGATTTTCAATTGTAGCAACTACTCCATCTTTTTTATTATTAAAATCTATTTCTCCTTGTAAATTACCATGGGCCCATACACGAAAATTATCACTTTTATCTTTTTCAGGTAAATTAACTCTTATTTCTACTTTATCAATTGAATCATCGAAAGCATTACCTATAAATTCATAATAAAGCTCAGCTACATCTTCGTGCATTACAACAGCTTGTGACACTTCATATTCAAAATAAAATCCTACTGTACAATTATAACAAGAGTTATATGTTCTAATAATTAATTGATTATTTGTTTTTGTTTGTCTATAAAGATCACTTTTACCTATTGCATCAAACTCAACTTCACGAAAATCATCAAAATCGCCATTTACATCACTAAAAGAATGTTTTTTTAATTTCTTAGCGCTAGATTTAATCAATTTTATATCACCAGGATTATAAATAGCATCATGTTCAAAATCTATTTTATCATTACTATTTAATAAAGTATTACTAAAATTTAATTGTCTTTCGTAACCATTAAAGTCCCCATCCAAAACAATTAACTCTTTAACAAGCATATCTCCATCATCTTGAATATCAGCATTTACATACATTGCTTCAACATCATAATCTACATCATTTACTTTTGCTGAAACAGTAAATGGTCCATATATTAAAACTAATACTAAAAAAAGAAATTTCTTCATATATCCTCACCTATTTAATTATATCAAACAAAAACAACAGAGTAAATCTATTGTTCTTATTATCATTATATTATTGACTTAATTTTGTATACAAATCATTTAAAGCATCGGCAACAGTTTTTACTTCTGCATTATATGTAGTAGAATAACTTACTTCGCTTGCATCTGGGTATCTTGCTTCACCATTAGCTAAAGAACCTTCATCTTCTTTTTGATATAAAGAATAACTAACTGCTACTAAAACTACTGCAGCCACTAAAAATACTGCCCCAGCAATTATCATTGTTTTTTTATTTCTTTTTTCTTGATTAAATGGTTTTAAAGTCATAATATCACCATATCCTTACTATTAAATTATATCGATATCTTTGCAATAAGTCAATCTGCTAAACTAGAAAATGTCTAGTTTACAAATTTATTAGTTAATTTTTATGAATTTTCAGTTGCATCTGAATTAGTTTTGTTAACTTCACTTGTTACTTTAACTTTCAATGCTACTTTATTACCTATTATTGTATTTGGAGAATCTTCTTTTACCCACATTCTTATAGTATGTGCACTTTCTAAAGATTTATCAACAGTACCATTACCAATCAAATAAACATTTTCTAATTCATTTTCACTTGTTGTGCTCTTTGTAAATGTACTTAATTGTTTAGCTTCTTCACCATCTAAACTTATCATTAAGTATTCGTGTGGAATATGTGTTCCCTCTACAGAAGTATCTGAATAAATTTCTATTTTATATGTTGCATTTAATGTTCCATCATTTTTTACTGTAAATGTATATCCATCAAGTGTCATTCCAATGCTATCCTTTGTTGGAACAAAATCACCACTTATTGTATCACCGTTGTTAAATGTAACAACTAAATCTCCAGTTTTAACAACAACATCATTTTCACTTTTAATAACTTGTGTAAAAAAAGCAAAGGAAACACCAATAAATACTACTAATACAACAATTAAAAGACCAATTATATAATACATTTTTTTCTTAAAAAAATCTGTTACTTTACTATTCACAACAACCACCTATCTTACACTATTAGTATACCAAAAACGAAAAAAAAAATAAAGAAAAAACAACAAATTGATGTTTTGTTGTTTTAGAAACTAACTTTAACGTTTTGTCTTTCTTCAGCAGCTGCTTCAATAAAGCTTTCAGTTTTAAATCCAAACATTCCAGCAACTAACACTGTTGGGAAAACTTGTACAATATTATTATATTGTAATACAGTATCGTTATAGAATTGTCTAGCCATAGCAATTTTATCTTCAGTAACTTTTAATTCATCTTGTAATTGCATAAAATTAGTATTAGCTTTCAATTCAGGATAACTTTCAGTTAAAGCAAATAATTTAGTAATAGCTTTTGTTAATTCCCCATCGGCATTCATTTGATCTTGTGGAGTACTAGCTGATAAATAAGTGTTTCTAGCTTTAATAACGTTTTCTAAAGTTTCACTTTCATGTTTAGCATATCCTTTAATAGTTTCAACTAAATTTGGGATTAAATCAAATCTTCTTTTTAATTGAACATCAATTTGTGCCCATTGATCTCTAACTTTATTTCTTGCTCTAACTAATTTGTTATAAGTTCCAATTAACCATAATATAATTAAGACAACAATAACAATTAAAACGATAACCCATACTGGTGGCATATTTATTCCTCCTTTATAATATTAATAATATCACATTTATTTATAGAATAAAACTATTTTTCGAAAAATATATATTTATATAGGTGACTTATGAAAAATTTTCACATCGGTTTTATAATTGGTTTAACTTCATTAATTCCTGGTATCAGTGCTGGTACTATCATCTATATCAGTGATGAATATACTTATATAACATCTTTAATAAGCAACTTTAAAAAAAGTATTAAAGAATTAACTATTTTATTTACAGGTATTTTACTAGGTGTCCTATCATTTTCCAAAATTATTGAATTTCTATTTTTTCATTATTATTCTTTAACAATGTTCATACTAGTCCTTATAATGTTTATTAATTTTCTTAAAGTTCTACCAAATTATAGTAAATTGAATCTTTTTTATATATTTATAGGTATAATTATTATCTATCTAACTTCTCTTTCTAATAATGATTATGATGTCGTTATTACTAATTTTCCTAAATTAACAATACCATTTTTAATTCTTTTTTCAGTATTTGGTTTTATTGATGGCTTTTTAACTATAACTCCTGGTATATCTGGTTCGATGGTTATGATGATTTTAGGGCCATACTATTTATACAAGTCTTACTTAGCTAACTTAACCAAAAATATTATTTTTGCTTTACCACTATTATTTTACTTTTTAGGTGATTTAATAGGTATTATAATAGGTTCTAAAATATCTTTATCTCTTTTGAAAAAACACCCTTTAATATTTAATAACATTATAATTGGTATGGTAATTGCTAGTATTATTATTTTAATTCCTATTTTTTAAAAATACTTATTAAATAATGTAATAATTTCTTCATAAGATTATTGCCCCAATAACACCATCAACTAACTCATCTTTTTCAATTATTAAAGTCATTGGTGTATATCCAAACCATTCTCCAAAACTTTTAGAAATAGCTTCTCCATCAAGAGTCATAATGTATTCTTTATCAAGCTTTTCAATTAGTTTTTCAAAATATTTACTATTACGATCAACTTTATTTAAATCTAAATAATAAATAGTCAAATTATTATAATTATTATTAGCACGATATAAATTTGGTACATAATAATTACATGCACTACAATCTTCACGACCAATATATAATACAGAAGTTTTATCTAAATCAAATAGTTTTAATGCACCTCTTAAATCAACTTCCGTTACAAAACTTAAATCATATTCATTATTTTCTTCATCTTTTTCTATTTTATTTTCTTCTTTTTCTTCTGCTTTTTTATCTTCTAATAACTTTTTAACTTCATAATTTAAAGAAATATAATCTTTCTTATTAATTGCTCTATATCCTTCCACCTCTGTATTTTCATATAATTCATCTATTACATCTTGTAAATATTTTAAACTATTAATATATTCTTCTTCTACTTTAAAATCTTTATCTTTTATTTCTTCAATCCATTCTTTTACTACTTTTTTAGAATCATCTTCTAATTCATCCATTTTATCATCATCATGACTATAAATTCTAAAAACTAATTTAATATTTTCTAAGTATTTATCTGTTTCTGTTTCATAATATTGATTCATATTATCAACAAAGTATTTGCTATAATCATAAAAATTATATACATAAATAGTTAGCCCAATAATCGCTAATATTAAAATAGCAATTATTATTTTTATAAATCTCCACAACTTTCTAAAAAAGGTATACTTTTTCTTCTCTTTCGGAATTATATTTTCTACTTTTGTTTCAACTTCAATTTCTTTTTCTTCTTTTAATGATTCTATATTATAAAGACTTTCCCCACACTTTTTACATTTTTCATTTGTTTTTTTATTTACTGAGCCACATTTCAAACACTTCATTATAATTACCACCTTTATTTTAATTATTATAACATATTGTTTTAGAAAATATCTAAAATTTATAAACAAAAAAAAACTACTTTATAAAGTAGTTAATTCTCTTAATTAATTATTCTGCGCTTTCTTCTTTTTTGATTACTTCTCTACCTTTGTAGTAACCACATTCGCAACATGCACGATGAGGTTGAATCATTGCTCCACACTTTGGACATGCTACCATTGCATTAGCTGTCTTTTTTAAGTGAGTACGACGCATTCTCTTTTTAGTTTTACTTGTTCTTCTAAAAGGAACTGCCATATTATCACTCCTTCCCTTCTTTTTCAAGTAGTGCCGCAAGCGGCGACAATCTTGGATCTACTTTTTTAGTATTTTCATCTATTAGTTCCCATCCGTTGCCTTCGATGGAAATATCTTTATTTTCATCTCGAACAACCCTAATCGGAACCTCTAATACAATATTTTGCCATAAAAAGCTCTTAATATCAAGTGTATTTGATGTTTTTTCGAAACTTTCTGAAAATTCTTCTCCACTTTCACTTACAGCTTCATTTATATTAATATCAAAAGGATAATTAATTGGTTCCAAATCAACAGCATCTAACAAAACCATTTCACCTTTTATATTAACATCCATTATCACTTCGCTAGTTACATCATAAAAAATGCGACCTTTTACTACAACATTATCAAGTTTTTTTATTGGCGTATTTTTTATATAATCACTTTCAAATGAAATAACTAAATCTATATCTTTACCTTTAGCATCAATTTTTGATAAATCTATAAGCATTTACATCACCCACTAGCGGTTTAATTATACCTTATTTTAAGGAAAATAACAACAAATTAATTAATTATGATAAAATAATCTAGAGGTGAAACTATGACTACTATTGGTATTATAGCTGAATACAATCCATTTCATAATGGGCATTTATATCATATTAATAAAATTAAAGAATTATACCCTGACTCTTTAATTATTTTAGTTCTTAACGGATATTTCTTAGAACGTGGCGAAATAAGTCTTTTAACCAAAGAAGATAAAACTAAAATAGCATTAAAAAATAACGTTGATATAGTTATTGAACTTCCTTTCTTATTCGGTTCTCAAGCAGCAGATATTTTTGCTCTTAATGCTATAAAAATATTAAATGCTTTACATGTCGACAAACTAATATTTGGTAGTGAATCCAATAATATTGAACTTTTAGATAAAATAGCATCTATTCAATTATATGATCCAGATTATGAAATCTTAATGAAAAAAAATTTAGAATCAGGTTACAATTATCCAACAGCTTTAGCTAAATCTTTAAACATCAAAGAAGATTTTAATAAGCCCAATGATTTATTAGGTATCTCTTATATTAAAGCTTTAAAAATAACTAATTCTAATATTATTCCTGAAACAATCAAAAGAACAAGTTCCTATCACGATAAAAATAGCACTGAATCAATTGTAAGTGCATCAAATATTCGTGAAAAGCTTAAAAATAAGGAAAATATTCGGAACTATTTACCTACTTTATCATTAAAAAGTATTAAAAGACCTAAATCTTATTTTGAATTATTAAAATACAAAATACTAACAAGTAAAGACTTAAGTATTTATCTAACTGTTGATGAAGGAATCGAAAATAGATTAAAAAAAGCTATTTTAATAAGCAATTCCATAGAAGAATTAATTGAAAACACGAAAACAAAAAGATATACATATAATAAAATTAATCGTATGTTAATTCATATTCTTATTGGTCTAACTAAAGAAGATAATGAAGTTTCAGAATTAGATTACATCAAAGTATTAGGTTTTAATAAACAAGGAAGAAAATATTTAAATAGTATCAAAAAAGAAATGAGCATTCCTATTACAATCAATCGCGAATCCCTTGTTTATAAATATGAACTTATTGCGTCCTCTATATATGATTTATTATGTAATACTAATTGTTATCAATTTGAAATAAAGCAAAAACCAGTAAAGTACTAATTATTTAATTAAAAAAAACTAATAATAACAATATTATTAGCTTTGACACTTCGGACAAAAATAAGTACTTCTTCCACCAACTTTTATTCGTTCAATAATTGTTCCACAATTATAACATTTTTCCCCTTCTCTTTTATGTACTTTTAAACTTTGTTGAAATGATCCTGTTACTCCTAAAGAAGAAGTATAACTTCTAATTGTTGTTCCACCTTTCGAAATTGCTTCTGCTATTATTTCTTTCGATGACTTAACTATTTTTTCACATTCTTTTATGTTTAACTCTTTACCTTTTTTAAGGGGATTAATACCTGATGCAAATAAAACTTCATCAGCATAAATATTCCCTAACCCAGATATTATAGTTTGATCTAGTAAAAGTGTTTTCATTGGAATATTCTTATCTTTAAAACTTTGATACAAATAATCATTTGTTAATTCTTTACTACCAGGTTCATAGCCCTGTTTTTTTATTGGCTCATAATCATTTATATCTTCTTTTTTAATTAAGCACATTTTCCCAAATTTTCTTGTATCGTGATATCTTAAATCTGTTCCATCAACAAACGAAAAAATAATATGTTCATGTTTTTCAATTTTTTCATCACTACTTTTGATAAAATACTTTCCTTCCATACGTAAATGACTAGTTAAATAATAATCCCCTAAATCAAAGATTAACCATTTACCTTTACGTAGAATATCTTTAAATTCTAATCCTATTAATTTTGTCTTAAAAACCGATAAATTTGATTCTATCATTTTTTCATATAAAACATTAACGTTTTTTATTTTTTTGTTTAGTATTCTTTTTTGTAGTGTTCTTCTTACTGTTTCTACTTCTGCTATTTCTGGCATTTTTATTCACCATCTTTCTTTCGACATAAGTACTTTTTATTATTGATATAACTTCAATATCAGAATATCTTTTAAACACTTCATAACAATATGATATTAAATTAGAATACAGATTAATAGGTTGTGTATCTTTTGCAAACTCTATATCATATGTAAGTTTTTTACTATAACCATAACTTGCTATTTCATTTTTTACTCTTTTAATTGAATGTTCATTTTCAAAAATATCACTCACTTTATCAGCAACTATTTCTTTATGATGTAAATTATTATAAATATACATAATACCCATTAATATAGTTGCAACAGCAATAATTATCGCACCACATAAATCAGCATATTTTAAAACTTTTACATATTTGCTAAATAAAGTTACAATATAACATACTATAACAACTAGAGGAAAATAAAGACTATATTTAAAGTTACGATTTACATTAATAATTTCTTTTTTCTCATCATTAAAACCAATCACATATTTTAAACTATTGCTTAAGTTACTTAAAAGAAATGAGATTACGCTAACTAAAACAACATACCATTTGACTTTGTACTCTGTAACACTAAAGACATTTAATATTACTAAAGCTCCCATTACTGAAATAATTATTCCAATAATTACATTCCATATACTTTGAATATTCTTCTTTTTCTTTTCAGAAACTTTTCGATAAATTGCACTTTCTTTTAAAATAGTACCTGCATCATACATTGCATTACTAAATAAACACATTGAATTAGATAATAATGCAAAAAGGTATTTAACCATTGTACAAAAAACATTAATAAATGTATTATTACTTAAAATTCTCATTTTTTCTCACCTTTACTTTGTTTCATACCAATCTGTACCATAATCAGCACTAACAATAATTGGTACATCTAATTTAATTGCATTTTCCATTGCATCTTTTACAATACTTTGAACAATATCTTTTTCTTCTTTTACAACATCAATTATTAATTCATCATGTACTTGCAAAAGCATTTTACTTTTTATATTCTGTTCTTTAAACTTATGATAAATAGTTACCATTGCTTTTTTAATAATATCAGCACTAGTTCCTTGAATTGGTGTATTAAGTGCTATTCTTTCTCCACTTAATCTAATCATATAATTCTTATTAGCAAGTTCAGGTATAACCCTTTTTCTCTTAAATAAGGTTCTAACATATCCACAATCATAAGCTTCTTTTTTTATATTATCCATATAATTTTTTACACCTGGATATAACTCATAATACTTATTAATAAATGCACTAGCTTCCTTAGCACTAATATCTAAGTTTTCTCCCAAACCAAAAGAGCTAATACCATAAACAATTCCAAATATTACAGCCTTCGCTGTACTACGTTCAAACTTAGTTACCTCACTTATATCTTTATTATAAATATCAGCAGCAACTTTTGTATGAATATCTATTCCATTTATAAAAGCATCTTGCAATTCTTTTGAACCACTTATATGAGCTAAAATACGCAATTCAATTTGTGAATAATCAGCACTATATAATAAATCATTACTTGGAAAGAATGCCTTTCTTATCTTACGACCTTCTTCATCTCTTGCTGGAATATTTTGTAAATTTGGTTCAACGCTAGAAAGCCTTCCTGTTCTTGTAAAATTTTGTTTGTAAATTGTATGAATCTTTCCATCACTATGAATATAATTACTTAACCCTTCTAAATATGTGCTATTCATTTTGGTTAAATTACGATATTCTAATATTTTTTCAATAATAGGATGCATTCCTTTTAATTTATGTAATGTTTTAACATCTGTTTTATAACCTCGCGCATACATTTTACCATGAGGAAGACCAAGTTTATCAAATAAAATTTTTCCTATTTGCACAGGACTACTTACATTAAATTCTTCTCCTGCTAATTCATAAATTTCCTTTGTAACAACTAAAATTTTATTTAATATTTCTTTTTGCATTTCATCTAAAATAGATTTATCACAAATTATACCTTCATATTCCATCGAAGCAAGAACTTCTATTAAAGGATGCTCTATCTCAGTATATAATTCATACATATCTTCTTTTTTTAATTCATTAACAAAACGAGATTGATTATCCAAAATATATTTTGATTTCCAAACAATATCTTTTTCATTAAAACCTTTTTTTAATGATTGTTCATAAAAATCTACTGGAATTTCATCTTGATTCATCAAATAGGCAATATCATCTTTAACATTATAATCTAGTAAATAAGCTGCTATCATTAAATCAAAATTAATTTTTTCTATAGACAACCCCATATTTTTTAAAAGTACCCAAGCTTTTTTATAATCAAAAGTATATATTATTTTATCTTTTAAAAAAGGAATTACATCTTTAATTAAATCTTTATCAATAAAATAATTATTTTCTTTAGTAGCAATAGACATACCTACTATTTCTGCTTCATGATAATTAAATTTATTACATTCAATATAAAATGCAAGTTCATCCTCAAGTTTTAACTCACTAACATCAGATAAATGTTTAAATTCTAATTCTCGATTGTCATAAGGAATCGATTCTTCATCAAGTTCTAATTTTTTTACTAAAGAATAAAACTCTAACTCCTTATATATTTCTACTAATCTATTATTAGGACCTTCATATTTTACATCTTCTAAATCTATATTAAGAGGTACATCTTTATAAATTGTTGCTATTTCTTTACTTATAAATGCACTTTCTTTATCATTAATTAATTTTTCTTGTAATTTCCCTTTAATAGAATCGATATTATTATAAATATTTTCAATTGTTCCGTATTGTTTTAAAAGGGTCAAAGCTGTTTTATCTCCTATACCTTTTACCCCAGGAATATTATCTGACATATCTCCAGCTAGAGCTTTATAATCAATTACTTCAATAGGATTTATTCCCCAATCTTCTTTAAAAGTTTTTGGATTATAACGAATATGACCTTTCTGTTTTAATAATTTTACTTCGACTTGATCACTTATCAACTGTAATAAATCTTTATCACTGCTAACAATAGTTGCATCAAATTCCGGATCTAATTCTGCTAACTTAGCAAAAGTTCCAATTATATCATCTGCTTCATATGGTTCTAATTCAAAATGTTTAATACCCATAGCATCTAGAATTTCTCTTGCTATTGGCATTTGTCTTAAAAGTTCATCTGGAGTTTCACTTCTTCCAGCTTTATAAGTTGGATATTTTTGTTTACGAAAATTTGTACCTACATCAAATGCCACAGCTATATAAGAAGGATTTTCTTCTAAAATAATCTTATTCATCATACTGACGAAACCATATAAAGCATTTGTTGGCATCCCTTTACTATTTTTCATAATACTTCCCGAATAAGCAGTAGCATAATAACTTCTAAACATTAAATTATTTCCATCTACTAATATGACTTTTTTCATACTACCTCACCTATAAGTATTATAACAAAAAAAAGGTTTAATAAAAACCTTTAATCTGTTGCTTATGTTCTAATTTCAAACTTACTTCTTCATCTTTAGGCAGATCTTTAATTAATTCTCCAGTTTCTATTAGATTTCTTATAATACCAATTATACCATCTGTATAAACTGACACATTATAATATGGTTCTTTATTCTGAACTTCTAACACTTCTTTATTATAACTTAGATTATGATATATTCTTCTAACATCTGTATTACCTGCTTTTATATAACTTATTAATTCAGGCTTACTGAGTTTAGACATTTTTATAAAATTATCAATAGTCATTAAGTAAGTAGCATTTCCTGGAATTCGATATACTTTATTATTTTTATCAATTTTAATTCGTTCAAATAAAATATAACCATTACGGAACATATAACCTCTATAACCAATGAATTTATCTTTTCCATTTAATTTATATTCATAATCTAAATACTCTAGAGTTGCTTCATAAGTTTCATTAGCATCTATTTTATATGTTGACGAAATACTTTTTTCATTTGCAATTGTTTCCCTTATTTTTATAGATGGTTCTTTTTTTAATTCTCCTTTTGGAATTAAATCCCAATTGGCAGCTAATACCTCAACTTCTTTTTTAGCTTTTAATCTTTCTATTTCTTTAAGGACATTATTTATTATGGTATAGTCATTTCCATCATTAGAATTTATCATACCATAATAATCTAATGTATCATTTACTAATAAGTGTTTTACTTTTATATAATCATTTAAAAACTTTTTATAAGAGAAAGTATGCTCAACTATCTTAGGATTATTTCCTGCAAATAATACTTCAATATCATAACCGCCATTTTTTTGTTGTAATTCATTAACTACATTTATGTACTGATTTAAAAATAATACTAGATAACTTATTTCATTATTATTTTTTAACTTTTTCTTACATTCTTTTAAACAAAAATTAGCAAACATTAAATAAAACGCATCATAATTAATACACTTGCTTACTTCTTCTAAATTAAGAGGATATTTCGACAAATCTTCATTTAAATATTTAAAAGCATGAATTGAAGTAGTTAAAATACTAGCTAAATCATTTAAAAATTTTTCTTCTTTAAATACAGGAATAAGACTTTTCCTATTGTTATTTGGTTTATAATTTTTCAAATTCTTTTTATATACCTCTATTGAGCCTGTATATATTCCATATATTTGCTCATCATCTTCAATTCTTTTTATTCCTTTTATTATTTCTCGAGTTCTTCTACGTAAATCTTTTAAAGCCTCTGTATATTCTTGTTCTAATTTTTCTTTATTTTTAAATAATTCATAAGACAAATTACATTTAAATTCTCTATTTGCTAATTCTATAAAATATAAACCAGGATCAATACTAATTATTCTTTTTCCTTCTTCATCAATTTCCGATCTTATATATAAATTTTTCACTGATATAGGCGGAAGAACATCATTAAATACATTAAGTATTAAACTATTATATTTATTATTAAAGTAAACTTCTGCTGCATTTAGTCCATTTTTTGCTAAACTACTATCATAAAATAGAGTAATAGGAAAATAATATGTTCCTGGATAATTAATTTTTGGATAAAATACTCCTTCTAACCCACCTATTAAACTTTCTATCTTTGTTTTATTTTTACTTTCTATCATTTCTATTCCCCCTCAAAATCACTTTTAATTTGTTCAACAAACTCTTTTTCCCCTATTGGTAAAACTTGATATTTTTTGTTACCAATATATTTATTATAATTAACATCAATATCAAGAATAACATTAACTTTATTATTCATTAATTTTTTATATCTTGTCACTAACCACTCATTTAAAGCAACAAAACCTTGATTGATATAGATTACATACTCATAATCACTTACCAAGCTTTTTAAAATATGAATAGTCAAATATGGATTTCCTTCTGTAATAAAAAGTGTATTACATAAAGATACTCTTCCACTATCATTTTTGATAGCAAAACTTAAATTATCATAAAACTCGGTAAATGTCATATTAACATAATTCCTTTTATTATCAATCGCAATTAACTTTTCAATTATTTCTCTTTCAATTAAAACCCGTTTAAGAATTTCTTGAAACACCATATCCATAAAAAAACCCCTTTTTTATACGTTACATATTATAACAGACATTCTAAAAATAGCAACTATATTTTTATAGTATTAAAAAATAAAGAATATAAAAACCTTAAAATGATTGTAATCATTAATTAAGGTTTTATATATTCTAATAGATATTTACATCAATTAGAAAATTCAATGTAAATTGTTATAATACGGTTCTTGTCTGTAGCATTTATATCCAATATAACATCGTTTGCACGGAAATCTTTTTCAATATACTCAAAATTATTAGAAACATAACCTCCATTCAAAACATATTGATCATCAACATAATATTTATACTTACCATCTTTTAATGCTGTTATTGTTACTCCATATGACATATCTGCATACTTCTCTCTTGATATTCTAAAAGTTTCTGTTTCTAAGTACTTTGGATTAGCAGCTATCGGAAATATATTGCTTAAAGAACCATTTTTAAATGTAATATAATTTTGGTAATATGAATTTCTAAGTTCAACAATAATAGCTTCATCTGGAATATTATTAAAAGAGCTAAGTTTTCTAATGTTATTTGCCATTGTTTCAGCATCAGATTCTTCTTCTGTTGTAACACCCATATCTGTTATTGCTTGCGCTATTGTAGTTTTAAAATTGGTTATTTTTGTATTTGTTGTATTATATAAATCATTTAATGCACTACTTGTACTACTTA
>JBJEDY010000070.1:0-25479 GCA_051872535.1 Bacilli bacterium | reverse complement strand
TAAAGTTACTCCTATTTTTTTTGACATATCTTCACTCTCCAGTATTACTCTATAAATAATTATATCTTTCCTAAGTTTTACTTGTCAAGAAGATAACAATTAAAAAACTTACTATTTAACATAGCAAGTATCAGGTTCCATAAAGTATCTAAATTCATCTATATCATTACCATCTTTAGTATTTATATAACGATAAACTAAAACAAATTTATCTTCATCACAACTAGCTTTCTTATCATCAAAAAAATCACTTTCGACAATTGTTTTAACACTTAACTTTATTGTACATCTATTATTGGATGTTGAATTAACGGAAGTTGGTTCAAATCCATCTGCACATTTAGTTAAAAATATATTCTCTAACGTATAACTTACTGCTGCATCACCTAAGTTTTTCATTGCCTGATCTGTTAACTTCTGTTCTTGCTTGTTAACAATTTTCATAACATTTGGAACAGCTAGAACAATTAAAGCTGCTAAAACTACGATTACTGCTAATAGTTCTACTAACGTAAATCCATTTTTTTTCATTGTCTCAACCCTTATCATAAAGTAATTATAACATATTAGCTGGACTTTTTCACTATTTTAATATATAATTATAGACATGTGATAACTTTATTATTTTTTTATTGAAAGGAAGATTATTATGAAAAATAAACAAGGGGTAACCTCTGTTGTCGCTTTAGGTGGTCTTGGTGAAGTTGGTAAGAACATGTATGTAATATCTCATGAAAGTGAGTTATTCATAATTGATGCCGGTGTCATGTTTCCTGAAAGTGAACTTTTGGGTATTGACTATGTTATTCAAGATGTTACTTATTTAAAACAAAATCAAAATAAAATTAAAGGTTTAATTATTACGCATGGTCATGAAGACCATATTGGTGGTATTTCTTTTCTACTTCAACAAGTAGAAATACCAGTTATTTATGCTTCTAAAATTGCTACTGATTTAATTAATAAAAAATTAGTTGATCGTAATATTAATTATGACAAAATTGAAGTCATCGACGGAAATAGTCATATCAAAACTAAATACTTTAATATTGAATTTATTGGGACTACTCACTCTATTCCAGATAGTTATGCCATTGCATTACATACACCAAATGGTACTATAGTATCTACTGGAGACTTCAAATTTGACTTAACCCCAATTGGCCCAATGGCTGATATGCATAAAATGGCTCGTATTGGTAGTGAAGGAGTTAAATTATTACTAAGTGATAGTACTAATGCTTTATCTGAAGGTTTTTCCAAAAGTGAAAGTTGTGTTGATGAAATGTTAAATGACATTATCAGCAGTCATAATGGACGTGTAATTATTGCTACATTTGCATCCAACATCTATCGTATTAAACACATTATTGAAACATGTCGTGAAAACAATCGTAAAATTATTACTTTTGGACGTAGTATGGTTACAGCTGTAGAAATAGCATTAAATAATGAATTAATTAAAGATAAATCAATTTTCATCGAACCAAATCAAGCTAAAGGACTTAAGAAAACAGAAATTTGTATTTTATGTACAGGTAGCCAAGGAGAACCTCTTGCAGCTTTATCAAGAATAGCTAATGGTACACACAAACAAATTTCCTTAATACCAGATGATCTAGTAGTTTTCTCATCAAGTCCAATACCTGGTAATGCTGCTAGTATTAATCGTATTATTAATAAACTTTATTTAAAAGGTGTTAAAGTATATACTAATTCTGAATTTAGTGAAGTTCATACTTCAGGACATGCTAAACAAGAAGAATTAAAACTAATGTTAAGAATTATTAAACCTGAATATTTTATGCCAATGCATGGTGAATATAGAATGCTTAAATCACACGCTAATTTAGGAGTTATGTGTGGAATACCTGAAGATCATACTTTTGTCTTAAAGAATGGTGAATCTCTTGAATTAGATAGTACTGGTGTTCATCGTGGTCCAAATGTTATTGCAAACGATGTTTATGTAGATGGTTCTCGTATTGGTGATATTGGCAATGTTGTTATCAAAGACCGTAAATTAATGAGCAAAGATGGTATATTAGTTACAATTTTAAATATCAATCCACTAACAAGAAGTTTATTAATTAAGCCAAATGTTACAACTAGAGGATTTGTAATGGTCAATGAAAATGCCGAATTAATTAATCAAATTGAAAAGAAAATTAGCGATATTGTAACTACTTTCTTAGAAAACAACCCTTATAGTTACACTGATTTAAGAAATACAATCATTTTAGAATTACATCCATTTATTAATAATTTGACTGGTCGTCGACCAATTATTCTCCCAGTAATTATGGAAGTAAGAGAAAAGTCTTCAAAATAAAAATAACTTATTCAACAGTGAATAAGTTTTTATTTGTCTTTTACATAATATTCATAGTATTCTTCAAAAGTAATATTATTTTCATGAATATATGTAGCACATTCTACTCCACAATATCGATAATGCCATGGTTCATATTGATAACCTGTAATATACTCTTCTCCTAATGGATAACGCATTATAAAACCATATTTGTAGGAATTTTCTTGTAACCAAGCATATTCTTTCGTTTTTTCAAAATATATTGTCGAATAATCTGTTCTCGATTTTAAGTCAACTGCTAAACCTGTTTGATGTTCTGAGTTACCTGGTCTAGCTGAATAAGTATCAGCAAGTTCTTTACCATCTTTATTAACATAACCATTGTATAAATTAACTTGTGTTTTATAACTTCGATACCCAGAATATACTCCAAAATCTAATCCTTCTTTTTTAGCTGCATTCCACATTTTTTCAAATTGTCCATAAGCTTCTTTATTTAATTTATAAGTAAGATTATAGTAGGAATATTTATTATCCATTGGCACAATGTCCAATCCTTCAAAATCTTCTGACAAAGCATAATGCTTATTAGCAATCATAAGTATCTCTTTTGTTGTATCAGTAGGAACTTGCTCTGTATAAAATTCATAGTCAATATTAGAATTAACATCTTTAATAATCTCCGAAAAACTTTTTGTATTATCTTTAGTGTAAAAAGCTACATAACGATCTAAATTATCATTTATAAAATATTTTTCTTTTAATAGTGCTATTAACAATTCTTTATCATATTTAGAATTAAGTACTAATTTAATCTGATCTTCCTTTAGTTTGCTTGTTATTAAATCTTGTTCTAGAACATCAAACCCAGCTTGTTCAAATTCTGATACAATTATAGTATCCTCTTTCGTATTAACCTTCTCCTTCTTATGAATATAATATTTATTTCCCACAAATACTATACATAAAACCAACAAAATTGCAAAAATAGTAATATAAATTTTTTTAGTTAATTTCATAAGAATCACCTATTTTCATTGTAACACATTTTTCTAAAAATATAATAAAAACAACCACAAAAGTTTGACACTTAAAAGAAAAAAAAGAAACTATTTTGCTTCTTCTAAAGCTCTAGTTTCTCTTATAACAGTTATCTTAACTGTACCAGGATATTGCATTTCTGATTCAATCTTACTTTTAATATCCCTTGCCATTCTGTAACTTGTTGCATCATCAACTTCATCTGGTTTAACAATAACTCTAATTTCTCTACCAGCTTGCATTGCATATGCTTTATCAACACCTTCAAAAGAATTACCAATTTCTTCTAATTGTGTCAATCTCTTAATATAGTTTTCTAAAGAGTCATTTCTTGCCCCAGGTCTTGCTGCTGATAATGTATCAGCAATTTGTACCAACGTTGAAATAACACTTGTTGATTCACAATCACCATGATGGGACATAATACTATTTATTACTATATTATCTTCATGATATTTACGGGCAATTTCTGCTCCAATTTCAACATGACTACCTTCTATTTCAAAATCAATTGCTTTGCCAATATCATGTAATAATCCAGCTCGTTTTGCTAAAGTTATATTTTCCCCTAACTCACTTGCCATCAATCCACAAAGATTGGCAACTTCAATTGAATGTTGTAAAGCATTTTGTCCATAACTTGTTCTAAAATGCAATTTTCCAATCAAATGAACTAATTCTGGATCTACTTTAGTAAGTCCTAATTTATATACAGCATCATTACCTATTTCAGTAATCTTATTGTACATATCATTTGATACCTTATCATAAAGTTCTTCAATTCTTGATGGATGTATACGACCATCTTTAATTAATGTTTCAATAGTTATTTTAGCAATCTCTCTTCTTAATGGATCAAAACTTGAAATAACAATTGCTTCTGGAGTATCATCAATAATCAAATCAACTCCTGTAACAGCTTCTATTGTTCGAATATTTCTTCCTTCACGTCCAATTAGTCTACCTTTCATTTCATCATTAGGTAAAGCAATTGTACTTACTGTTTGTTCATTAGTAACATCATTGGCATATCTTTGCATACTAGCAATTAATAGTTGTTTGGCACTTTCATTTGCTAATAATTTAGCTTTAGCTTCTTCTTCTTTAATATAATCGGTAATTTCTAAAGCCATATCATCTTCAACACGCTTCATTATTAAATCATGAGCTTTTTCTTTGGAAAACTTAGCAATATTTTCTAATTGCACCATTTCTTCTTTCAAAAGTTCTTCCATCTTAGCATCTTTTTCTTGTAACTCTTTTTGTTTAGCAATTAAACTATTATCTTTTTTATCTAATAAAGAATCACGGTTTTGAAGCATTTCTTCTCTTTTATCCAGATTTACTTCTCTTTGCATCAAACGTTCTTCTTGTTCTTTTAATTCCGCTTTTCTTTCTTTGATTTCCTTTTCTGTTTCTTGCTTTAATCTATAAGATTCTTCTTTAATTTCTAAAAGTGAATCTCTTCTTGCTTTATCGGCTTCTTTTTGAGCTTGTTTAATTAGTTTTTGTGCTTTTGATTCTGTATTCTTTGAATACAAGTACACAATTATTAAAACCAAGACAATCCCAATCGTAGTTCCAATAATAAGAGCTAAAATGGATGACGATGTCCATTCCATTTTAATTCCTCCATATCTTTTTATAGAAATTTTCACAATATCCAAAATCTATAATTTTATTATAAGGGCATTTTTAATGTTAATCAAGAAAAAAACTTTCTAAATTAATTATAAAAAAGAAAAAAGCAAATACTATTCGCTTTTTTCTTCAATATTATTGCCATCTGTATGATTAAAATAATGATTTCTAATTTTGTTTTCAATCTCTTTACACAATTCTTTATTTTCTTTTAAATAAACTTTAACATTTTCTTTCCCTTGCCCAATCTTTTCACCATTATAAGCATACCAAGCTCCACTTTTATCAATAATTCCTAAATCAGAACCTAAATCAATAATTTCTCCTTCACGAGAAACTCCTTCACCATACATAATATCAACTGTTGCTGACTTAAATGGAGGTGCTACTTTGTTCTTAACAACTTTAATATTTGTTTTATTCCCAATAATTTGATCTCCCATTTTAATAGCTTCAGCTCTTCTAATATCTAATCTTATCGTAGCATAAAATTTTAAAGCTCTACCACCTGGTGTTGTTTCTGGATTACCAAACATTACACCTACTTTTTCTCTTAATTGGTTAATAAATATCGCTGTTGTTTTTGTTTTATTAATAGTTCCAGATAACTTTCTTAAAGCTTGGGACATTAATCTTGCCTGTAACCCAACATGAGAATCTCCCATTTCCCCTTCAATTTCTGCTTGTGGAACTAATGCTGCAACTGAATCAATTACTACAATATTAACCGCTTCACTTCTTACTAAAGCTTCACATATTTCTAAAGCTTGCTCTCCAGTATCAGGTTGAGAAAGTAATAATTCATTTATATCTACTCCTAATGCTTTAGCATAAACTGGATCTAAAGCATGCTCAGCATCAATAAAAGCAGCTCTACCACCATTTTTTTGAACTTCTGCAATAGCTTGTAAAGCAAATGTTGTTTTACCTGATGATTCTGGCCCATATATTTCTATAATTCTTCCTTTTGGAAATCCTCCTACTCCTAAAGCTATATCTAAAGACAAACATCCACTAGAGGTAACATCAACCTTCATATGTTCTTGTTCTCCTAGTTTCATAATTGATCCTTTTCCAAATTGTTTTTCAATATCAGCCAATACCGCTGCTAAATTTTTATCTTTGTCATTTGTTTTATCTGTTGTTTTCATTTTTTACCTACCGTTTCTTTTGTTTTACAAATCAATTGTATTATATATTTTTTTATTTGTCAATATTTTTTTCGAACAATTGTTTTTGCAAACTTTTTTACGATAAAACAACTTTTTTGAACAAAAAATGACGCAAAAATAATTATTGTATTAAAAAAAGCACTTATGTGCTTCCTACATTTCATTAAAGATAAAATCTTTATTAGCCATATAATATTGACATCCTGATATAACTGATAAAATAGTTGCTGCAAAAACAAATAATTGATCTACTCTTATTCCAAAGAATGCAAATGGAATATTATAGAATAATACTAATGTTAACCCTATCATCATACATATCGTTTTAATTTTACCAGGCCAACTTGCTGCTACTACCTTACCCTTACTACCACTAACCATTTTAATTGAATCAACAACAATATCTCTTGTAATAATAACTACTGGTACAATAATGGAAATAAAGTTGTTATAAGCTAAAATGATTAGCAAACCATTAACTAAAATCTTATCAGCTATGGCATCCATTACTTTTCCAAAGTCTGTAACTAAATTTTGACTTCTTGCAATGTATCCATCTAAAAAATCTGTAACTGAAGCGATTAAGAACAATACTCCAGCTATGATATATTTCAAATCAACATTTTCCACTCCCATTAAAGAAAAGATTGGAAAACTAAGATTTAATTCATACCAAGGAAATACTAACATTACTAAAATAACTATCGCAAGAACAATTCTTACAACTGTTATTTTATTCGGTAAATTCATTTTTTTCATATAAACCCTTCTTACTTAACGTAACTAATCATATCAGTTACTTCATTATTTACTGTTACTTGTTTTACTGACCATATCACTAGTAACAGAACTAAAACTGCTAATACAATATATAATGCAATTTCTGCTTTTGAACGTTTACCACTAGAAAGCGTATAAGGGGAAGCAACCTTATCAGTAACTACTTCTTCCTTTCTTTGCTTACTAATCGCTTTTTCAATATCTTCAACAGGTATTTTTGAAGTATATTCAAATAAATACTCATTAAATTGATCAATAATTTTATCTTGGTCCAATCCAAGATATTTAGCATAATCATAAATATAATCTTTTAGAACAAATATATCTTTAAAGCAACCCATATTGCCTTCTTCAATATTTTCTAAAATTAGCGTTTTAATCTTTAAATCTGCACTGGCCTCTTCTAAGCTAACTCCTGAATCTTCTCTCATTTCTCTTAAGAGCTCGCCAATCTCGTTCAAGATCATTCACTCCATTCTAATAAAAAAAATAAAAATAACACTTAATAAGCCATGTTCTGTACTCATAAAGAGTGGCAAACATTTATCTACTTATTGCTAAGTCTTCTACATCGTTTTTATTCCTAGTAGAAGCTCCCCTACCAAATTTGGGTTTCTCACTCGTGGGGTTTACCCCGTTCCACTTCCTCCGTTTCCAGAAGAACTCGTCTCTTTGGCACTTTTATATCTAATCTAACCATTTAAGGTTATTTTGAAGCCGTCAGTTAAACTGCCTTAGGTTATTTATTCCCTAAGCACGAACACTTACATTGCCGTTACAGGCCGTGTGAGCATGGACTTTCCTCAACGCATAAATCATGCGCAGCGTTTGCCTAAAGTATTATTCATTTTTTCCAAATACGACTTTTTCTAATTGACTTAGTCTTCTAAGAAGGTCTACATTACTAACTGTACTACCTGAACCAGTTGATTCAGCAGCTGCAATATTCGCTTTAATACGACGGATTTCATTTTTTAAACGAACATTTTCTTCAGATAATGATTGAATATCCTTTTCGTATTTATTTACTAAATTAATATACTCTGTATAATCTCTAATTACCATATCAAGAAACTTATCTACTTCTTGAGGTCTATAACCACGAGCATCAATTTTAAACTCTTTATCTAAAATTTCTTGCGGTGTTAATAATATTTTTTCATTTTGATTATACATATTTAAATCACCCTTCTTACACGACAATTATAAAATAAACCTACTTTCTTGTCAAGGTGACTAAAATATGACATATCTAAAACAAAAAGAAATAGTTTAAACTATCTCTTTTCTAAATCTTCAATACTTAAAGATGCAAACTCAATTTCTCTTAATAATTCATTAATAAAAAAATCAACTCTTAACATCTTATCTCCTCCTATTTTGATTATATCTATATAACAACTATTTTCCAGTTTTTCGACACTATCTGTCAATAAATGTCCAATCATTTAAAATACCATATTACACAAGATTTTTTTTCATATTTATAGTATAATTATAGAAGGTGGTTTAAGTGTTATATCCAAATAAGATAAAGAAAAACTATACAAAATTAAACATCTCGCATTCTAATCGTGGTATGGATTTAGAAAACGCCATTAATAATAGCAATTCTTACTACAAAGAAAAAGATATAGCTATAATATATAAAAAACCCACCCCTATAGGAATTGTTGATGTTTCTTATAGAAATAATAAAAAGACAATTGATAAAGCTTATTTCAAAACTCAATCTACTTTAGATTATAATGGAATATATAAAGGTAAATACATTGATTTTGATGCTAAGGAAACAAAATCGAAAACATCATTTCCTTTATCTAATGTTCATGCTCATCAAACTAAACATATCGAAGACATTATAAGACATGGTGGTATTGCTTTTTTAATAATCAGAATGAATGGTATAAACTACCTATTAACTGGAGAAGATTATTTATATTATTTAAATACTGAAAAAAGAAAATCAATTGCATATGATTATATAAAAAAACATGGTCATATTATTAAAGAAGGATTTATTCCTTCCCTAGACTATTTAAGTGTATTAGATGAAATATATTTTAAGGAGAATAAAAATGGCAAATAAAAAGAAAACAAGTAATAAGAAAAAATTAAAATTAAAAAATCCTTTTATTGAGTTAAAAAAAATAACAAAGGATAAAGAAAAAAATGAAATTTCTGAAAAGAAAGAAAAAAATGTTAATGATAAAAAATTAAGAAAATATAAAGTAAGAAATATCATCTTAATAACTTTAATGGGTAGTGGAATCGCTATCCTCTCATCAATCATAATTTTCTTCTTATTTATCGTTCTAACAACAGAAAAGTTTGATCCTGATAAATTACTTAATCGAGAATCAACTATTCTTTATGATATTAATGGAAATGAATTTGCAAGACTAGGTATTGAGAATCGCGATACTGTCAGTTATGAGGATTTACCACAAGTATTAATTGATGCTATTGTTGCTACCGAAGACTCAAGATTTTTCCAACATAATGGGTTAGATATAGCTCGTTTTGCTAAAGCAACATTTGGTCAAATTACAGGTCAAGCTGGTGCTGGTGGTGCTTCTACTTTAACAATGCAAATTGCAAAAATGTCCTTTAATGGTACTGAATCTCAAGGATTTAATGGTATTGTTCGTAAATTTAGAGATATATACTTATCTGTATTTAAAATTGAAAAATATAATACTAAAGAACAAATTATGGAATATTATGTTAATACTCCGAATTTAGGTTGGCAAACATATGGAGTTGAACAGGCTTCTCAAACATACTTTGGTAAATCAGTAAAGGATTTAACTTTAGCAGAAGCTTCATTACTTGCAGGTATATTTAATGCCCCAACTGCTTATAATCCATTTAGTAATCTTGAATTAGCTACTAAAAGAAGAAGTGTTGTTCTTAATTTAATGGTTCATCACGGATATATAACAGAAGAGCAAAGACAAGATGCTGAAAATATATCTGTTGAATCTTTATTAAATCCTAATCCTAAAATAGGATTAAATCCATATCAGCCATTTATCGATGTTGTAACTAAAGAAGTTCAAGATCGTGAAGGTGTTGATCCAGCTATGGTTTCGATGGAAATTTATACAACATTGGATCCAGATATACAAGATGTCTTAAATGCTATTAATAATGAAGAAGAGATTTGTGGTACTAAAGAAAATCCTAAGAAATGTTATGAATGGATTAATGATTTAGTTCAAATTGCCGTTGCTATTACTTCTACAAAAGATGGTTCAATTGTTGCTATTAATGGTGGTAGAAATTATAACCAAGAAAGAATGTGGAATCTTGCTACTGCTATGAAACGACATCCTGGTTCTACTGCTAAACCAATTGTAGCTTATGGTCCTTATATTGAATATAATAATGGTTCTACTTATACTCCATTCTTTGATGAACCAATGACTTATTCTAATGGAACATCCATTAAGAATGCTGCTGGTGATTACATTGGTATGATATCAATGCGTACAGCTTTACGTCGTTCTAGAAATATTCCAGCAGTTCAAGCTTTCCAACAAACAGATCCAGAAAAAATTGCCGAATTTGTTGATAACCTACATATTAAATATGGAAATAATGGCATATTTGAATCGATGGCTATCGGTGGATTTGATGGTACTTCAGCACTTGATTTATCAGCTGCCTATGCTGCCTTTGGGCGTGGCGGATATTACATTGAGCCTTACTCATTTACAAAAATAATTTATACAAATACTGGCGAAGAAAAAGAATTCAAATATGAACCAGAAAAAGCAATGTCTGAAGAAACTGCGTACTTAATATCTGATATTCTTGTAACAGCAACTAAAAATGGTGTCGGTGGTAATATCAATACTAGTGGAAGAGATATTGCTAGTAAAACTGGTACTTCAACTTATGACTCAAATACAATAAAAAATTATAAACTTCCATCAAGTGCGGCAAGAGATAATTGGACAAATATTTACTCACCAGAGTATTCAATGTCCGTTTGGTATGGTTATACCGAACCAATGACTGACTATTATACAACCGCAATGGATGGCGCTAGAGAAAAAACTAAAATAACTACTGTTCTAGCTAATAAAATATTTACAGCCAAATCAAAATTTAAACAACCTAGTAATGTTGTTTCATCAAAAGTAGAATTGGAAACATTCCCTGCTCAATTACCAAGTGAAAATACTCCAAGTGATTTAATAAGCACTGAGTTATTCATAAAAGGAACTGAACCAGTTGAAGAATCTAAAAGATTTAGTAAATTAAATGCTCCAACTAATGGTAAAGCAACAAATAACGGTACTACAGTAGTTCTATCTTGGGATCCAATACCTACACCAGATGCTATTAATGAAGCATATTTACAAGAGTTCTTTAATGAAAATTATATGGATTATGCCGAAAAATACTATAATAAACGTATTGAATATAATAATAATCATATTGGTACATTAGGATATCAAGTATATCAAAATGTTAATGGCAACTTAGTAAGTTTAGGTTATACAAGTTCTCCAACATATTCAACTACTTGTATTGGTGATTGTATATTTGAAATTAAATCAGCTTATAGTATCTTTAAAAATAATATAAGTGATAGTTTAGTTATTAAAGTAAATACAAATAATAATGAACCGGAAACTCCTATCAATCCAGATACTCCTAATATTAATAATCCGAATGATTTAACAGCTGAAATATTACCAGCTTGTTTACCAGTATCAGATATTCCTTATAACGATGAAGAATATAGTAAAACATCTAATCCAATTAAAGTATTTTATAAAGGGCAAGATGTAACAAATGAAGCTACGATAAAAAGAACTGCCGGTAATATAATTGATCGAACTAAACCAAGTGAAAATATTGTTAAATATGAAATAATATATAACGACATAAAAATTTATCCAACTAGAAAAATAAAAATTAATAATAATTGTGGTACATAAAAAGATGTGAAAATTCACATCTTTTTATATTATATTTTTTTATTCCGATACTTACACTCAGTAAATAAACATTTAGCACATTCTGGATTTCTACTCTTACATATATATCTTCCAAATAAAACTAATTGATGATGACATCTAATCCATTTATCTTTATCTAGCTTTTTCATTAATTTTTCGCGAACTTTTAAAACAGTATCACTCTCTTTAGCAAGACCTAATCTTTTACTAACTCTTTCTACATGAGTATCAACAGCAATAGCTGGTTCATTAAAAATATTTGCTAAAACAACATCGGCAACTTTTCTCCCTACCCCTGGTAAACTTTCTAAGTAAGTTCGGTCATTTGGAACTTTTCCATTCCAATCTCTTACTAATCGCTTACTTATTTCTATTATATAAGCACTTTTTCTTGTGTAAGTCCCAAGTGGTCTTATTAATTCTTCAATTTCTTTAAAAGGAGCTGTAGCAAGAGAAAAAATATCATACTTATCAAATAACTCCTTAGTTATTACATTAACTCTAGAATCCTTACATTGAGCACTAAGAACAACTGCTATTAATAATTCATAATCTTTATTATAATTAAGTTCACATTTGGGATTTGGTATCATCTTATCTAACTTATCATAAAAATCATTCATCATCTTCTAGCCAATTATAATCGAAAAGTTCTGGTTTAGAATTTTCCTTCTTTTCTCTTCTACTTTCTAAATGTCTTTTAACATCATTTTCTGTTTTAAAACCTTTTTTAGTCCACTCATGAATAATAGCATCAATATATCTAAAGTTAGTAGCACCATTATAAATCGCTTCTTTTAAAGCAGCTATTACTAATTCTTCACTAGTACCAGCCATTAACCAACCATTTATAAGTTCTATTTCAAAACTAGAAATCGTTCTTCCTAATTCTCTTTCAAAAATCGTAAAAATACTCTCTTTCTCTACTTCTTTAACTGTATTTAATGATATATCTTCGTAAATATTATTTAAATTTACTATTTCATTAATTCTTCCATCTATATCACGACTTGTTTCTAATGAAACTAATTTCTTAACCATTAAAGAATTAAATGCTTCCATAACTACTTCACTAGGTATACTTAAAGAAGTTGCAATTAAATCAAGGTCAAAATTATCATTATAATTATTATCTAAAAACATCAGTACTAAAAACTCATTAAGATTTAGATTATAAGTTAAAGCAAGTTTTATAATTGGTTCTGTTACAACAAATTTTTTTGTTTTAAGAACACTATGTAACATTTCCTTCATTTAACCACTTCCTTTTATTTATTATAATATATTTTTTTATATTTTCTTTATTATTTTTTAAATTTCCATCTAAAATTTTATCTTTTATATCATAAAAAATCTTCTTTATTGCTATACAAGGCCTAATATTTAATATTTCACAAATTTCCTCACTAGTAATATCAATATCTTCAAAAGTTTTTATTGGAAGATCATTATACATCTTGTTAATTATTTTTACATTTACTCCAAGAATTGAACCAGCAACAATTGCATTATATAAACCATAGTCATACAAAATATAGTTATCTACTTTACCATACTTTAATATTTCGCGAATATTTTTGATATTTTCTTTTTCACTATTATTAAATTGATAATCCCCTGTTATTTCTAATTGACTATACATTCCACATTTATCAGCAACATAATTAATCTTATCATAAGATATTCCTAATAAATTTAAAACTCCAATTGATTTTAATAATTCTAACCCCTTTATAACATTTTTGCTAGATAAAATACAATCTAACTCATATTTTTTTCTTGTCCAAGATAGTGTTTTAATTAATTCTTTATGAGTTACAATTCCTGCTAAAACTTCATCATCAATTTCAAAATCTAAAATAATGGCAAAACGAAGTGCTCTTAAAATACGTAAAGGATCTTCAACAAATTTCTTATTTATATCCCCTATTCCTTTAATTATTTTATTTTCAATATCACTTCTTGCATTTAATAAATCGACTATTTCACCTTTACTATTCATACAAAGAGTATTTATTGTAAAGTCTCTTCTTTCTAAATCATCTAACAAATTATCTACATATTCAATTCTATTCGGTTTTCTTCCTACATAATCATATTCTTTTCGATAGGTAGTAATATCAATATTGTAATTATCTGAAAAAAACTTAAAAGCACCATACTTACTATTAATACTATCGTAATTATCAAATATAGTTGCTAAATCTTTAGGTAATGCATTAGTAGTTATATCAATATCTGTTGATTTAATACCTAGGATATAATCTCTTACATATCCACCAACTATATAAGCTTCAAATCCTTTTTGTTCAATCTTATTTAAAACATCGACAATTTTCTTGTCCATTATTTCACCTAATCTCTCCACTAGAAAAAATGTCATTTATTGACATTTTAATTTATTAATTCTTTCATTATAATTATCACTTTTTACAATATAAGAACCGGCAACTAAAATATCTGCACCTGCTAATTTAATGTCACGGGCATTATTATCATTAACTCCACCATCACAAGCAATTACAAATTTCCCCTTCAAACTCTTAAGTTCTTTTATTTTATCTATAGTACTAGGTATAAAGCTTTGTCCACCCCATCCTGGTTTAACTCCCATTACTAAAACTAAATCAATACTATCTAAATATGGTTTAATTTTCTCAACACTAGTTTCCGGATTTAAAACAAGACCTGGTTTAAGACCATGTTTTTTAATTTCTGTAATAACTTTATTAACATCATCTACCGCTTCAATATGAAAAGAATAATATTCGGTATTTAAAGAAGCGAATACATCTAAATATTTTAAAGGATCTTTAACCATAACGTGCACATCTAATTTTTTCTTAACATCACTTAAAAATTGTTTAACTTCATCAATTGTATAATTCATAGTTGGAACAAACTCTCCATCCATAAAATCAACATGAATATAATCAGCATCTGATTCCTCTATATTCTTAATTGTTTCTTCTATTCCTAAAATTTTTACAGTGTATGTTACTGATACTTTCATTTTATCTCCCCTAAAAACTTTATATAATTATCATAACGACTTTGTAGAATACTACCATTTTCTACAGCATTTTTAACTGCGCATTTCTTTTCATGATCATGTAAGCAATTCTTAAAATCACATTTAAAATTATTAAATTCTATAAATGTACTTTTTAATTCTAACGGATCAATAAACTCAAAATCTAACGAACTAAAACCTGGAGTATCAGCAACGTAAAAACTATCCAATTTAAATAACTCAACATGTCTTGTTGTATGTCTTCCTCGACCTAAAGCTTCACTAATTTCTCCAACATCTAAATGTAATTCTTTATTAAGTTTATTAATCAAACTACTTTTTCCAGCACCTGTTTGACCAGTCAAAACAACAACTTTATCTTTTAATACTTTTTTAAGCTTATTAAGATTTTTATTAGTTACAACTTTAATTCCAATTTTTTCATAATATTTACTAATATGTCTTAATTGCATTTTTTCTTTAAATGATAATAAATCTAATTTTGTAAAACATATTACTGGTTCAATTTTATTAAAAGTAATATTACATATTAACTTATCTAATAAATTTAAAGATAAATCCGGTTTACGAACACTTGTAACAATTAAAGCTACATCAACATTAGCAATAATTGGTCTTTTAAGTTCATTTCTTCTTTCTTTAATTTCTTTTATCTGTTTATCATTTATGTCAACGACGACGATATCACCTACTATTGGTGATATCTTATCGTTGCGAAATTTTCCTCTTGCACTACATTCATAAAACTTATCTTTAACTTTAACTGTATAAAGATTACTAATTATCTTAACAATTTGTCCTTCCATAATTAACACAATCCAGTACTTTCGCATTCATCTTCAGTTGGTCCTTCTGGATTTTCTTCTGAAGAAACTGCCACTTTTATTTTTAACTTTTGTCCAGCTAGTACAGTATAACCTTTAGGTGGATATTGATAATAAATTTTACCTACTTCAACATCAGCTGGTGTTCCCTTTTCTATACTTAATTCAATTTCATATTCTTTACAGAATTCTTCTACTTCTTCAACAGATAATTCTGAAAAATCAGGATATTTAGTTACAACATTTGGAATATATAAAACTATTGTATCTTTAGCAGATAACTTCTCCCCTGGTTCAACAGATTGTTCAATTATTTGACCATCTTTGTACTTATCTTTATCTTCAACTTCTTTTTTTTCAACTCTGACATAAATACCATAAGCTTCTAGTTTACCTTGAACAGTTAAGTAATTAGCTTTGTCTTTAACAAAATCTTCTACAACATAACTATTATCTCCAGTAGATACATATAATGTAATTTCTGTCCCTTTAGTTCTTTTTGCTTCAGCAGCTGGATTAGTTTTAACTACTTTCCCCTCAGGTATTTCATCATCACTAATTTCTTTTTGCTCATCGGCAACTTCAAAACCTGCATCTTGTAATATTTCAATAGCTTCACTAACAGACTTTTCTGATACATCAGGAACTTTTATCTCATCACGAGAAGTAAGTTTAGGAAGCAACACTACAAAACAAGTAATAATCACCACTAATGATGTGAATATTATTGCAAGTACCATTAACAACTTATTTTGTTTATTTATTTCTTTATTTGTAATTTGTTTTGCTATAACTATATCATCCTCATCTATTATTTCTGTTTTTTCTTCAACTTTCTTTTCTTTTTCCTTAGTTTTCTTACTTCTTTCATCATAATCCATTTCCGGATATTCATATTCTAATCTTGGTTCATTTTCTCTTGATTCATCTAAAACAGTTTTTAAATCTTCATACATTTCTCTAGCATCACTATATCTATTCTTTGGATTTTTAGCAGAAGCTTTTAAAATAACATTCTCTACACTTTGAGGAATATCAGGAATTTCATCTCTTATACTTGGTAATGGTTCTTTTAAATGTTTCAAAGCTATTTCAACAGCATTTTCGCCACGATATGGCAATTTTCCTGTTAATAACTCATACATTAAAATTCCCATTGAATAAATATCTGATTTTAATGTACTACCACTTCCATTAGCTTGTTCTGGCGGTAGATAATGAACACTACCCATTACTGAGTTTGTTTGTGTAAGTTGCGTTCCATTCATTGCCATCGCAATACCAAAATCAGTTATTTTAACTAAACCATTTTCTAGTATCATTATATTTTGAGGTTTAATATCACGATGAATAATATAAGAATCATGCGCTACAGATAATCCATCTGCAATTTGTTGCATTATATCTATAACTTCTGAAATAGTTAATTTTCCGCGTTTACGTAATACGTCTTTAAGTTGTTTACCTTCAATATATTCCATTACAATATAGAATTGACCATTATCTTCACCAACATCATATACTTCAACTATATTAGGATGACTTAAACTTGAAGCTGATAATGCTTCTCTTTGAAATCTTCTTACAAACTTATCATCAGTGGATAAATCGCCACGCAATACCTTAACAGCAACATTACGATCTAGAATAGTATCATATGCAAGATATACATTGGCCATTCCGCCTTCGCCAATAGATTTAATTATTTGGTAACGATCATTAATCTTCTGACCCTTCATTATCATCTATCTTCACCACTTTCTATAACCAAATAAGCTACAGAAACGTTATCTGTGCCACCCCTAGCATTTGTCTTTCTAATTAATTTAATAACCTTATCTTCAATATCTAATTCCTCATCAGTTAAAACTTTCTCAATTTGTTCTTTAGTTAACATATTTGTTAAACCATCACTACATAGCAATATTGTTTCAACACTCATATCAACATCAAATATATCTAGTTCTGCTTTTTCTGAAGCTCCTAAAGCTTTCATTAAAACATTTTTCTTTGGATGATATTTAGCTTCTTCTTCCGTTAAATCACCAGCTGCTACTAATAAATTAACTAATGTATGATCTTTTGTAACTTTATGAAGTTTTCCATTTTTCATAACAAAACCAGAAGAATCACCAATATTTCCAAATATTAAATAACTACTAGTTAGTAAGGCCATTACTACAGTTGTTCCCATTCCAACACTTTCAGGATTTTTCTTTGTATAATCTAATATTTCATTATTTATTTCATTTATATTGTCATTCATCCAATTAACAGCATCTAATTTTGAACCAATACTACTAATTTCTGAAAATCTTTTTCCCATATGAGTAACAACCATTGAACTAGCTACTTCACCAGCCCTATGTCCACCCATACCATCAGCAACTATAAGTAAATACTCATCACTAGCATTTTTAAGTATTGTTACTGAATCTTCATTATGATCTCTTACCTTTCCAGCATCTGTTAAATAAAATGATTTCATAATTATTGCACCTCTTTGCTTCTTAACTGTCCGCAAGCAGCATCTATCTTACCACCGAATTCTCGTCTTATCGTCACATTAATATTATTTTTCTTTAATGTATCATAAAACTTAAGAATTTGATTTTTACTACTCTTTTTAAACTCTAAATGATTAGTTTCATTATAAGGAATCAAATTAACATAAACATTCATTCCTTTTAGCAATGTGGCAAGACATCTTGCACATTCAACACTATCATTTACACTATCTAGCATAACATATTCTATAGTAACTCGTCTATTAGTCTTAGCTATATATTCCTTAATTGCTACTATTAAATCTGTAATATTATACACTTTATTGACAGGCATAAGCTTGTTTCTTATTTCCATATTTGGAGCATGTAATGAAATTGCTAGATTTATTTGCAATGTTTCTTCTGCAAGTTCTTTAATTTTCGGTATTAATCCACAAGTTGAAATAGTAATATGTCTCGCCCCAATAGCAATACCTTTAGCATCATTAATTATCTTAACAAAATCCATAACATTATCATAATTATCTAAAGGTTCGCCAATTCCCATTACTACAACACTACTTATTCTAAGACCCGTATCACTTTCAATTAATAAAATCTGTTCTACTATTTCATAAGCATTCAAATTACGAACTTTTTTAAGACGACCAGATTCACAAAAAGCGCATCCCATATTACATCCTACTTCACTACTTACACAAACGGAATTTCCATAATCATGTTCCATTAAAACAGCTTCTATATAATTATTATCATTTAATTTAAACAAATACTTCTTTGTTAATTTGTCTTCCTGTTTTCGAACAATCTCAATCATATCCATAGAAAAATC
Source organism: Bacilli bacterium (assembly GCA_051872535.1). Lineage (GTDB taxonomy): Bacteria > Bacillota_I > Bacilli_A > RF39 > UBA660 > CAOJBM01. The sequence continues at coordinate 6,358 of JBJEDY010000070.1, read as the reverse complement.
TTTTTTCAATTGTTCTTTAACTTCACTTTTTATATTAGTCATTTCATCAAAAGAAGATACTCTCTTTTCATAAAGCCATTCAAAAACTTGTAAAGCTTTAAACTTCTTTTCGCCAATCGACTCAAAATAACTCTCTAAATCACTTCTTTTAATACCATAAATATTCTTCATACTAACACCATATTAATTATACCATAATTCGTTAAAATAACGAAATTAAACCTTCATTGTACTTGATAATTTACTTATAACTTTCTTCTCAATTCTAGAAATATAACTTTGACTTATTCCTAACATTTCAGCAACTTCTTTTTGTGTATATTCAGGAGTATTAAACAAACCATATCTCATTACCATTATCTCTTTATCTCGATCATTTAATGCTGATATTTCTTGAAATAATTGTTCTCTATCAATTTTATCAAAAAACTCTTTACTTACAATATCTTCATCTGTTCCTAATATATCTTCTAAATGTAATTCATTCCCTTCACTATCATAGTTTAAAGCATCTTCTAATGATATTTCTCCTTTTCTTTTTTTATTTTTTCTTAAAAACATTAAAATTTCATTTGATACGCATCGAGAACAATATGTAGCTAGTTTAATATTTTTATCAATCTTATAAGTTTGAATCCCTTTAATAAGGCCGATTGAACCAATACTAACCAGATCTTCAATATCATAACCAGTATTTTCATATTTTTTAGCTAAAAACACAACCAACCTTAAATTATGTTCAATTAATTTATTCTGGGCAAATTTATCTCCATCTTGAGCTTTAATCAGATACTGTAATTCTTCTTCTTTACTAAGTGGTGGTGGCAATATATCTGTACTACCTACAAAAAATAATGAATTATATTTAAGACGTAAATAACTAATAATTTTCTTTATTAATTTAATCATAACAATTCCTCCAATATTTGATTATTTATAATACAATCTACTCCTTCAAGAGCTATTTTCTGTTCACTAACTCCCACTAAAAAATTTCTTGTACTCTTATTATTAATAATTAACATTCCTCCTTTATAACATTTTAATAATCCATGATTTTCTAAAGTATTATATGGCACATAAACTGGCTTTTTATTTTTAAAATCAATTAAACCTTTATTTATAAGAATTATACTTTTATTTGAATAAGGATCTTTTAATTTATTTCCTGTATCTAAGAAAGAATTCATAATAATTCTATTCTTTTTATCTAAATATAATTCGCACTCATAATAATTATTGTAATTAAGTTTTAACAACTTATTTTCTTTTATGTATTTAACTAAAATAATTGGTCCAAGAATCATAATTCCTATCATATTTACAGATAAACCATTATATGCAAATATAAGTCCATCATTTTTATATGAAAATTGAATATTTAAAAAATACATAAATCCCCCAAGAATCATACTACACAAATATAAATGGACAAAATTTTTGAAAAAGTACTTTATATCTTTAAAACCAAAACTTATTAAAAGCATTATAACACTTATAACTATCTTAAAAATAAACAAAGTTAATGAATTAAACTCAATAAATAAGCCTAAAATACTAACTCCTCCAAATAAGCTACCAAGTATCATTCTATACATCTTTATATGTCTTTTTAGAATAGAATTAACACTCATCAATAAAAATAAATCAAAAATAAAATTAATAAATATTACAACATCCAAATAAACAATCATTAGGCATCACCAATTACATTGTAATTTATTAAAACTAAAAAAAGTGTCGTTTAATATCAATAAAAAAACGATTTATTAAAAATCGTCTCTATTTCTTAAGAATGGTGGAATATCAATATCACTTTCTAAATCTTCTTCCCCTTCTTCTGAATAAGTAGTTCCACTACCAACATAATCATCATCTTCTGAATCTTCATTATCAAATCCAGTTGCGATAACTGTAACAATAACCTCATCAGTTAAATTTTCATTAATAACAGCCCCAAATATTGTATTAATATCAGTTTTAGCAGCACTTCTTACTACTTCAGCAGCATCTTCTGCTTCAAATAAAGTTAATGAATTACCACCAGTAATATTAATAATTGCATCAGTAGCACCATCAATTGTCGTTTCCAATAAAGGACTTGCTACAGCTTGTTTAGCTGCTTCAATAGCTCTATTTTCACCTACACCAATACCAATTCCAATAATTGCATTGCCTCGTTTTTGCATTACTGCTTTAACATCAGCAAAATCTAAGTTTACCAAACCAGATACAGCAATTAAATCAGAAATTGACTGAACACCACGACGTAATACATTATCAACTTCTTTAAAAGCATCCAACATTGGTGTTGTCTTATCAATAATATCTCTAATACGATCATTAGGAATAACAATTAATGTATCTACATGCTTCTTTAATTCTTCAAGTCCCATTTCAGCTTGTTCCATTCTTTTACGACCTTCAAACTTAAATGGTTTAGTAACAATACCTACTGTAAGTGCTCCTAAATCTTGAGCAATTTCTGCAACAATAGGTGCAGCACCTGTTCCAGTACCTCCACCTAATCCACAAGTAACAAAAACCATATCAGCACCAGCTAAAGCATCTTCTATTTCATTCTTACTTTCTAAAGCTGCTTCGCGTCCAATTTCCGGATTAGCACCAGCACCTAAACCTTCAGTAATACTTTGACCAATTTGCAGTCTTGTATCAGCTTTACTAACATTTAAAACTTGTAAATCAGTATTTGCTACAATGTAATCTACACCTTTAACTCCTGATTCAATCATTCTATTAACGGCATTACATCCACCGCCACCTACACCGATGACTTTAATTTTGGCAATTTGATCCATTTCTAGTTCGTACATATTACACTCTCCTTAATTATCAAAAAAGTATCCAAATAACTTTCCTAAAATTCCTTCATCAGATACATTTATTTTTTTATTCAATCCACTTAGTTCTTCTTGTTCTTCGATACTAAATATTGAAAAGTCTTTATCTTTAAGTTTGGCTTTACTTGCATAATACTTAATCATTCCAACACAAGAACTATATTTATTATTTCTTACCCCAATTTCATTGACTCTTCCTAAGGTTACATTTTTTCCATAAATTTCTTCTAGGATTAAAGAGAAATCTTTCATCTCTGTCAATGCTCCTGTGAATATTATATAACTTATTTCCTTTTTTGTTAAGAGATTTATTTCTCTTTTTATTAAATTAAGTATTTCTGACAATCTACTTTGAACAACCTCAGTTACTTCATATTGATTTAACTTAACTTCTTCACCATCTTTATTAGTTACCATTTCATAACTATTTGCTTGAGCCATTCTCTTATGAGCAAGAGCTAATTTTTCTTTAATCATTTTCGCATCATTTTTAGTTAATTTGAAGACATAAGCTAAATCATTATCAATATTTATTCCCCCTAAATCTATTATCTTAGTATTAATTAAAACTCCTTTATTAAATGCACTTACTGTTGTAATATCTTCACCCATATTTACAATAATTCCAACTTGTTTATCAATTGTTGCATTAACATGTTCATAATAATCACCAATAGAACCAAATGATAAATCTAGTACATCAATTCCTAACTTTTCTAAACATGCAAGAACTGGATAAACAGTCTTTTTAGGAGCTGTAATTACAACTGATTTAACACTAAGTATTGAAGAAATCATTTTCTTCGGATTCTTCACTAATTCTCCATTATCTAATTTAAATACTGTTGGCATTAAACTTATTAATTCCATATTATCAGGAACTTGACCTTTAACAGATGCTTGTAAAACTCTAATTATATCAGCACCAGTAATAGTATTATCTGCATTTATAACATCAGTTTTTCCTTCTGACAAAGTAAACTCTGCACCATCACATGGAACTGTTACTATTACTTTTTTTATTGGTAATCCTATTATCTCTTCACAGCGTTCAAAAACCTTTTGCAAAGCATCAACTAGTTCATCAGGATTAACAACTAATCCTTTTTTGACACCAAAAGTAGGAGTTTCTGCTACAGCTAAAATCTTAAGTCTTTTTTTTATCATTTCGCCAACAACTAACTTTATTGTATCACCATCGACATCTAAACTAGCCATTATCTTTTTCATAACAGTCACTCCCATTTTATTACCTATTATTATACAAGAAATTAATTTAAGTTGCAAGAACGAAAAAAGAGTATAATTACTCTTCTTAATTTATATAACCTAAATCTTTTAATCTTTCCACAACTACTTCTTTTGTTTTTTCACCACTTAATCTTTGCGAAACTTCTTCCTTTCCATCTGCAAAGAATGCCAATACTGGAGTAGCATTTATATCAGAAATATCCAAAAAATCATCAAATTCATTTTCATTCAATAAATTAACTTCCAATACTAATATTTCAATTTTATATTCATTAACAATTTCTTCTAATACTGGTTTAAATAAAGTACAATGACCACAAGTTGTTTGAGAGTACAAAATAATAAAATCTTTTTCTTCAGCAATTAATTTTTGTAAGTCATTTAACTCAATAGTCTTTAAAGTTGCACTATGATTTATATTTTCAATTATATTATTTATAATTCCTGAATTATTTTTATCATCATGTGAAGAACTATTATTTTCATTTTTAATTTTCTTATCTTCTTTTTCTTCTATCTTATCTTCACTTATAAACTTATCATAAATAATATATCCCCCTAATCCTAAAGTTATTATTGCTAATACACTAACTATTAAATATATTTTTTTCATTTTAACTAACTTCTTTCTATAAATATATTAACACAATAATAAAAAAAGTAACCAATAAATGATTACTTAATTGCAGCTAATAAATCAGCTTTTTTCATTGAAGTATATCCTTCAATATTTTGAGCTTTAGCAATTTCTTTTAACTCAGCTACTGTCATCTTTGAATAATCTTTAGCTTCTACTTTTTCAGTTTTAACTTTTTCAGTTTTAGCTTTTTCTTCTACTTTAACGCCTTTTCCTTCTAATGCATCTTTAGCAGTTTTTACTAATGCACTAAATGATTTAGCATCATCAATAGCAAGTTCAGATAACATCTTACGATTTACAGTAATACCAGCTTTAGCAAGACCATTAATGAATTTTGAGTAACTAATTTCATTTTCACGACATGCAGCATTGATTCTTGTAATCCATAATTTTCTGAAATTTCTCTTATTTTGTTTTCTATCTCTATAAGCATAAGCTCCACTATGGAATAATTGTTCTTGAGCTGTTTTAAATAATCTATGTTTAGATCCAAAATATCCTTTAGCTTGTTTTAAAACTTTTCTTCTTCTTGTTTTAGCAACAGTTCCGCCTTTAACTCTTGTCATTTATTACACCCCCTACTAAATAACAGATTTTAATCTGCTTGCATTTCCTTTCGCTAATATTCCCTTATTTCTTCTTTGTCTAACTTGTTTTGCACTATCTTTAGATGTTTTATGATTACCATTTCCTAATTTATAAGTAACAGTACCATTTTTCTTCTTAGTAAAAACTTTACTAGAAGACTTATGTGTTTTTTGTTTGCATCCTGCCATAATTATATACTTCCTTTCTTAATTATTTAAATATTACTTTTTTGGTGCTAATAGCATTGTCATTGTTCTACCTTCAAGTGATGGTTTAGATTCGATATCAGCAACCTCACTTAATTCTTCTGCAAATCTTAAAAGAACATCACGACCAATTTCAGTATGAGCCATTTGACGCCCCTTAAATCTAATAGTAGCCTTAATCTTATGACCTTTAACTAAGTATTCATAAGCATTTTTCTTTCTTGTATTAAAATCTCCAATATCAATAACTGGACTTAATTGATACTCTTTAATAGCTTTATTAGTTTCTCTTTGTTTTTTCATCGCTTCTTTTTGTTTTTTGTTCTTTTCATAACGATATTTGTTATAGTCCATAATTTTTCCAACAGCTGGTGTTGCATTACCACTCATTAATACTAAATCTAAACCAGCATAATTAGCTAATGTTAAAGCATCAACAAGTTTTTTATTACCCATTTGTTCTCCATTTGGACCAATTACCATTAATTCTGATACTTTGATTTGCTCATTGATAGGCAATTCATTTTTATCCTTTGCTATATAAATGCACCTCCATACAATTAAAAAGGTAGATATCCAGTATCCACCTAAAAAGACTAAAATTATATTATCTAAATATAAACTATGGCCTTTTACCTACTAAATCACTCTTTAGTCAGGTGGATGTGGATACATCGCTTTCCTCTTTAATAACGTAATTAATTATATGCTATAAGTTGCGCTTTGTCAACTATCTTTGAATTTTTTTACTTTCTATCGCTAATTTTCATTTGAAATTCCGTTTTATTAAGAAAAACTGCAATAAGTCTGAT
>JBJEDY010000069.1:0-5205 GCA_051872535.1 Bacilli bacterium | reverse complement strand
AAGTTCGTATAAAATAGGTGTATACAAATTTTTATTTTATGTTATAATATTATTAAGGGAATTTTAAATACGAGGTGGTTAGTAGATGAGTTTAGGTAAAATTATAAAAGATAATAATAATTTTTATTTTTCTAATATTGATAAGGATTATTTTATAAGAGTAAAAAACGATAATTATTATGTTTTTGAAAAAGATTGGATAGGTGTTTTAGCTAGGTTAAATGATGAGAAAATTAATAATTTTGATGAGGCTAAGAAATTCTTAGTTAGTTGGTTAAATAAATATAAAAGATTAAATATTCAATTGTAAAATAAAAAGCCTATACAAATGTATAAGCTTTAATATATAACTTATAAGAAATAATTTTTAGTAATCATGTAGGGTTGTTCTGATATGTTTGTGCCATATCTAACAACCTTACTTTTTTTACTTTTAATTAATCCTTTTATTTTTTCTGTACATTCTTCATCTTTATAATAATAAACATCATTTGGATTTTTTGATACATATATTTTATTTTCTTTAAATAATTTTTTAACAGTCTTTACATCATATTCGCATACATCAAACACATTAATATCTTTAACTTGCTCCATTATACTATCTGTTAAACCACAACATTTAATTACCCATTTATTTGTTTCAATATCTTTTTCAGCATATCTTTTTGGTGATAAATATTTGTAGTCATTAAAACACATTTCATTGTCCCAATAACCATAAGTGTTTTTACCAATATTCACGCCCTTAACTTCTTCAAGTGTTCCGTATAGATGTAAACTATCAGTATCACAATATAAAAATCTTTCATAATTTGCGTTAATTGCTTGTACCAAGTACTGTTTAGCATATGATGTTATAAATGTTGCCATTGGTAAATAAACACTACTACCAATGTATTCTTCGCCTTTTTCAATTGTAAATTTACCGTTGTCGTTTTTAAATTCAATCAAATTGTCGTTATTATTCATACCAAATTTACCATAAAGTCCGTTTTGTCTTAACTTTGCAATAGCCCTTTTTGCCCCTGTACTTGTTTCTTTTACTTTTTTCCAAAAACTAATATAATTATCAAATAAATCATTTGCACCTCTAAAAGCCATATGACCTCCAAGTTCATAACTTTTTACATCATAACATTCAAATAATAACTCAAATAAGGGTTTGCATAATCGTAATATTATTGTTATTTTTTTACTGCCTTTTGTATTGTTCTTTACTATTTCTCTACCATTAAAATATTTATTATTTTTTACTTGAATAAATGGCATTTTATTTTTCTTTACTTCAAAATCATATATAGTTATTTCTTGTGTATATAAAGGTCTTTCATTTTTATATTCTTCAGACATATCTTTATATGGTTTATCACGATAATAACTATCACCATAAGGTAATAATCTACTAGTCATAATATAAGGGTAAAGAGAATTAACATCTAAAACTATTCCATTATGATTTTTGTTATTTTTATATTTTTCAATATTTTCATAACACGGGGTACATAATCCACCGTAATAACTAAATCTTAACCATTTTTCATTGAATAACCCGATATGAGGGTAAGTACTATTAAAAACGGCTTCTCTTTTAACAGTAGGCGATTTAGTAGCATAATATTTTGTATGCAATAAATTATCATCTACATAATTATATATTTTATCATCTTTAAAAGCATTTTGTTTTAGTATAAAATCTTCTTCTAAAGTTTTCTTATAATCTTCCATTGCTTGTGATGATGATGTAATTTTACTATATATTATGTGTTTTTCATTTATATCAATTCCGTCTATCTTTACCATTTTTATTAAATATGATAATCCATACACATCTTCATAAATATAACACATTTCCTCGTTTGTTAATTTGTCGTTTATATCTCTAACAATATTATAATCTAGTCCTGTTTTTGATAAATTTAACCCTAAAAATTCTGTACAAGCTTTTTGTAATGACATTGGTAAAATTTTATAACTATCTAAAAATGTTATTTCAGTTGTTTCAGTTTGTAATTTAAGCTTATAAAAAACTCCATCTTTAATTGATAAATCAAATACATTACTATCTAATTTCCTTTTACCTAAACTACCAAATTTTAAAGTTTCATTTCTATTGTCTACATTGTTATAAACTTTCTTCGTTTTTAATTCCTGTTTATATTGTTTTATATTATAATTTTCAACTAATTTTAGAAGTATAGGCTTTATATCATATAAGGTATTATGTGCAATAAACGTTGCTTTTTTACATCTTATATTAATTAATGCCTTCAAAAAATTATCAATAGAATTATACCAATACATCAAATCTGTATTATTATTACACGACATTACTGCAATAGAATAAGTCAACATTTCATTTTTTTCTTTTAAATAACATGCCTCAATATCAAATGCAAAAGTTGGGTCATCACAATATACTTCAATAGGTTGATTAACTACGAAACTATTTATTATATTTTCTTCTCTTAATTTCAATTTTTCGTTAATATCCAAAATTAATTCCACCTTTCAATAACATCTTTTATTGTATCTTCAAGGTAATTTTTTAAGCCTTGTGTTAAATCTTCGTTATAATCAACATCATCATCAATTCTATATCTTTCTTTAGCAAATCCTACAACAGTATCCAACGTAAAAGATTGTTGTGCATAGTCCATATTTTTGAATTTTCGGATTAAATTATTTATTGTATTATCGTCTAAATAATCTTTTTCATTATAAATATTTAAAAAATCAATAAACATTTTTTCAAACTCTTTATTACCTTTTGTGAAATCAATATTTTTTATATTTTCAATTTTTCTGTCTAATCTTTCTATTTGTTCATTAATAGTATTAATATCTTTACATATTATACCATTCTTACCCATTTCTTTTAGTGGTGCATTTTGGTCGGCATTTGTTATCAAATGTGATGTTAACTGTACACTTTCACCTTGTAAATATTTAGAACTTGTATTATATTTAGCTTGATTTATTATTGAACTATAATTAAACATTGCTAATGTAGTTCTAGTTTGTTTATTATATTCACCAATTTTTGCTTTTAATTTATTCATAGCTTTATTAAATTTATCTTGTTTTTTAATTTCTTCATTTTTTATTTTATTAACTTTATGAACTATTTTATTTACATTAGACTGTATTTGCTTAGTTGATAATTTTCCTTGTTGTAAATATTTTGGTATATTTATTCCATATTCTTTTAATTTCCTTTTAATATATTTAACATTAGTTTCATTACTATATTTTTCCCATTTTCTATTTGTAATTGAACTTATTTGTCTATTATAATTTTTCATATTATTAAATCCTCCTTTAATAAAGTTTTAGCAAATTCAACATAGTCATCGTCGTTATTTAAATTATTTAAAAATGGTGAATGATTACTATAATTAATATTGTTTTTATCTCTAAAATAATCAGCTTTAATCATTTCATAATATTCATTAGATTCGTTTAAAGCTTGGATTTCAACAATTTTCTTTGACTTAGTTAGTAAAAATTTAATAACTAATCGTAGTGTGTTTTTATTAGGTATAATACTACAACTTGTTCTTATTAATTCCTTTTTATTTTCTAAATTAAAGAAAACATGATTGCATTTATATATAAATCCCGGGTCTGTACTCGGTTTAGCTAACGTTGAAACCCATGCACTACAACCGACATTATTTAAACCTGCTTCTTCAGATAAAAATGCCCACATAATATTTTTAATATAATATTTGTACAATCTTGCTTCATCTTTTATGGTTGAAAATAATAATTCATATATTTTTGATTTATTCATTTCTTTTCCTCCTTACTATCAACTTGAGATAACATTAAAAATACTGATGTACATATAAAGAACAATCCAACTATTTTCATTATTTCTATTCCTCCTTTTCATTTTCTAAATCTTCTCTTACTTTTTGTAATGTGCAATATCTCATAAAGTTGCTTACACTTAATCCGTATTTCTCACAATATTGTTTGATTAATTCTTTATCCTCTGTAGTAATTCTTAATAAGATTTTTTCTTCTTTATTCATGTTTAAAACCTCCAAATATATAAATTTTATTTGCCGATTATTATCAGCTATGTACTGGAGGAACTAGTCCTCCTACTGTTTATTTCTTATTCCAAATTCCTTTATCGCGTAAAGTTTCTTCTATTAAATTTGTAATGTTTATGGCTCTTTCACATTTATCTAAGTCATTATTAATGTAAAATGTAAATGCAAAATCGGAATATCTTTCATACATATATTTTAAATCTTTCTCATTTAACCCTTTAATAAAGTCAACAATTCTTTTATTCATTTTTATTATTTCCTTTCTCAATATATTCATTTCTTAAATCATATAGTTCATTGAAAAATTGATTACTATATTCGTCAGATAATCCGTATATTAATCCATCTAAAAAGAATGCTACCTCATAAGATGACCAATTTAAAGTATTCATTTTAGTTTTACATTCTTCTTTAATTATTTGTATAAAATCAAATTCATTAGTCATCATATATTAATACCTACCTTTCAAATTATATACTAACCAATAATATTCATTCCAAGTTAATAATCCTCTTAGATAATAATTGTAATACTTAATAGATACCATTTTCATAATCAAACACCCTTTCGATTTATTTTATTCCCTTTCTATGTTTTAATTATACTACTTTCGTATATACATTGTAAATAGTTTTTAAAAAAATTCAATCGACAAATTTAATCATCATATAAGAGTATAAACGTATGTAAAAATAAAAGAGAGTCTTTCAACTCTCCTAATTCTACCTCCATATATTGACTAGTTCTAACCTTAAACCGTATTTACTATGATTAGACAGGCTTAATTCCACATTATAAAGATTAAACAATTCTAAGTTTTCGTCATTAGTCCTTTTACTAACAACATCGAAAATATTAGATGTTGAATCACAGAATTTAAGTATCACATAATCCTTTTTATCATTTGGATTAACTCCTATAAGATATAGAGTGTTATTAATAATCATACATTTATTTCCCCTTTACTAATAATATTATAATTCGTCATCACTACCGACCGTCGAAAAATGCTTCGTTCCTGTCGCTACACTAAATCAAGATTTCGGTAGCTTATATCACTCGCATTTATTCTAGGTCGAAGGTTTTTCCTCTGTAAATATCATCACTAAATAAAATAAATTCTTGTTTATTTAACTTAAG
>JBJEDY010000068.1:0-5513 GCA_051872535.1 Bacilli bacterium | reverse complement strand
TAAAATAAAAACTTACGAACTTTAATTAGTCCGTAAGTTGTCTTCAAATGGAGCGATTACCAAAGGGGTAATGCACACTTTCGATAAACAAATTCATTTGTATTTGATGTACTAATTATAACGTTTAATCTTTATCAAATCAATATAATTTTTTTATTAGGAAAATGATAGAAAAATATTACGATACATTTTGATATGTTCAGTCACAATCTATAAATTTTAATATTTGTACTAATTAGTATTAACAATTTAATATGTTCTAATTTTTTGCTATAAATATATGGTACAATATTATTTAGAGGTGAGATTATGGCAAAAAATACGCAAGAAGAAAGAAGAGCATTAAGAATTTTAATCCATCAGGCTAAAAGCATAGAAAAAACAATGGAACAAATATTAAATAAGATTGGAAAGGAAATAAATTTTAATTATTCATCTTGCAATGATTTTGTAAGGCAATATCAATGTGTCGCAGAAGAAGCAAAAAAATATATTCACATACCTGGAATTTATAATTCTTATGATATAAGTAAATTAAAAAATATTTTTGATATGACAGGCATAGAGCAAATGACCCTTTTTCAATCTGTATTAACCTCAATTAGATTATTAATTGCAACTTTAGAAGAAAATTATGATTATGTTGAAGATGAGTTAAACATATTAGAAAACTTTATATCTTCAAAAATAAGATTAATGTTTAAAGAAAAGCCAAATAATGAAATAGAAGTACAAGATAACTTAGAAAGATTATTTATTGGTAACAATATGAATAAGGGAGTTGATTATGATAGAGAAACTGGAAAATTTAATTTTTCAGGTAGAGAATATATTCCAGATTTTATATTTCCAAATTTAAAATCTTGTTTAGAAGTAAAATTATTGAAAGAAACTAATAAAAAGTCTAAAATAATTGAAGAAATCAATGCTGATATAACAGCTTATAGTAAAGCTTATAATGAAATAATATTTTTAGTTTATGACATAGGTGTTGTTACGAACGTTTTAGAGTTTAAAAGAGATATAGAATCTTCTGGGAATGTTAAAGTAATTGTTGTTAAACATTAATTAAGGAGGTTAAAATGAATGATAATAATATAATTAAAGAAATTCAGACTTATATGAAAAATCCTTTAAATTATGCATTACTTTTAGAAGGTGATTGGGGTTCTGGAAAAACATATTTTGTAAAAAATAACTTAAAAAAATTAAGCACAATATATATTTCTTTATATGGTATAAACAGCATTAGTAATTTATCATTTCAATTGTTTTATGAAATTATAAAAACTAAAAATAATAAAGTTTTAAAGAAATTTTTAAGTCCAAGTATAAAAAGTGAAACCATTGGAACTATCAGCAATGTTATTTTGAACAATATAGAAAATAAATTTAATATATCCATAAAAGAACTATTTAGTTTAATTAGCAAAATTAATTTAGATAACAAATTAATTATATTTGATGATTTAGAGCGAACAACAATACCAATAAATGAAGTATTAGGTTTTTTAAATACATTAGTTGAACATAATAAAGCAAAAATATTAATAATTGCTAATGAAAAAGAACTGCCTAATCAAGAAGAATATCATAAATTCAAAGAAAAATTAATATACCAAACTTATAAATATGTTCCTCAATTAGATCAAATTTATGATAAATTAGTAGAAAAAGAATCTGAAATATTTAAAGAAAATAAGTCTTTTGTTGTTACTGAATTAAAGAGGAAAGACCATTATAATATTAGAACTATGCAATTTATAATTCAAAGGTATAAAGAGCTTGAATATGATTTAAATAATATTTTTTCAAAAATGAAAAATAAAGATATTATAAAAATAATAAAAAAAGATATTTTCAAATATTTAGTAATTGTTTCACGAGAATATAAAATGGGAAATCAATTACCCAATTTTACTGATGATGGAAAAATTTCTTATTATGAGCTAATGGAAAATACATATTTTACTATTACAAGTTTTAAATTTATAAACGATTATATACTAGGATTTCCTTTAGAATTAGAAGAAGTTGAAGAAACTCTAATCAGTTATTCACATGAAATTGTATTTAAAACAAGTATTGAAAATAATCCGCTACAAATTATTGATTGCTGGTGGGAAGTTGAAGATGAAACAATTCAAACAAATACAGAAAAAATTCTTGAATCATTAGAAAAAAATGAATATGAATATGATTTGTATCCTAAAATTTTAATTTATTTATTAGATATTAAACAATATGGATTTGGTTCTAGAACACTTTATAATGGTTTAGAATTTATGAAAAATAATATAAAAAAGTCAAAAGAAGTTATTTCTTTAGGCTATAGGATAATTAACCCCATAAATGATAATATTAAATCACAATACGATAAACTAAAAAATGAATTAGATGAAATAGTTGATACACATAATAAATCACTTCAAGATAATAATTTTATGAGCTTTATGTCAAAAGATGTTGGCGAAATGGGAAAAACGCTATATACCAGTTGTTCAGATGCACATAATTTAATTATAGATAACAAAAGTTTGTTAAATACAATAGAGATTAAGAATATTCTTTATATTGTAAATAATGGAAATTCAACAGATATAAGATTTTTAATATATATTTTTAATGAATTGTATAAATTTGCAAATGTTAAAGAAATATATCCTGATGAACTGATATATATAAACGAATTGTTAGAAGAATTAAAAATGGTTGATAATAAAAAATTCAGTAAAATGAAACAATTTAACTTTGATGATTTAGTTAAAACTATAAATGAACTAAAAGAAAAATTTAATTAATTTAAATGATAGCATTTTAGTTGAAAATAGTAATAAAAAATGATGAATCTATGTTATAATTATTTATGAAGTATAGGAGGTATTAAATATGAGAAAAAATAAAAGTAAAAATTTATTGATTCAACCATTTTTAAAATGGGCTGGTGGAAAAAGACAATTAATACCTCAAATGGAAAAATATCTAAAAAAGATTAAATATACTAGCTATTATGAGCCATTCATAGGTGGTGGTTCAATACTATTTTATCTACAACCAAATAATGCCGTTGTAAATGATTATAATAGGGATTTGATTGAATGTTATAAATGTATTAAATATAACTATGATGAGTTAATTAGTAAATTAGAAGAATATGAAGATAAAAATAATGAAGATGATTTTTATAAAATCAGAGAGTTTGATCGAAAAGAAGAATATGAGTCATGGACGCCTGTTGAAAAATCTGCAAGATTAATTTATCTTAATAGAACTTGTTATAACGGACTTTTTAGACTTAATAGTTCTGGTCAATTTAATACTCCTTTTGGGAAGTATAAAAATCCTAATATATGTAATAAGCCTGTCCTAAAAGCACTTCATGAGTATTTTGTTAATAATGATATCGAGTTTAGACATGGTGATTTTGAAGAATGTTGCAATGATGTACCAAAAGGTTCATTAGTTTATTTTGATCCACCTTATGATCAATTTGATGATCAAGTTAATTTTGTTGGGTATACAGAAAATGGATTTACAAAAAAAGATCAAAAAAGGTTAAAAGAATTATGTGATGGTCTAATTCAAAAGGGCTGTACAGTAATTATTAGCAATTCTTCAACACCATTTATCAAAGAATTATATAGTGATAAAAATAAATATACTATTCATACCTTGATGGCAAAAAGAAATATAAATTCAAATGCTAAAAAAAGAGGTGAAATTCAGGAGGTGTTAATAATTGGCAAAGGGAAAGAATGATATAGCTTGGGAACAAATATTTGATAAATATAAAATATTAGATTCAATAAATCAGGAAGGATATTTTACAATTACAGCGGAACAAATCAAAGAATTTAGGGAACCTCGTTTGATGACAAAATTTGATAGTAAAATTGATTTGCCAATTATTTTTAATGAAAATCATTTAGCTATTTTGCCAACAAAAAGAGGAGAATACTTAATAGGAAAATTCCAAAACTATCAAGATGTAAATATTGATAACTCCATTGATGTTGAAACTATGTATTTACCTGATTATATAACTACTATTGATAGTAAAAATATTACAAGTGAAGCTATTTCTCTATCATCAGCATTCATTTCTGGTATGTTGAAAGATTTAATTGGTGAGGAAGTAATTCCAACTATTCAAGGCAGAATGGGTACAGGAAGTTTTGAATATATAATTAAAACTGAAAATAATACAGATTTTAACATACAAGTTGAAAATTCACAGATGGAAATTGATGGTAGTTATGAGGGATTAACAAAGTTTGTAATTGTTGAAGCAAAAAATCATTATATGAGTGATTTTATTGTTAGGCAATTATATTATCCTTATAGGGTTTGGCGTAAAATAACAACGAAGGAAATAATTCCAGTAATGTTAATAAAACATGATAATATTTTTAATTTTTATGTTTATCAATTTGATACAGAAAATAATTACAATAGTATCAAACTAGTTAAAATTAAGAGATATATTTTAGGAGAAGTTTATCAACAAATTGAATTGGAAGATATTTATGAAGTTATGAATAAGATTAAATTTGTTGAAGAAGATCCAAGTATTCCTTTTCCACAGGCTGATACATTTTATAGAGTTCTTGATTTTATAAATATTTTAAATGATTCAGAGATGAAAATAAATGAGATAGCGGAACTTTATGAATTTGATGAACGTCAAGGTAGTTATTACAGTGCAGCTGCCAGATATTTAGGATTTGTTGAAAGTGAACATGGTGGATATAAATTGACAGAAGCAGGTAAACAATTAATGAAATTGGATCATAAATCTAAAAACCTAAGCATAGTTAAATCGATTATTTCTCATAAGCCTTTTTATCTAGCATTAGAACAATATTTAAATAATGGATATACTGATAATAGTGAAATAGCATTATCTATTTTAAAGGAATCTCCAAAAGTAAATAGTCCAGAAACTGCTAAGAGGCGTGCTCAAAGCGTTTCTTCATGGATTAGATGGATAATAAATTTGACTATTATGTATGAATCTGATCCATTTGATAAATAAAAGATGATTTAAGATTTAAAATTTTATTCATCTTTTTTATTTTTATTCTTATATTAAAAATGTGAAAATATTTTTTGCAAATCCCATATTAATAAAAAATTGTGCAAATAAATCTTTTATAAATGTTTTTCGGTAAAGTAATCTATTTAATTTATAATCAATATCATTCATTCTATCAATATTAGTTTCTTGAAGCATAACTAAATTTATACAATTTCTTATAGTTTGTGATCTATTTTTCGTGTTCAATTTTTTTTATTAATATGTCTAAATGTTTTAAATCAATTATATCTAATTTTATACTACAAGTTTTTTTCTTTTTTCATATTGTTTTTCACCTCCATTTCTAAAAATAGTTAAAATTTTAATTACAACAGGATATGGGAATGCACCACGAAACAAAAGAGGCTTTATAGAATAAGAACTTTTATTGTTTTTAGGTGCACCACCAACCATTTTCGCACTTGCGAAAATAACC
>JBJEDY010000067.1:0-28794 GCA_051872535.1 Bacilli bacterium | reverse complement strand
ATTAGAAGAAAAATTAAAAAGATGTAGAAATATGAAACTTGAAGATGTAACTTTAGATGATTTGAATGAATTAAGTCCTATAAAAATAGATAGAAGAAAATCAATTAATGAGAGAATTTTAGATTTTTTAACAAAAGTAAAAAATCCTTACATATTTAAAATTAATGGTAGACTAGTAAGAATTAGATTTTCTGAAAATTGACCAACAGTAGATGAATGTCTTACAAGGGTATTAAAAAATTTATATAGGTAGGTGAATTTATGAATATATATTTAACATCATATGGATTAGATACTAGATATAAAAATTATATGGATAGCTATGAAGATATAATAAATGTTCTTAGAAATAAAAATGTTGCAATAATTCCAAATGCAAAATTAATATCACAAGATCGAACTAATTCTAATATTGCACAAGAAGAATTAATTAAAAATGATATTAAATGTAAGATAATAGATTTAGATAAAGATAACTTAAATATTGAAGAGTATGATGCATTATATTTAAGTGGAGGAGAGCCTAAGAATTTAATGGATTCTATAATTAATTCAAATAATTACGAAGTTATAAAGGAATTTATAGATAATGGTGGTATAGTAATCGGGCAATCTGCTGGTGCTATGATATTTAATAAGAAATATTTAGATACAACGACAGGTGATTTATTGACTATGGGTAATGGATTTAATTATTATGATAGGATTATTGTTCCACATTATAATAATTTATCAAGTGAGTTATTAGATAAAATTCCTGATAATATTTTGAAAATTAATGATAATGATAAATTATATAAATTAGATGTGTAAAGGAAGTGATTTAAATGAACGAAAATAAAACTAACATTAACTGGTATCCTGGTCATATGGCGAAAACAAAAAGACTAATATCAGAAAAATATAATTTAATTGATGTCGTATATGAACTTGTTGATGCTCGCATTCCTTATTCTTCAAAAATTAAGGATATTGATGAACTTCTTAAAAATAAACCAAGAATATTAATTATGACTAAAAAAGATTTATGCGATTTAAATGAAACTAATAAATGGGTTGCATATTATGAAAAACTTGGTTATAAAGTATTATTAATAAATACTAATGATGCAAATGATTATAAACAAATAATTGAAGTTACTAATAATATTACAAAGTCTATAAGAGAATCTCATCTGAATAAAGGTATGAATAATCGTGATATTAGAGCATTAGTAGTAGGAATACCTAATGTTGGAAAGAGTACTTTAATTAATAAGCTAGTTGGTAAAAAGGTTGCTAATACTGGAAATAAACCAGGTATTACTAAAAATTTAACTTGGTTAAAAACTAATACTAATATATTACTATTAGATACTCCAGGGATATTATGGCCAAAGTTTGATAATCAAGAAATAGCCTTAAATCTGGCAAGTATGACTGCAATTAAAGAAGAAATTCTTCCTTGCGATGAAGTTGCAATTCATATTTTAAATAAATTAAATGATTTTTATCCTGAAAAGTTAATTGAAAGATATAATATAGAAAGTATTAATAATGATGATATTTCAGAAACTTATGATTTGATAGGTAAAAAAGTTGGAGCTATAATAATTGGAGGGGAAGTTGATTACGATCGGGTTAGTAACGTAATTCTTAATGATGTAAAAAATGAATATATTAAGAATATTACTTTTGATAGGTGGATAGATGATGGAAATAAGTAAAGAAGTAGAAGACTTATTTGAAAGAAAACTAAAAATAAGTGAAAGGCACATTGATGTAATTAAGAAATTTTATTCATCAATTAAAATATATTTAAATCACTCTTCTAGTAATACAGACTTAAAAGGTAGAACAGTTCAATATTTAGAACAAAAATTTGATAAGTTAATTGCATTTTATTCAGCATTAGGTGCAACATTAGATGAAATGGTTTTTGCTATATCTGTTATGCCTTCTTTATTGAATATAGCTGATGATTTATATGCTAAGTATTTATTACTAGGGGTTATCGAAAATGAAAATAATACTATAAGAAAAAATAACTTTTTAAATAAAACGAATGATTTAAGAGTTGGTTTAAAAACATTATATTCAAGATATAAGTTAATATCATATAGTGGGTATAGAACATATAATTGGAATAATATGGTTCATTGTAGTGAAAAAGAATTTGCTAAGATATTTGTTAAGGGAATATATCAAAAACCTTATCAATTATTTGAAAGAATAGAAGATGTTAATGAATGGCTTAATAAAACAGAGTTTGATTTTGATATAGAGTGTTTTAAAGATTTAGATGTAAATAAGGAATTTGTTGAGATATATGAAAAAAGAGAATTTAGAAAATAATATAGATTTATTAAAATATGAACGTGAATTATATAATCAAGGGATAACATTGATTGCTGGAACTGATGAAGTAGGACGTGGACCTTTAGTTGGACCAGTTGTTGCTGCTGCAGTTATTTTACCTGTTAATTATAATTTGCCAGGACTTAATGATAGTAAGAAACTTACGGAAAAGAAAAGAGAGAAACTTTTTGATATTATAATGAAAGAAGCAATAAGTGTTGGAATTGGTGTAGTGGATGCTAAAAAGATTGATGAAATAAATATTTTAGAAGCAAGTCGTTTAGCTATGCAAATTGCAATTGAAAAACTAGCTGTCAAACCAGAATACGTTTTATCTGATGCAATGAAGTTAGATAAGGTAGGGATTCCTTATAAAGATATAATTCATGGTGATGCTTTATCATTAAGTATTGCTGCTGCTTCTGTTATTGCAAAAGTAACAAGAGATAGAATGATGATAGAGTTAGATAAAGAATATCCAATGTATGGATTTGCCCGTCATAAAGGGTATCCTACTAAAGAACATATTGCAAATATTCAAAAATATGGTATACTTGATAATTACAGATTTACTTATAAACCAGTAAGTAATATTCTTATTAATAATGAGGGTGGTAAAATTGATAAAAAAGGTGTTTTGCAATAGAGTATTAAAGAATTACTTGATAATGTTTTTAACAATGTTTAGTGTTGAATTAATATTTAAAGCTGTTTTAAAAATGCCAATATTAGACTGGTCATTGTTAAGAATATTTATTGCCAATAATTTTATTGCTTTATTTTTAAGTTTTATATTTTCTTTTTGTGGTCATAAAGTTAGTAATATTTTAACTTTTATTATTTGTGTTGTTGCTAGTATTTATGCAATTGCTCAAGCTGGCTTTTATAACTTTTTAGGAGTTATAGTTTCAATTGGTACAAGGAGTCAACTTGGAGCAGTTAAAGATTATATTAAAGATTATTTAGATAGTTTTTTACCAGCTTTTTATTTGATATTAATTCCTTTATTATTAGTTATTATTTATTTTATTTTTATTGATAGAAGAATATCAATTGCTGAAAAGAATAAAAGAATAAGTTTTGCAGATAAATATAATACAGAACGTTATAAAATGATGGAAATTGAAAAATTAGAAAAGACTAATAAAAAAATTGTTAAAATTGAAAGAATTGTTGCTGTTTGTTTATGCTTTGTTTTTTGTTATTTGTTCTACTATTCTTTATCAGCTCCATTTATGCAAAACGAATTACAAGTGAAAACAAATAAAGAATTATTTGTATTACCCGATATGCCTAATTTAGCTGTAGTTCAATTTGGGGTTACTTCATATGGTCTTATTGATGTAGAATCAGTATTATTGCCTAAACAAGAAAATAATAACGAAGAAATAATTTATTCCAAACCTGAGCAAGATATCACTGATTATTCAAGAATTATAGATGATACTGCTTGGGAAACTTGGGCTGAGGAAACAAATAATAGCTCCTTTGACAATTTAAATAATTATTATCTAAGTAAACCAATTGCGGAGAAGAATGAATATACAGGAATGTTTAAAGGGAAAAATTTAATCGTCATAATGATGGAAAGTACTAATACAATTATTATGAATGAAGAATATTATCCAAATATTACTAAACTTGCTAAAGAAGGATGGTATTTTAATAATGCTTTTTCACCTCGTAATTCATGTAGTACTGGTAATAATGAAATGAGTGGAATGGTAAGTTTATTTACGATTAACAATACGTGTACAGCTAATACATATAAAAATAATTTTTATCCCCAAGCTATATTTAATTTATTTAATAATCAAAATTACATAACAACAAGTTATCATGATTATGAAGATCATTACTATGATCGTAAAGTAATTCATAAAGGTATGGGAAGTAGTAAGTATTATAATGCTAAGGATTTAAGTATTCCTTATAGTAGTGTTTATGAAGAGTGGCCAAGTGATGTATTGCTAATGGAAAAATATTTAGAAAAAGTTGATACAACTAAACCATTTATGTCTTGGATAACTAGTGTTAGTGGTCACCAACCATATACTGTTCCTTCTGAATTAGGAGATTTACATCTTGATATGTTTGAAAATACTGGATATGATAAGTCATTAAAAAGATATATGAGTAAGTTGAAGGTATTTGATGATTCTTTAGGAACATTAATTTCTGGATTAGAGTCCAAGGGTGTTTTAGATGATACAATAATAGTATTATATGCAGACCATTATCCTTATGGGCTTGGAAATAAAACTTTAAATCAATATTTTGATTATGATGTTAAGGAAAATAATGAAGTTGATAGAACACCATTTATTATATACAATCCAAATTTAGAACCAAAAGAATTTGAACAGTATACTTCTTATATGAATATATTACCAACAATTGCAAATTTATTTGATTTAGATTACGATCCAAGATTATATTCTGGATATGATGTATTAAGTAAAGATTATCCAAATAGAGTAGTATTTGCTGACGGATCATGGCAAGATGCTAAAGCTTTCTATAATGCAACTACTGGAAAAATTTCATATTATACTGATGAGAGCTATGATGTTGAATATATTAAAAGTGTAAATACTGAAATTACTATGAATATAAAAATGGCAAATTTAGCTATTACTTCTAATTATTTTGAAGCATTATTTAAAGGAATAGAAAAGAATAAAATAGTGGAAAAAGTTAATGAAGTAAATCCTGATAGTGTTGCGATTGAAAATTATCAAGATAAGAAGAAAGAAGAAGTAAAAACAACTGAATAATGAAAGGGTTGGAAAGATGAAAAACTTAGTAATAGTAGAATCACCTGCTAAAAGTAAAACAATTGAAAAATATTTAGGAAGTGATTATAAAGTAGTTAGTAGTAAAGGTCATATTAGAGATTTAGCAACATCTGGTAAATTTGGGTTAGGTGTTGATGTTGATAATGACTTTGCTCCAAATTATGTTGCTATTAAAGGAAAAGCAAAAGATATAACTAATTTAAAAAAATTAGCTAAAGAAGCTGATAATGTTATTTTAGCTACTGACCCTGACCGTGAAGGAGAAGCAATAAGTTGGCATTTGTATGAAACATTAGGCATTAAAAATGATAAATATGATCGTGTTGTATTTCATGAAATAACAAAACCAGTTATCCTTGAAGCTATTAATAATCCTCGTAAAATAGATTATGATTTAGTCAAGAGTCAAGAAACAAGAAGAATCTTAGATCGTATAATTGGTTTTAGATTATCGAAATTGATGCAATCAAAAACTGGTGGAAAAAGTGCTGGACGTGTCCAAAGTGTTGCATTAAAATTGATTGTTGATCGTGAAAGAGAAATTGAATCATTTCAAGCTGAAGAATACTGGACAATTGAATCAATATTTAATGATTTTAGTGCTAATTTAGAAAAGTATAAAGATAAAAAGATTGAAATAAAAACGGAAGATGAAGCTAATAATATTATTGCGTCATTAGATGATAAGTTTGTAATAGATAAGATAGATAGCAAAGAGAAAGCTAAGAGTGGTGTAATGCCTTTTAAGACTTCTACTTTACAACAGGTTGCATCTTCAAAACTATCGTTTTCTTCTTCTAAAACAATGCGTGTTGCTCAAAAACTATATGAAGGTGTTGATATAGGTAGTGAAACTGTTGGTTTAATTACTTATATGCGTACTGATAGTGAACGTTTGAGTCCAATTTTTGCTGATGAAACATTTAAATATATAGAAAGAGAATATGGAAAAGAATATGTTGGTCGAGTTAAAAAGCAAAAGAAAAATGAAAATATGCAAGATGCTCATGAAGGTATAAGACCGACAAGTATTTATAGAACACCTGATTCATTAAAGAATTATTTAAGCTCTGATGAATTTAAATTATATAGTTTAATTTATTATCGCTCATTATCTTCATTAATGGCTGATGCTAAAGTTAAAGCGACAAGTGTATCTATTCTTAATAATGACTATATGTTTAAAGCGACTGGTAGTATATTAATTTTCCCTGGTTATTTAAAAGTATATGATCGTTATGAAAAGAGTGAAGATACTATTTTGCCAGATTTAAAAGAAAAAGAAAAATTGAGTGCTATTGAAATAAAGAAGGAACAACATTTTACTAATCCTCCAGCCAGATATACTGAAAGTTCTTTAATTAAAGAATTAGAAAAACTTGGCATTGGAAGACCAAGCACTTATGCAACAATTATGGAAACTATTAAAGCTCGTGATTATGTTAAATTAGAAGATAAAAAGTTTGTACCTACAGAAATTGGTTTTGAGACAACTGACAAATTACAAGAATTCTTTAGTGATATAGTTAATGTTGAATATACGGCTAATATGGAAAAGGATTTAGATGAAATAGCCGATAGTAATTTGGATAATATCAAAGTATTACATGAATTCTATGATAAGTTTGAACCACTTGTTGAGCATGCTTTTAAAAATATGGAAAAGAAAGAAGCTGAAAGTACAGGAGAAATATGTCCAGATTGTGGTAGTGAACTAGTTATTAGAAATGGAAGATATGGTAAGTTTACAGCTTGTTCAAATTATCCAAATTGTAAATACATAAAAAAAGAAGAAGTTATAAATATAGAAGTTTGTTCATGTCCAAATTGTGAAGGTAAAATTTTAGAAAGAAAAACTAGAAAAGGAAAAATCTTCTATGGATGTAGTAACTATCCAAAATGTAAGACAGCTTACTGGGATAAACCAATTGGTAAAGAATGTCCAAAATGTGGAAAGATATTACTAGAGAAAAAAGATAGAATTCTATGTAGTGAGTGTGATTATAGTGAATAAAGAAGATGTGAATATTTATATTCCAACAAAGGAAAGAGTAATAGATTCTGAAATGGTTATAGTTGAACAAAAGTCATATGAAGTAGACTATAACGAATTGTCAAAAGAAATAATTAAAGAAACACTGAATCAACTTGAAAATAGAGAATCTGCTTTAATATTAAAACCTATAAGTAATAAGTATGAAGTGTAAAATAAAAGTCAAAATCTTACATTAGATGTAAGTAGTTTTAATACAAGTAATGTAACGAATATGTATAATATGTTTTATAATACAGGATATAGTGATCCAAACTTTACATTAGATGTAAGTAACTTTGATACAAGTAATGTAACAAATATGACTAATATGTTTTATAATACAGGCTACAATAGTACTAAGTTAAATACAACAATTACAATTAGAAATTCAGGAGTAAATTTCTATACTAATATGTTTTATGGTGTAGCAAATATGACAGGATCAAAAATAATAGTAAATTATACAGCTGCTACTAGTGATTTAGTTGATGAAATGATAGCTACAGGAAATAGTAATGTCATAAAAGGAGTACAAGTTGATTAGATAGATAAAATTAAATTAATAAACTAGCTTGATGCTAGTTTTTTTGTTATAATCTTATCTAGGTGAAAGACATGAAACAAGAAAATATTAGAAATTTTTCAATAATAGCGCATATAGATCATGGTAAAAGTACACTGGCTGATCGTATATTAGAAATCACTGGTGGTGTAGATAAGCACAATATGAAAGATCAAATACTTGACAGTATGGATTTAGAACGTGAAAGAGGAATAACTATTAAGCTAAATGCAGTTCAACTACATTATAATTATAAAAATGAAGATTATGTATTACATTTAATAGATACACCTGGTCATGTCGATTTTAGTTATGAAGTATCAAGAAGTTTGGCAGCATGTGAAGGAGCAATATTGGTAGTAGATGCAGCTCAAGGGATAGAAGCTCAAACTCTTGCAAATCTTTATTTAGCGATGGCTAATAATTTAAAGATAATTCCTGTTATTAATAAAATAGATTTACCTAATGCTGATATTGAAAAAGTTAGTAATGAACTTGTTTCAGTATTGGGCTTTAAAAAAGAGGAAATTATTTTATGTAGTGGGAAAACGGGTGTAGGGGTTGAAGAACTTATCCAAGCCATAATAGATAGAATACCTGCTCCTTTGATAAATAATAATCCACCTACTAGAGCATTAATCTTTGATAGTCATTTTGATGCTTATCGTGGTGTAATTGCTTTAGTTAGAGTAGTAGATGGAGAAATTAAAGCCAAAGATAAGATTAAGATGATGGCTACTGGGGCAACTTTTGAAGTTGTTGAACTTGGTATTAATACTCCAAAAGAAATTAAAAAGGATAAATTAGTGTCTGGAGAAGTTGGATGGATTAGTGCTAGTATTAAAGATATTTCTTTAGTGAATGTTGGAGATACTATTACTTTGGAAAGAAATAGTGCTTCAGAACCGCTTCCTGGTTATCAACCGATGAAACCAATGGTATATAGTGGATTATTTCCAATTGAACCAAACAAATTTCCTGCTCTTCGTGATGCTTTAAATATTTTAAAATTAAATGATGCAGCTTTATCGTTTGAGCCAGAAACTAGTGATGCCTTAGGGTTTGGATTTAGAACAGGCTTTTTAGGACTTTTGCATATGGAAATTATTATGACAAGAATTGAAAGAGAGTTTGATATTGATTTAATTGCAACAAGCCCATCTGTTATATATGAAGTTACAAAAACTAATGGTGAAAAAATATTTGTTGATTCACCAAATAAAATGCCGGATAGAGCATTGATTTCTGAAATAAGAGAACCTTATATTAGGACAAACATCTTTGTACCTAGTGAATTCATTGGTCCAATTATGGAACTATGCCAAGATAAAAGAGGTAAATATGTTTCAATGGAATATATTAATGAAACAAGAGTTAATATTCACTATGAGTTGCCTTTATCAGAAATAGTTTATGATTTCTTTGATAAATTAAAAAGTACTACAAAAGGTTATGCATCTTTTGATTATGAGTTATGTGGATATCAAGTTAGTGATTTAGTGAAAATGAGTATTTTAATTAATGGAGATCCTGTTGATGCATTAAGTACAATTGTCCATAAAGATTTTGCCTATGATCGTGGAAAACAAATTGTTAAAAATTTAAGAGAAATTATTCCGAGACAATTATTTCAAGTTCCAATTCAAGCTAGTGTAGGGGCAAAGATTATTGCAAGAGAAACAATTAGTGCAATGCAAAAAAATGTCTTAGCAAAATGTTATGGTGGAGATATAACTCGTAAGAGAAAACTATTGGAAAAGCAAAAAGAAGGTAAAAAAAGAATGAAAATGGTTGGTAGTGTAGAAATACCTCAGGAAGCATTTTTAGCAGTCTTAAAAGCAGATCAAAAGTAAAAAACTTGTGTTTTTTTCTTTTTCTTTTGGAATATACTTTTGTTAAAGGAGGAATTTTTTTGAAAGATTTAACTTTAACAGAGGAAGATAGAAATAAATTTATTAGTAGAGTAAATCCGATTATTGATGATAATGATAAATTTATTATTTCTTATGCAAATGGAAAGAAAAGAGTGGATAACAATAAGTCTTTTGAAGATTATATGGCATTGATGGAAGAACAATTCTATGAATTTAAAGATGAGTTTTTAAAAGTCCAAAGTCAAAAATATTATTTATTAAAAAGTGCTAATAAATTATTAAATTTTGTTTTAATTGGAGAAGGATTTATTTTTTTATATAATATTACTAATAAAAATTTAAATGAGATATCATTATTATTAATTGGAATTATTGCTACATTCTTAGGATTATATTATTGTAAAAACAAAATGAAGTCTATACATGATAAAATAGGTAATGTTATGGCAACTGAGTATTATATTAATAATAAAAAACAATTTGTAAAAGAAGCTTATGATGAAAAAAATTTAGATATATATGAATATAATTTAGTTGATATGAATAGTATTTCGCAATTTAATTCGAAGAAAGAATTAGTCGATTATTTAGAAAAAAGTAATGTGTATCAACCATTGAGGTTATCGAAGCAATAAATATCATCTAAAGATTTATAATAGTGATGAAGTAATTAGTATTATAACTAAGAAGTATGATATAATCAATTTGGTGATAATATGAAAATAAATAGTTTCATGACAGAACTTAATTGTATTAATGATTTAAATGTCCGTAAAAGTTTAGAGATAATGATTGAAAAAATACCAGATTATTTTTTTAGAATAGAAGCAGCTAGTACTGGTAAGTATCATCCTTCTTATGCTTGTGGAGAAGGTGGACTATTAAGACATACAAAAGCTGTTGTGAAAATAGCTACAGAATTATTTGGAATATATAAGTTTGATAATCATAAAAAAGACTTAATTATAATGGCTTGCGTAATGCATGATTCCTTAAAAAAAGGTATGGAAGAAGCTAAATATACCCTTTGGGAACATCCTATTTTAGCAAGTGATTTTATTAGAAATAATAAAAGTGAGTTATTATTATCTGATGAAGATATTGAGTTTGTTTGTGGATGTATTGCTAGTCATATGGGAAGATTTAATGTTAGTAATTATAGTGATATTGTTTTGCCTTTACCAAAGACTCCAGAACAGAAGTTTGTTCATATGTGTGATTACTTAGCGAGTCGGAAAGTAATTAATATTAATTTTGATGAAAATAGTAATATTATGGTGTAAAAAGTATAAATTATAAAAATAAAAAAAGCATAATTTGGAATTTATGCTTTTTTTATTTTGTTTTTTTCATCCAATCCTTGCCATCGATAATTCTAGCAGTTAACATTGATGATGAAGTATCACCAACAACATTTAACAAGGTAGCTGGAGGATCAATAATTGTCGCAATAATTGTTAAAATAGGTAAAGCAGCTATTGGAAAATCCATCATTGTTAAAATTAACATTTCGGAAATAGTTCCTCCTCCAACAGGTACAGCCATAACAAGTAGATTGGCTATTAATGCTGTAATAATAACATTAGAAACTCCGTTAAAACTATGAACGTTAGTACCAAATAAGTAAGCTAAGAACATAATTTTGAATACACTACCAATAATAGAACCATCTTTATGAAAACTTGTTCCTAAAGGAATAATTGTTTCGGCAATATCATCTGATACACCAATATTTTTAGAACATTTGATATTAGCTGGAATTGAAGCAGCAGATGAACAAGTAGAAATGGAAGTTGCTGTAGCAGGAATTATATTTTTCCAGAAAGCTACAAATCCTTTTTTACCACCAGCAATAATTGCATATAGTGAATAAATAATAAAGTAATAAGCAATTGCTAGAATTGTGTATATTGCAAAAGTTTTAGCATAACCTATTGCTATTTCATTACCAAATGTTCCAATTAAAGCTGCAAAATAACAACCTAGACCAATTGGTGCATATAAGAAGATGATATCAACAAGTTTTAAAACAACTTTATTAGCTGATGATAAAACCTCTTCTAATTTTTCTCCATCTTTACCAACCTTATTGATGGCAATACCTACTAAAATAGATATAACTACTAAAGCAATTAAGTTATCGCGAGATAGAATTTTTACAAAGTCAGTAGTACTTATAGCTGAAACAGTTCTTTCTAAAATATTTAATTCGATTTTTTCTTCTGTTTCTTCTCCAAGGGATTCTAGGATAGTAGCACTATCATTAGTTTTAACTAATTTGAACGAATATGTTGTTGCAAGTCCAATAACAACTGCTACTATAGAAGTAATTATAAAGACGCCGATGATAGAAGTTAAAACTTTACCTAATCTTTTGGGTTGTTTAATTTTGGCTATAGATGTAGTTATTGTTAGAAAGATTAGGGGAACAATAACTACAAACATCATATTTAAAAATAAATCACCTAGGGGTTTAACTATTTCGCATTTTTCTTTAAATATGAGACCAGCAATCGCACCATTTATTAATGATCCTAATAAAATGATGGTTTGCTTATAATTTGACCATATTTTTTTCAATTTATCTCTCCTTTAATTTAATTATATTCTTTTATTAGAAAAAACAAAAGAAAAAATTTGTTTTTTTATTTTGGAAAGATAAAAATATATTTAAATTGAGTATCTGATATTAATTTCAAGTGTACTATGTGTCTAATTGGCCAAAAATAATTACTAATATAAATTGTATTTGATATAATTAGATTGTAAAGGTAGTTGAAGTTTATGGAAAGTGCATATATCCACATTCCTTTTTGCAAAAGTATTTGTTCATATTGTGACTTTTGTAAAATGTTATATTATGGTCCATGGGTAACTAAATATTTAAATGAGTTAGCTAAAGAAATCAAAGATAAATATAATATGGAAGAGTTAAAAACAATCTATATTGGTGGAGGTACTCCTAGTGCTTTATCTTTAAAAGATATTAAATATTTATTAGATATTATAACGATATTCAAAGTAAGTGAAGACTTAGAATATACTTTTGAATGTAATATAAATGATATTAATGAAGATTTACTTAAATTATTGAAACAATATGGTGTAAATCGTTTAAGTATTGGAATTGAATCTTTTGATCAAAATAAATTAGAATTTATGGAAAGAATGCATACATTTGAAGATGCAGAAGCTAAAATTAAGTTGTGTCGTAAATTAGGATTCAATAACATTAGTGTTGATTTAATTTATGGAATACCTAAAGAAGATTTAAAAGTTCTCAAAAAAGATTTGGATTTGATTCTTAAATTAAATGTTGATCATATTAGTACTTATAGTTTAATTGTTGAAGATAATACTAAAGTAGGTAATTCAAAAATGATACCAATAAGTGAAGATGAAGATGCTAAAATGTATAACTACATTGTCCAACGATTAGAGAGTAAAAAATATAATCGTTATGAAATTAGTAATTTTGCTAAAAAAGGTAAAGAAAGTAGACATAATTTAAATTACTGGAACAATAATCAATATTATGGATTTGGTTTAGGAGCATCTGGATTTATTGGTGATGTAAGATATGAAAATACAAGAAGTCTTACTAGTTATTTAAAAGGCAAATATGTTTTAAAACAGGAAATTATGACGAAAGAAGCAATGATGGATAATGAATTAATGTTAGGTTTTAGAAAAGTAGATGGAATAAACTTACAAGAGTTTGTTAATAAGTATGATGTTAATATGCAAGAAGCTTATCCTTTACAAAAGTTTTTAAACTCAGGGGAAATAATCTATGATGATGGGTATGTTTATATAAATCCAAAATATTTATATGTAATGAATGAAATTTTAATTAAATTGTTGTAAAAAGGTGTCAATATAAATTGTAGATATCTTTTTTATTCGCATGCATATTGTTAGAATTGTTATAGGAGAGTGAGAACTTTTGAAAAAAAAGAACTTATTTATAATAGCTGGTATTTTATTTGTTGTATTAATTGCTATGTGTGTAGGTATTTATTTTTTGATAAAAAATGCTGATAAAATAAAATTAAAAGATGATAAAAATCAAGAATCTATTGTTGAAGAAGAAATAAAAATTGAAAAATATACATCAAGAGGAGTAATGAAATTATACAATGATTATTTAGTAGAAATAAGTGATAATAATCTTAAAATAATGGATTATAAGACGAATATTATAGTTGAAGAAAATTATGAAGAAGCTAAATATATCGAGGCTTATTACGGAATAGATAATAATATTTATGTTGTTACTTCAAATGATTATGAAAAGGATACTGAAAAAGTTAATAACTTTAAATTATCAAAAGTAGTTGATAAAGAAATAGAGCACATACTTGATTATAATTGTAAGTCTTTTCATTTCTTAAATAATGATAAAAAACAAGTACTTGGTATAGTGTTAGATGATAATAAAGAAATAATTTTTTATGATGGGAGATATGTTAATTTAAATGACTATACAATTAGTTCTTTAAAAGTAGTAGAAACTGATGCTTATGGTTTTGCTTATAATAATGAAAATATTATTGTAAATAAGTGTTCTTTAGATGTTTGTTCTTTTGCAATACTTAATGTTTCTGATGGAAAAATACTACCGGTATCTTATGATTCTATAGCTGCTTTAGATAATGGAAACTATCGAGTTAAAGAAAATGGTTATTATGGTATTGTTTCAAATGATGGAAGTGTAGTTTTAGAATCTATTTATGATTATATTGATATTAGTAATAAAGATGTAATACTTGCTTTTAAGAATAATAAAATGGTAGTTATGAATACCGAGTATAAAATAATTAATAAGGAAGAAATTGACATGAATTTAGAAATTCCTACAGACATAGACTCAGCTATTTATGGAAATTATAAATTGGTTTACGCAAGCTTGGTAGGAGATAATTATTTTATAGATGGTAATGATAAAGAAAATAACTATAAATTGTATATAGTTAATAAAGATGGAAATGTAGAAGTTAAAGAAAATATTAAATCATTTACATATGATTCTGTACTTGAAGAAATCTTAATCTATGATTGGATAGAAGAAGATGAATCTGACAAAGATGTTAAAGAAGTATGGAATAAAAACTTGGAAAAACTAGATAATACTAAAAAAGAATGGAATTTTAAAGAACTTACTATTAGTGTTGATAGTAAACATCAAGCAACAATTACGCAAAATGGAGAAATTGTTGATGAGTTTTATTATGATGATGAAACTATTATAACAGAAGAGTACTTTCTTTATTACAATTCTTTAAAAGAAGAAACTTACTATTATTATAGTGTATAATGAGCTTATTTTAGGTAATTCTAAATATAGGTGATACTGATGAAAAAAATAGTGCTTGGATTATTAATGATGTTTATAAATATAAATATTGTTAAGGCAGAACCAAGTGCTTTTTTTGATACTTTGGAAGTGGCAAATGGTGTTATGAATTCAAAATATTCCAAATATAATGATATGTATACTGTTTATTTAGATGATTCGGAATACAATTTAGTTTTTAATTATATGTTAGAAGATGAAGAGGCAGCGATTATTATTTATGGTAATGATTATATAGATGGCGATGGAATAGTAACTTTAAAAGTAGTAAGTAGTGATGGCTTGGAACAAATGGAATATCATTTTAATGTTTATCGATATAAAGATGAAGAGGTTTTTTTAGATAACGATGATGTTTTAAAATTAGAAGTAGAAAAGAATAATACTTATCATATAGAATCAGTAGTAGCAATAATAGCATTCATTTTAGTTTTGTTTGTTTTTTATCAATTCTTTTTAACATAAAGTAATTTATTACCTAATATATTTTATTAGGTGATTCTAATTGGAATATATAGCACATAGAGGATTAGTAGATAAAGATATAAAAGAAAATACTCTTGAAGCATTTATAGGGGCAATAAATAATAGTAATTATAGTGGTTTTGAATTGGATGTTCGGGTAAGTAAAGATGGAGAGTTTGTAATATTTCATGACTCTTTAATAGATGGTAAATTAGTTAAAAGAATGAATTATTCTGAATTAAAAGAATATGGAATTATTACTTTATCGCAAGTATTAAAACTTGAAACGGATAAAAAAGTTATTATTGAAATTAAGGATTTTGAAATTGATAAATATAAACTATGTAAAATGCTAAATAAAAGTAAATTAAATATATATGTAATGAGTTTTAGTAATAAGTTTATAAATGATTTAAGTAAAAGCAAAAGAAATTTTAAAGTTGGGACTTTAAATTATTTATTTAATAGTGAAAATGATTATTCATATAATGATTTTATTTGTTTGTTATATTTAAGTGTGACAGATAATATTTTAAGATATTTTAAAAATGATGGAATAGAAGTAATACTCTATGGAATTCCTCATTATTTAAAAGCTAAAGATTATAAAGTACCAATGATAGTTGACCATGAATATATCAAAAAACACAATCTTTACTATTAATAATAAAATTATTAACATAAGTTTTCTTCTTTATGCTATAATTAATGATAGTAGAGAGGTAGGACCTAAGATGAAAGAAGAAGATTTAGAAAAAACAAAGTCTTTAGAAGAATTAAGTATTCTTGGTGAAAAAAATAGTTATGAAGATTACGACAATTTATTTCGTGAAAAGAAATATAGTAATTTGCAAGAGAATTTAGATGCAGCAAGAGAAATAGAAAATGGCGAAGTAGATAGTAACGGAGATATTATTAATGATGATCAAAATGCAATTCCAGCTATTGAAACACTATTGTTAGATGATGAAAATAATAAAGAAGATAAAGTAACTAAAGAAGTAGAAAAAATATTAAATGAAGGTAAGAAGAAAAATATTTTTAAAAGAATGATAGAAACATTTAAAGAAATGCCTAAAAAGAAAAAAATATTATTTATTATTTTATTAATTCTTATTTTAGCTTCAATAGTTGGTGTAATATGCTTATTTGTGTTTGGTAAAGATAAGAAAAAAGAAGATACATCTAACGAAGAAGAAAAAGATGTTATTGTAATAAAAGACAACTATATTTATAAAAATGGTGATTTAATTTTCTTAGATGAAGAAGACAATGAAATTGGTACATATACTTGTAAAAATCAAGATGAAAAACTTTGCTATATCGCGTTTAAAGATACAAATGAAGATGATTTTTATAAGATTACTAAGTTATATGAAGATGAAACTGAAATTTTGTCTCGTATCTCAATCTTCTTTAATCGTTATGCTTTTGTATATGATAATAAGAATGAAAATGATGGAATGATTTCATTATATGATTTCAAAAATAAAGAAGTTGTATCACAATATCGTGTAGTTAAGAATCATCATGTAGGTGATAAAGATTATATTATTACTCAAGAAGAAAATGGAACTTACAAAATGTATGAAATGACAGAGACTGGTTTAGAAGTTCGTTTAGATAAAGACTATAAATATTTAGGTATTATGGACGATAAAGAAAATAGTCATGTTATTGCTAAAGTTTCTTCAGGTTATTATTTGTTAGATCTTACGACTGGTAAAGAATTAACAAAATTAATTGGAAAACAAATATTTAATTATAGTGATGATTATATCGTAACTGTAGCTGATGGTGTTTATAGTTTATATAATTATAATAATGAACAAAAATTAACTGGATATAAGTTTATTAATATAGAAGATAATTATATTGTGACAGTCGATAAAAATAACAATTTATTCTATCGTGATAGTGATTTAATCAAAGTTAATGAAGAAGGATTTACTCTTAATAATGATAATTATTTACCTAAGAAGATTTATTCAAATGATGGTATATTACAAGAAAATATTTATGCATATCAAAGTAATTTTACAGAGGATAGTATAACAATTGCCATAAGAGATGATGAAGTAGGTACTGATTACTTTAAGAGTGTTTCATTGAATGAATATGCTTATAATAAGACAATTAATAACTATAGTTATAGTAATGGCGTATTATATTTTTATAGTGATGAAAATAAAGAAGCTTTAATAGGTAAATATACTTGTAAGAATAAGAATGAAGATTTTAAAGAAGGTGAAATACTTGCAAATTGTCATCCTGCACTTGACACAATATATGAAGATAATGATATGACTTATGATGATGGCAGAGTAAGTATGGCACCAATAATTAATAATCAATATGTATTTATATATGATGGTACAACAAATACTAAAAATGTTATTTTATATGATCTAGTTGAAAATAAAGCTATAGTATCCAACTATGAAAGTGTTAATACTTATACAGAAGCTAATAAAGGAGTTTTATCTTTAGTAAATGTTGATAGTATTAATGTTATTGCTAAATCTAAAAAAGAGGGTAAATACGGAATGATTAAGATTTCTAAAGATGGAATTACACCTGTTTATGATGGTTTTAGCTATGGTTCAATGGAAATGATTAATGGTAAAGTATTAGTTACTAATGGTGGGAAATCAAAGATATTATATAGTACAACTAGTTCTAGTCCCGAATTTGATGGTAAAATAAGAGGATTTATTGGGGATATTGATTATTATAAAGTAAAAAAAGATTCTAATTATTATGTATATGATGCTGATGGAAATAAAGTGTCTCAAACTGGATACAAATATGTTGAATTATATTCAAATATTTATGCAGGTGTAGATAGTGATAATAAGTTAATGCTTTATAACTATGATGGACAAGAAATGATTGATAGTAAAATTCAATTAAGTAGTACAACTTATTATGGAAATGCTTCAAACGCTTTTATGGTAGCTGCTAGTGGAAATAAAGTGGTTGTATCAGTTTATAAAGATGGTAAATATGAATCTGTTGAAAAGATTTTAGGAATTAAAGAAGAACAAAAACCAGAAAATTCAACTGAAGAGACAAATCTTCCTTCAGGAGAAAATCCTGCTAGTGAAGAATAGTAAATATAGCGATAAAAAGAGGGTGAAATAATGGAAAACAGAAAAGCCGCTTTAATAATAATTATTATAATGTTAGCAATTAGCATACCATGTAGTATTATTGGTATTGGTTATAAGATTTATTTGGCTAACAAACCTTCCCCTGTAATACCTTCTAAACCTAATCAAGATTTTTATCAAAATGGGACCTTAAACTTC
Organism: Bacilli bacterium; assembly: GCA_051872535.1. Lineage (GTDB taxonomy): Bacteria > Bacillota_I > Bacilli_A > RF39 > UBA660 > CAOJBM01. Next base: position 10,056 of record JBJEDY010000067.1, on the reverse strand, counting down.
TATGATTATGGAGAATTATTAGGACAATATGTTTGTAAAAATCCTAATGGGTATTGTGGATGGGCGTATGAAACGGTTGATGATGAAGAATATAATTTAAAATATTATAAAGATAATAGTATTGATAATGTAACTTTAATATCAAGTCGTTTTGCGTTTTTGCTAGATGAAGAAGAGATATCTGATAGTTATATAGATAAAGATATTATTTTATATGATGTTATAGATAGTAAAGAAGTTGGTACTTATAAAGGTGTTAAAGATTATACAGTTGGAATCAATAATAGTTATTATATAGTTAAAGATGCAAATGGTAAATGGGGAGTAATCCAGCTAACAAGAGATGGTCTTACTGATGTTATTCCATTTGAATATGATTATATCGGATTACAAAATGATTTGAATCCTTCAACAAATAAAGTTATTGCTAATGTGTTTGTTGTATTAAAAAATAATGAATGGTTTATAGTTGATTTAAATAATACAAAATTAAGTAAACCTCTTATTCATTCGATTATGAATTATAATAAAGATTCTATAATAGTAAATTATTATTCACGAGAAAGTTTATTTGATTTTAATGGAACAATGCAATTAAATGGTCAAACTTATAGTCATATTGAATATATAAAAAATTATGTTGGATATATTGATAGTGAAGGAAACTTTAGTGTCGTAGATTATAATAACAATGTTAATGTAACTAAAGATTCTTATCCAGTAGCTAGCTCTTCGGACATTGAATTAATTAATAATGAAGATGGAAGTATTGATATCTTTATATCAGGAGAATTTAAAGAAACAATTCAATAAAAATACGATTTGCGTATTTTTATTTTGTGTGTAAACAATGTAAATGATTTCATAATCTAATTGACTATTTTTATTTATAAAAGTACAATAGTATTATGAAAATAAGGAGTGATTTTATGACAAAGAAGTCATCAATTTTATTAATATCATTAGGAACTTTATTAGTTATAGCAGTTACAGTAGCAGTTTCATATGCGCTTTGGAGTATTACAAGAAAACAAGAAACATCTAATGTTATTACAAGTGGATGTTTTAACATTGAATTTAGTGAATTAACAAATGAGATTAATTTACCAAAAGCATATCCGCTTACGGAAGCACAAGGATCAGCGCTTAGTCCATTTACATTTAAAATAACGAATACATGTTCAATTATTAGTGACTATACTATAAATCTTGAGATGTTGTCTGATACAACTTTAAACTCTAATTTTGTTGCTGTTAAAATAAATGATAGAGAAACACAAAAATTAGGGACATTACCAGAAACTACTAAAACAGATAGTTCTAGTACAGAAGCAAGAAAGATACTATCTGGACAACTTGCTGGTAATTCATCTGTAACTTATGATTTGAGATTGTGGTTGCATCAAGATACGACATTAGCAGATGATGCACAACATAAGTTATTTAATGCTAAAATTGTAGTAGAAAGCGAAGTTGCACCAACTCAATCATAGTAAAAAAGCTAGCGAAAGCTAGTTTTTTTTGAATTTTTTATATTTTTTTAAAATTAGCACTCATATATTGACAAGTGCTAATCATAATATTATAATAGATTTAGCATTTCGATTAAAGGAGTGCTAAAAGGTGGTGACTTTATGGATTCAAGACAAAAGGAACTTCTAAAAGAAATAGTTGAAAGTTATATTAAACTTGTTAAGCCAATCGGTAGTAAAGCTTTATGTAAAAAGTTTAAACTATCATCAGCTACGATACGTAATGAAATGGCTATCTTAGAAAACTTAGGTTATATTGAAAAGAATCATGTTTCTTCTGGACGTATACCTAGTGAATTAGGATATAAATATTATGTTGAGAACTTGATGCAACCGAAAGAATTAACTGGTGATGATATGCTTAAATTGCAAACTATAATTCATAATAATGAATTAGACATAAGTGATGCAATTAATAAGTGTGTTGAAATTATTAGTGATATAACGCATTATACTAGTGTTGTGTTAGGTAAAAGTTCAAAAGAAAATACTTTACAACAAGTTAGTATAATTCCTTTAGATGGACATAAGGTTGTTGCACTGGTTTGTACTAACAAAGGTATTGTAGAAAACAAACAATTTACTTTAGGAGAAAATATTTATTTAGAGGAGCTTGTTAAAACTAGTGAAATTATTAACAAAATGTTAGTTGGTGTTCCAATTGATGAAGTCAGTCAAAGATTAGAATATGATATTAAACCAATTATTGCTAAAAAGATAAAACAATATGAAAAAGTTTATAACATTTTCTATGACGCGTTTAATGACTTTACAAAACATAATGCAAATAATGTTTTCTTTACAGGTAAAACTAATCTTCTTAATCAACCTGAATATGATAATGCTGAAGAAATTAAGAAGATTGTAGGTAAGTTTGAAGATGACTCTTTGGTTAGAAAAATCGAAGAAAAAGAAAGTGGTATTAATATTTATATTGGAGAAGAAAATGAATTTGATCCTAATGTTACTATAATAAAAAGTAACTATAATATTAATGGCCAAGAAGGAACGATAGCTATTATTGGTCCTAAGAGAATGGAATATGATAAAGTAGTTGGGTTCCTAAAATATTTAAACGAAAACTTAAATAAAAGATAAGTGAATTTATGTAAGTAATTTTGGACTTACTATAGATATAATTAATTCTTAAAGAAATGAGTGAAATAATGCAAGAAGAATTAAAGAATGATGTTGAAATCTTAGAAACAAAGGATATTAAGAAAGATAAAAAGAAAAAGATAAAAAATGATGAAGTAGTTGATAAATTAACTAATGAAAATGCTTTACTTAATGATAAGATTTTAAGATTAAGTGCAGAAATGCAAAATATGAAAAGAAGAAACGAAGAACAAGTTAGTAATCTATTGAAATACGAAGGAGAAGATTTAGTTAAACAACTTCTTGGTGTTATTGATAACTTTGAAAGAGCTATTAAAATGGATGATACTAATTTAGAAGATGAAGTTTCGAAATTCTTAGATGGATTTAAAATGATTTATGCAAACTTTAGTAATATTTTAACTAATCAAGGTATTGCGGAAATTGATTGTTTAAATAAAGCATTTGATCCAAATACTATGGAAGCTGTTTTAACAGATAAAGTAGAAGGTGTTGAACCTAATGTAGTAATTGATGTACTACAAAAAGGTTATATGTATCGTGGTAAGGTTATAAGACATGCCATGGTAAAAGTAAGTGAATAATTGAAAGGAAATGATTTAAATGGGAAAAATTATAGGTATAGACTTAGGTACAACTAACTCTTGTGTAGCTGTACTAGAAGGTGGGGAACCACATGTTATTGCTAACTCTGAAGGAAATAGAACTACTCCTTCTGTAGTAGCATTTAAAGGGGAAGAAGAATTAGTTGGTGAAACTGCAAAAAGACAAGCGGTTACTAATGTAGATAATACAATTTCTTCTATAAAAAGAAAAATGGGTACTTCTGAAAAAGTATCAGCAAATGGTAAAAAATGGACACCAGAAGAAATAAGTGCCAAAATTTTAAGTAAACTTAAAAAAGATGCCGAAGCTTATTTAGGTGATAAAGTTACAAAAGCAGTTATTACTGTTCCTGCATATTTTAATGATGCAGAAAGACAAGCAACTAAGAATGCTGGTAAAATAGCAGGATTAGAAGTTGAAAGAATTATTAATGAACCAACTGCAGCAGCACTTGCTTATGGTATTGATAAGCAAGATGATGCTCATACAGTATTAGTTTACGACTTAGGTGGTGGAACATTTGATGTTTCAATTCTTGAACTAGGTGATGGTGTATTTGAAGTTAAATCTACAGCTGGTAACAATAGACTAGGTGGAGATGATTTTGATAAAAGAATTATGGATTACTTAGTAGATGAATTTAAAAAACAAAATGGTGTAGATTTATCTAAAGATAAAATGGCAATGCAACGTATTAAAGATGCTGCAGAAAAAGCTAAAAAAGATTTATCTGGTATGACTACTACTCAAATTAGTATTCCATTTATTACTCAAAATAGTGATGGTCCACTTCATTTAGATGTAAATTTAACTAGAGCTAAATTCGAAGAATTAAATATGGATTTATTTGAAAGTACTCTAGAACCAGTTAGAAAGGCTCTTAAAGATGCTAAATTAAAAGCTAGTGATATTAATAAAGTATTATTAGTTGGTGGTTCAACAAGAATACCATTCATTCAAGAATTAGTTCAAAAAGAATTAGGTAAAGAACCAAGTAAGGGAGTTAATCCTGATGAAGTAGTTGCTATGGGTGCTGCTATTCAAGGGGGAGTTTTAACAGGAGAAGTTGAAGACTTAGTTTTACTTGATGTTACACCTTTATCATTAGGTATTGAAACATTAGGTAATGTTATGACAGTATTAATTCCTAGAAATACAACTATTCCAACAAGTAAGAGTCAAGTATTTAGTACAGCTGTAGATAATCAACCTGCTGTTGACATTCATATTTTACAAGGTGAAAGACCAATGGTTAGTGACAATAAAACATTAGGAAGATTCCAATTAGGAAATATTCCACCAGCTCCAAGAGGAGTACCACAAATTGAAGTTAAGTTTGATATTGATGCAAATGGTATTGTTAATGTTACTGCCAAAGATTTAGGTACTAATAAAGAACAAAGTATTACTATTACTTCGAGCACAAATTTAAGTGATGAAGAAATTGATAAGATGATGAAAGAAGCTGAAGCTAATAAAGAAGCAGATGAAAAGAGAAAAGAAGAAGCTGATGTTAGAAATGAAGCAGACTCATTAATTTTCCAAACTGAAAAAGCTATTAAAGATTTAGGAGATAAAGTTACTGAATCTGATAAGAAAGAAGCAGAAGACAAAATTGAAGAACTTAAAAAAGCATTAGAAGGTACAGATGTCGAGGAAATCAAAACAAAGAAAGATGCTTTATCAGAAAAAGCTATGGCTTTAGCTACAAAAGTATATGAAGAAGCTGCTAAAGCTAATCAAGAAGCTAGTGAATCAACTAATGAAAATGAAACAGAATCATCAAAAGATGACATTCAAGAAGCTTCATATGAAGAAAAATAATGGATAAAGAGAGATTAGTCTCTCTTTATACTTATATTGTAGGAGGACTATTATATGGCAAATAAAAAAGATTATTATGAAGTGCTTGGAGTTTCTAAGAATGCAACAGATGCAGAAATTAAGAGTGCTTTTAGAAAATTAGCTAAAAAATATCATCCAGATGTTAATAAAACTCCTGAAGCTGAAGCAAAGTTTAAAGAGATTGGGGAAGCCTATTCTGTTTTAAGTGATTCTTCAAAAAGACAACAATATGATCAATTTGGTCATGCAGCCTTTGAAGGCGGAGGTAATTCAGGCGGAGGATTTAGTGGATATGGTGGATTCTCTGGAGGTTTCTCTGATATCGATTTAAGTGATATATTTGATGAAATGTTTGGAGGTTCTTCATTCTTTGGTGGTAGTCGAAAAAATAAAAATAGAGCTACAAAAGGAGCTGATTCCTTAGTTAGAATTAATTTATCATTTGAAGAAGCTGTGTTTGGTTGTGAAAAGACAATATCTTTAGATTTAGATGAAGCTTGTAGTGAATGTAATGGTAAAGGTGGCTTTGATGAAAAGATTTGTCCAACTTGTAGTGGACAAGGAAGAGTCATTTCGGAACAAAGGACAATGTTTGGAGCATTTCAAACGCAAACTACTTGTCCAACTTGTGGTGGAAAAGGTACAAGTTATGCTAGAAAATGTTCTAAATGTAATGGTAATGGACATTTAAATAAGAAAAAAGATATAGTTGTAACTATTCCAGAAGGAGTAGATAATGGTTATCGACTACGTATTAGTGGAAAAGGTAGTGCTGGAAGAAATGGTGGACCTAATGGGGATATTTATTTAGAATTTAAAGTATCTAAGCATCCATTGTTTGTTCGTGAAGATAATGATATTTTCGTAACAGTACCTATTTCTATTACAGATGCTGTATTAGGATGTAAGAAAGAAGTGCCAACATTAACTGGATCTATAATTCTAGAAATTGATTCAGGTACTCAAGCAGGGGATAAATTAAGATTAAAAGGTAAAGGCGTTAAATCACCAAATAGTAATAAAATAGGTGATATGTATGTTATTATTGATGTTATTATTCCTTCTAAATTAGATCGTAAGCAAAAGGAATTATTTAAGGACTTAGCTAAAACTGATTTGGAAAATGCTCCTGAGTTTAAAGAATATAAAAAACATTTACAAAAATAGTTTTGAAAAGATAGTTTTTGCTATCTTTTTTTGTGTGCTTTTGGTATAATTGTCATAATAGGAAAAGGGCAGTTGATATGAAACTAAAATATAAAGTAAGTTTAATAACAATTATTGTTTTGTTTTTTTTAGCACTTTATGTTGCATTTGATTATTCCAAATATAAAGATACTCCAATTATATTTGATGGTGCTTTAGTTTTAAGTGATGATAATTTGAGCATTAATTATAGCTCTGGTGATACTTTTTATATAAAAGATATGAATAATGGTTTTACACTTGAAAAAAAGTTTAGTGTAACTAATATGGGAAATGGAACAAAATACTATGTAATTGCTTTTAATGATATTGAATATAGTATCGATAATGAAAATACTTTAACATATAGCTTAATCAGTAATAATGGTGGAGCAATGGTTGAAAATGCTAAATTTCCTACAGATGCTAAAGAGGTAACAGAGCTTGTTACAATTGCTCCAGAGGTAACACAAAGTTATACTTTAAAAATTACTTATACTGGTAATAATAGTAATGATTTAGTAAAAGGAACAATCTCTGTTAAAAGTCGAAATAATACAAATCAATCATTCTCAGAAGTTATTTTAAAAAATAATGAAGTAAAAGAACTTGTGACAAAACCTGGTAAAGAAATTTCTACTAATAATGAAGGTTTAATTAAAGATACTGATGATGAGGGTCAGACTTATTTCTTTCGTGGTGATGTAAAAAATAATTATGTTAGATTTGCGGATCAAACTTGGAGAATAGTTAGAATAAATGGTGATAATTCGATTAGATTAATACTTGATGATGTTATTGAAAATACACATTCTTATAATACAAATAAACTAGCTGAAGGAGATACTAATTATTACACTCTTACTACTTTTGATAAAGCTTCAATTAAAGAGGTTTTAGATTCTTGGTATGATTCTACTATTTTAGAAAATGCTAAATATGTTGTTAACTCTAATTATTGTATGGATACTAATCTATCTAAGGAAGCAGAGAATGAGAAGTATTTCCGTAGTTACGTTAGAGTAAATGAAGATGAAATTCCTTTATATAATTGCATTGGAACAAAGATTTCGAATAATATTGGTTTATTAAGTTTGGATGAAGCAGTATATGCAGGCAGTTATAAAGATACAGAAAATAAGAATACTTATTTGTATAATCCAAATATTACTAAAGATTGGTGGCTTGGTAGTCCATATAGTGTGACGAATGAGAATGTTGTAAAAGTCTTTACTTTTACATCTGAAAATGGAACGGTATTTTCTGGAAGTGATATTACTTCAGAGAATGCTATTCGACCAGTAATTAATATTCGTGATGCAGTTAATGTAACAGGAACTGGTACTGAAGAAGATCCTTATGTAATAGAGTAAAATAAGAAACTAGAAAAATAGTTTCTTATTTTTTATAAAAATAAACTTACAATTAGAAAATTTTGATTGATAATTAATGTAATTATGCGTATAATATTCGTAAATTAATTTGTAAATAGATTATCGTTTTCTTTACGATTGCTTAATTGATGTTATAATGATTATGTAGGTGGTTATTAATGAAAGATGTACTTATAGTTGTTTATAATTATATTAATTCTTTATCACTAATTGATATTGCAATTTTTTGTGTATTAATGGTGCTTGCTATATTAATAATCAGTTTAATAAATACCCTTAAAGGTTATACTATTGTTAAAAAAGATGTTAAACAAGAAAAGAAAGAAGAAATACAACAAGAATTAGAAATAAATGAAGTTAAAGAAATAGAAAAGAAACAGGAAATCAAACAAGATGATATTTTTGATTTAAGTGCTGTTACTCAAGAACTTGAACGTGCTGAAAAAATGAATATTGATTTAACACCATATGAAGCAGAACAAGAAGAAAAAGCTATTATTAGTTATGATGAACTATTACAAGCTAGAAATGATTTAAAAATTAATTACGAAGATGAAATAAGTGATGATGGAATAGTTGTTAAGAAAGTTAATATGGAGAATATGACTTCATATATCGAAAATGATGAAGAAAAAGCAGATACAAATGTAAAAGTAATTAGTTATGAAAAAGAAGAAGCGTTTTTAGAATCATTAAAACAATTACAAAAATTGTTAAATAGCTAGTTAATAGCTGTTTTTTAAACTAAGAAATGAGTGGTAAGATGAAATTTAAGATAATTACTTTAGGTTGTAAAGTTAATACTTATGAAAGTGAAATGATGAAAGAAAAGTTATTAGCTAGTAATTACGTAGAATGTGATGAAAATCCTAATATTATAATTATAAATACTTGCTCTGTAACAAATATGGCTGATAATAAGTCAAAGAAGATGATTAGAAGTGCTAGAGCTAATAATCCCCAAGCGCTTTTAATTGTTTGTGGATGTATGGCACAAAACCATCAAGATAAATTAAATGATTTAAATGTTGATATTTTAATTGGAAATAAAGATAAAAGTAAAATTGTGGAATTAATTCAAGATTATCAACAAAATAAAAAGAAGATTATTAAGTTTTATAATGAAAAAAAATTGGACTTTGAAGATATGAGTATTGATAAGTTTTCTTCACATACAAGAGCTTTTATGAAGATTCAAGATGGTTGTAATAATTATTGTTCGTATTGTATAATCCCTTATATGCGTGGTTCATTACGTAGTAAAGATATTAATTTAGCTTTTGAAGAAGCACAAAATTTAGTAGCAAATGGTCATAAAGAGATTGTTTTAACTGGTATTCATACGGGTAGTTATGGTCGTGAGAAAGATTACGATTTAGTAGATTTAATTAATAAAATGAGTACAATTATTGGGTTAGAAAGAATAAGAATATCATCAATAGAAATTACGGAAATAAATGATAAATTTTTAGATATGCTTAAAAATAATCCAAAAGTATGTAATCATTTACATATACCTTTACAAAGTGGAAGTGAAGAAATCTTAAAACTAATGAATCGTAAATATGATAAAAGTTTATATAAACAAATAATTGATAGAATAAGAAATATTCGTCCTAATATAAGTATTTCAACTGATGTTATTGTAGGATTTCCCGGTGAAACTGAAGAAATGTTTTTAGAGTGCATTAGTTTTTGTGAAGAAATGAAATTTAGTAAGATTCATGTATTTCCATATTCAAGAAGAGAAGGAACTAAAGCTTGTACATTGCCAAATCATTTAGATAATTCTATAAAGAAATGTCGTGCAAGAAAACTTATTGAAATAAGTAATAGATTGGAATTACAATATAATACTAACTTTATAGAACAAGATGTTGAAGTATTAATTGAAGAAATAAAAGATGGATATAGTATAGGTCATACTAGTAACTATTTAAAAGTATTTATTAATGAAATTTTAGAAACTAATGAAACATATAAAATACATATAGTGGAGGCTTATCAAGAATATGTTAAGGGAATAATTAATTAATTGCACTATAGAAAAAATAATTATATAATTATGGTAGGTGATACTTATGAGTATAGATGCTATAAATATGTATAATTATCAAATTACTAATAATAATTCTTTTATAGTTGGTGTAATTCATTCTTATGCAGAAGAAATTATTCCTAAAGAATTATTAGTAGAAAATCTAAAGTTAAATAGAATTAAAAATACACAATCTTATATAATTCGTGTAGCAGTAATGGAGGTTTAAAAATGACAGAAACTAAAATTTTTGAAAATGTGATTGATAATAATAAAGTATTATTAACATTTGTTAATGAACAAGGTGTTAAATCAGTTCTGCTAAAAAATAAACCGA
>JBJEDY010000066.1:0-30705 GCA_051872535.1 Bacilli bacterium | reverse complement strand
TTCTCAACATTTTTAAAAGTATTTTCAAGTCCATATTTTAAGTCTGCTTTACTAGGTGTTGCATTATAATGATATAACCAAATCAATCGAACAGTTATTACAAGAGCAATAATTATAAAACTTAAAAGAATAATTAAAAGATTTTTATAATCCTTCTTTAAAAAAGCTAATCCTTTTTTCATAAAATCACATCCGCTAATAGTATAACAAAAAGCCAATCAAAATTAAAGAATTGCTTTCATATTCTTTAATTATTTTTATTAATATCTATATTATAATAACTTTCTTCATTAGCTGCTTCAGCTTGTTCTTGTAAATCTTTATCATATGAATCATTAGAATCTAATGTTCCAGATAAAGAAGTGGAGTATTCATCAATTTGTGCTTCAATTTTATTAAAACTATTTTCATTAGAACAAAATAAATTATGTTCTTCTTTCTTTATATTTTTCTTGTTATTATTCATAATATAAGTAACCTCCTATAATAATAGTATCATATAAAGAGTATACCGTCAAAAAACGTCAATAATAAGTATTTGTATTTACACTAATTAGTAAAAAAAATAAATAAATTTGTATTCAGCATTGCTTATTATATAAAAACAAGATATAATGAAAAAAATAGAGGAGGATAATAAATGAAAGATTCAAAAACTTTTGTTATTGTAGGTTTGTTAATCGCAATAGTAGTAATGTCAGTAGGTTATGCTGCTTTAGGACAAAAATTAACAGTAAACGGAACTACTAACATTGCAGCAGATGCATCATGGAATGTAAAAATAGTTTCAATTGAAGAAACTGGAAAATCAATTACTCCAACTGAAATTGATCCAAGTACTTCTGTTGGAGAAAATGTAGGAACTACTTTAGCATCAAATATAACAGGTAGTACAACAGCTTCATTTAATGTAACATTAAATGCTCCTGGAGATTGGGCAGAATTTACAGTAACTGTTAAAAATTTAGGAACTATTGATGCTATACTTGATGCATTAACATTTGTTACAGGTGATCAACCTGCAGAAATTGTTTATACTGTAACACCTGCAGATGCAAGTGGAGCAACAAAATTAGCACCATCAAGTACTGAAACTTATGTTGTTAAAGTATCATGGGATAATTCTAGTGAACAAATACCTGAAGTTAAACAAAAAACAGCTACTTTAACACTTGATTATGTTCAAGATGGTACAGAAGCAGGAGCTTAATAGTAAAAAATAAGGACTTCTAGTCCTTTTTTTTCTAAAGAGGGATAAAAATGAGAAGAATACGACGAAGAAAATCACAAAAAACATTATTGTTTTATTTAACTGCAAGTGTTTGTGTAGTTTCTTTAGTATTCTTTTTTTCTATTGGTTATGCTATTTTAAAAGAGGATTTAAATGTTCGTGGAACTACAACTCTTAATACTGCTGGGGGATCAACTACCTGTGATATAAATTCAGCACCATCTAATGCAGTTGTAACATATACAATAAATAAATGGGGTGAACAAGGACAAATTGTTCTTTCAGCAACAAATCCTTTAGAAGTTACGACTGCTAACTACATTGTTTTTTTAAAAAAGCCAGCTGGAACAACAATAACAATTAATGAATCTGAATCAGGAGTTGCAGAAATTACAGACACTTTAGTAATCTATCGAAGCACAGGAACATGGCCAATAAGACCTTCTGAACAAGTATCATATTACTGGGGAGTAACTTTTGATGAAGGAGCAACAGGAGAATTAGAAGCAGGTGAATATAAAGCATATTTTAGTGAAAATGAGATCAATTTACAGTGTATTAATAACCAATGGGTTTTAAATGACGAAATCATAGATGAACCAACTGAAGAAAATCGCTTAAGTAATTTAGTAGTTGATAACTATACTTTAAATCCATCATTTAATTCTGACACTTATAATTATTCTTTAACAGTGCCAAATAACGTTAATTCTGTAAATATAGCTGCTACACCAATAGATTCTGAAGATACTATTACAATATCTGGAAATGAAAATCTAATTGAAGGAAAGAATACTGTAAAAATAAAAGTTACAGGAAATGAAGGTGGAGAAAAAGTTTATACTATTGAAATTACAAAATTAGGATTAAGTGAAGATAATGATTACAATCCTGATTATGCTTCACAAGGAATTGAGTTAGTAAATAATGCTAATTACTCCTCTCAGTACTACTTTGTTTTAACTAATAATAAAACGCAAGCTATAACGAATTGGAAAATTCACTTAGATGTAGGAACTGGAAAAGATTACTCTTCATGGTCTTCAAACTGGTCAGGTGTTAATTATAGTTATAATGCTACAACTGGTGTTTTAACACTATCTTTTGGTGTATTTAATAGCGATATGTCCGAGATTATTGAACCAGGGGGATCTATTAAAATTAATGGTGATGCTGAAACTGGTGAAACACCTGTTGTTCTTGGTGTTACATATGAGGTGATAGAGTAGTATGAAGAGATTTGATAAACGTGTACTATATATATATCTTTTAATAGCAACATACTTATTAATAACTTGCCTTATAGACTCTAAAATTATAAACTATTACACATATTTAATTAATCCCTTAGTATGGATATCTTTTGGTATTGCTTCTTTCTTTTTGTTTTATGATGAGAAGACTAGGTTTAATGCCAAAAAAGATAAACTCCAAATAGTATTTATTTTTACTTTAATATATATTATCATTTATTTCTTATCTGGATTAATATTTGATTTTACTAAAAACATATATTCCTTACAATTTTTTAATATCTTAAAAAATATCTTTGCTTTCATCATCGTTATTATAGCAAAGGAATATATTCGAAATATTCTTGTAATTAATTCAGGTAAGAGTTATAAGTCTTTTGTAATTATTACTCTAATAATGTCTTTATCTGATATCGTCTTATTTAATCTTCCATCTCTAATGGGAACATCTGAATCTGCTTTTAAATACTTTTTTCAGGCAATATTACCAACTATATCTTTAAATGCATTTTGTACATATTTATCAACTACAACTGATTTTGTCCCTGCAATAATATATAGATCTTTTATAACTATAGTTAAAATAACCATTCCTATTCAACCAAACTTAGATTGGTTTATGGCAGGAATGCTAGATTTATTATATCCGGGTGTAATGTACTTTTTTGTTAATAATTTCAATGTTAAAAAAAATCGAATTATTTATCGTCGAAGAATCAATAAAAGAAAGATTATTCCAGAGGTTATATTTGTAATTTTCTTAATTATATTTGGATTCTTTGTAGGAGGATTTTTTTCAATTGCACCAGTTGCAGTTTTATCTTCTAGTATGGATCCAGTATTCAGTAGAGGAGATGTTGTTTTTGTTCATAAAATTGATAAAGAAAATATGGAAAAACTCAAAAAATATGATATAATTAAGTTTAGAATAGATGGTAAAGTTGTACTACATAGAATTGTTGATATTGAGAAAACAGAAAATGGGGAACTGTTAATCACTACAAAAGGGGATAATAATGAATCTGCCGATAGTAAAAAAATTACTACCGATCAAATTGATGGTATTATTAAAGGAAAAATAAAGTATATCGGTTATCCTTCAGTATTGCTTTATGATTATTTTAATAAATAAAGAATAAAAAGGAGGCTGAAAATATGCCTACAAAGAGAAGATATGGCCCACTTAAAATGAGATTTAGGCTATTATTTGTAGCCTTCATAATTATATTTATTTCTGTTGGAATAATTAGTATTATTGAAGCTAATGATATTGAAACATTAGAAGATGTTATAGTATTCTCTTATAAAGGGGAACCAAGTTTTGATTATAAAGTATATTATATAGAAAATGAACTTTACAACGAAGAATACTATGGGGAAGGTAATCTCTTAATAAGTGAATTTATAAATAATATTAATCTTAACTTTAACTATGATTTTAATATTTCAAAAAAATCTGATATTACCTATGATTATTTCATAGAAGGAAGACTTGTAGGAAATTATGAATCTTCAAGTGATGTTAATGTCTTTAATGAAGATAAATATGTATATAAGTATTATATCGAGAAAAAGAGTGAAAAAGATGTCAGTTCTATTTCTATAAATAAAGACATCAACATTGACTATAACGCTTATGATAACATAGTAACAAATTATAAAAACCAAACTAATATTCCTATAATGAGTTATTTAGAAATAAAATTTAATATCAATATAAATGGTAATGTTGAAGATGATGATTTTAATGAAACATCTGTAACAACTCTAAAAATACCATTAAATCAAAAAGCTTTTTCAATTGCTAAAACTGTTGCAAGTCCTATAAGTAAAACTGAAATTAAGACATTTGACAGTGAAGAAGTAGATCAATTTAAACAAAATTTAGGTATCCTTTTAATTGTAATTGGTATAGCTTTATTTATTCTTTTATTTAAGCGATTATTTAATATTAAACCTAAAAATCATTATAATACTGAACTTAATAAGATATTAAAGTCTTATGGTGAAGTAATTATTGAACTTGTAAATGGTATTAATGAAGAAGGAAAAGATATAGTTTTAGTTAAAGAGTTTAATGAATTACTTGACTTAGAAGAAGAATTGCGAATTCCGATTAATTTCATTGAAACATATCCAAATTATGAAGGAGAGTTCTCTATAGTCCATGGTAAAATTATTTACAAATACATTTTAACTAACGAAGAATAATAAAGAATATAAAATAACACTAAATTTACTTTAGTGTTATTTATTTTGCCATTTCCATTCTCTTATTTCTGGCATATCAATACCATTATCTTTAATATAATGTTTATGATCAATTAATTTATTATTCATTTCTTGGATTATATAACTAGCTTTATTCCCAAGCTTAGGTATTTTCTTCATCACATCAATAACTAGATGATACCTATCAATTTCGTTTTGAACACGCATATCAAATGGTGTTGTAATGCTACCTTCTTCATTATATCCAGCTACATATAAGTTTTTATTATGTCGTTCATATAAAAATTCATGAATAAGAGTAGGGTATCCGTGGTATGCAAATATAATTGGTTTATCTTTTGTAAACAACATATCAAAATCTTCATCAGATAATCCATGTGGATGTCTACTTTTAGGTTGTAATTTCATTAAATCAACTACATTGATAAATCTTACTTTAACTTCTTTAGCAACATCTCTTAATATTGATACTGCCGCAATTGCTTCTAATGTTGGTGTTTCTCCAGCACAAGCTATAATAACATCGGGTTCACAATCATAATCATTGCTTGCAAAGTCCCAAATACTTATTCCCAAAGTACAATGTCTAACAGCTTGCTCCATTGTTAACCATTGTGGTCTTAGATGTTTAGATGTAACTAAGACATTAATGTAGTTTTTACTTTTAATACAATGGTCAAAACAAGATAATAAACAATTTGTATCTGGTGGAAGATATATTCTAACTATATCAGATTTTTTATTAGCTAAATGATCTAAGAAACCGGGATCTTGATGTGTATAACCATTATGATCTTGCTGCCATACATTACTACTTAAAATATAGTTTAAAGATGCAATAGGAGCTTTCCAACTTAACTCTTTTGATATTTTTATCCATTTAGCATGTTGGGAAGCCATAGAATCAATTACTCTTATAAAAGCTTCATAACTAGCAAAAGCTCCATGTCGTCCAGTAAGTAAATAACCTTCTAACCATCCTTCACACATATTTTCTGAAAGCATAGAATCCATTACTCTACCATCTGCACTTAAGAACTCATCATCAGAAATCATATTTCCATTCCAAGTTCTATTTGTTGATTCAAACACACTTCCCAAACGATTACTCATTGTTTCGTCTGGACCAAATAAACGGAAATTATGATTAACTTCATTTTCTTTAATAATATCTCTTATAAATTTGCCAAGTTCCGTCATATCTGACCCTTCTATAGAACCAGGTCTTTCCACTTCCACAGCATAATTTCTAAAATCAGGTAATCTTAAATCTTTTAATAATTTTCCGCCATTTGTATGAGGATTTGATCCCATTCTTTTATCTTTAACAGGAGTGAGTTCTTGTAATTCTTTCTTTAATTTTCCATTTTCGTCAAATAATTCTTCTGGATGGTAACTACGCATCCATTTTTCTAAAATTGTTATATGTTCATCTTTATCCATCATAATTGGAACTTGATGAGCTCTAAAAGTATTTTCAATAACTTTTCCATCAACAATAGTTGGACCTGTCCAACCTTTTGGAGTTCTTAAAATTATCATTGGCCATATTGGTCTAGACGTAACGTTATTCTTTCTGGCGTTTTCTTGAATATTCTTAATTTCTTCAATACAAGAATCCATAACACTGGCCATTTTTTCATGCATAAAACCATGCTTATCACCAGAAACAAAATATGGTTTCCATCCATAACCTTTAAATAAAGCTTCTAACTCTTCATCGCTAATTCTTGATAATAGAGTAGGATTACTAATTTTATATCCATTTAAATGAAGAATAGGTAATACAGCACCATCACTTATAGGATTTAAAAACTTATTAGAATGCCAACTAGTAGCTAAAGTACCAGTTTCTGCTTCGCCGTCTCCTACAATACAAGTTGCGATTAAAGAAGGATTGTCAAATACAGCACCAAAAGAGTGGGCAAGACTATAACCTAGTTCACCACCTTCATTGATTGAACCAGGTGTTTCCGGAGCAACATGACTACTTATACCGCCAGGGAAAGAAAATTGTTTAAATAATTTCTTCATTCCTTCTTCATCTTGACTAATATTGGGATATATTTCACTATAAGAACCTTCTAAATAACAATTGCTTACAAAAGCATTACCACCATGTCCAGGACCAACAACTAATATCATGTTTAAATCATATTTTTTGATTACACGATTACAATGCGTATAAATAAAGTTTTGACCTGGAACAGTTCCCCAGTGACCAACAATCTTTTTCTTAATATCAGTTTTTACTAAAGGTCTTTTTAAAAGGGGATTATCTAATAAATATAATTGACCAACACTTAAATAGTTGGCCGCATTCCAATATTTTTCTAGATTAATTAATTCTGTATCACTTAGCACTCTCTTCATGCTTATTCACCTTTTTTATTCTTTTCAGTTTTAGTAGGGAATGTATATATCATTCCAATAACACCTATAAGAGTAACTATTCCTCCAACAGCTACTCGTCCAAAATCCATTTTTTCATTACCAATAATATATCTTTCAGGATTTTTTGGATCATATTTAACTATGACTACAACATCAACTTTAGCTTCATCTTCCGTAAGATTAGAGTTAACATTATATTCTTTTCCATTAACTATATATTGAATAGTCATAAGTTTTTCTTTCTTTTCATTATAAGTATATCCACTAACTCTTCCTTCAACTTCACTAAAACTATTATAAGAATATATGTAATTTATTATTGAGAATAAAGAAAAACTTAATATAAATATTCCACATAATACTAATATAAATGAAGCTACAAAACCAATACTAACTTTTTTTAACATATAATCAACCTCTATTATCTTTATTATTTCATATCTTAATTATAATATACGTAAATAGTCTAGTCAAGGAAATCCCCTTACGAGGAAAAATTGAAAAGATATTTAATATTCTTGATTCATTATTCACAATTTGCTATTATACAAACAAAGAAAAGGGATGATTTAATGGATTTCACAAACAAAGTTGCTTTAGTTACTGGAAGTAGTAAAGGAATTGGTGCTGCAATCATTAAAGAATTAGCTAAGAATAATTGTAATGTAATTATAAATTATAATCATAGTGAGAAAGAAGCATTAGCATTACAAGAAGAAATAAAAGAATATAATATTAAATCTTTAGTAATAAAATGTGATATTACAAATGAAGAACAAGTAGATAATATGATCAAAGAAATCATAGATACTTTTGGTCGCATTGATATCTTAGTTAATAATGCTGCATTAGCAATTGACACATTATTTTCCGATAAAACGACTTTAAACTTTCGTAAAGTATTAGATACTAATTTAGTAGCGCCATTTTATTTATCTAAATCTATTGGAAATATTATGTATGAACAAAAAAAAGGCATAATAATTAATGTTTCTTCTACAAATGGAATTGATAAATATTTCCCAATGTCAATTGATTATGATGCTTCAAAAGCTGCTCTTATTTCTTTGACTCATAACTTAGCTATGCAGTATGCACCTTACATAAGAGTTAATGCTATCGCACCTGGATGGGTTGCAACAGAATCAGAAATGAAAGATTTAGATGAAGAATATATTCGTACTGAGGAAGATAAGATTTTTTTAAATCGATTTGGAAAACCTGAAGAAATAGCAGATGTAATTGTTTTTTTAGCTTCCGATAAAGCTTCATATATCAATAATACCATTATTAGAGTTGATGGCGGCACATATTAGGAGTTTGTGCTTAAAAAATAAATGTTTTAGTTAAAATATCAATACAAAAAGTGATTTTTTGAAATTCGCTTTTTTTCTTGGATTAATATATAGTATTTTTTGGTGAGTTTTATGATTATTAATGGATATAAATTAGATGAATATCAGATGCAAGTGATTAATTCTTCTTATAAAAATGTCTTAGTAGTAGCAGGTGCTGGATCTGGTAAAAGTTTAACTATCATTGGTAAAATTATTTCTTTATTAAATCAAGGATTTAAAGAAAGTGAAATACTTTGTATTTCTTTAACAAATGATGCTACAAAGAATTTATCTAAGAATCTAGCTAATAATGGTGTTTACAATATCAAAGTTTATACATTTCATAAACTATCTTTAGAAATTCTTAAATCGCATAATTATAATTATGAAATTGCTCTTGATGATTTACTATCTACAATCATAAATAAAGTCTTAGCTACTAATAACAAATTTATTAAAAAATCATTAAAATCTTTAGTTCATAATGATAATGAATTATTAACATTAAAAAGACTTATAATTACCTTTATTAATCTATTTAAAGCAAAAAATTATGATATATCTTATTTTCAGGTTATTTTAAAACAGCTTAAATACTCTTTTAGTATAAAGACTTATCTTCGTCATAAAAGACTTCTATTACTTATTATAAATGTTTACTTAGAATATGAAAGAACTTTAGAACAAGCAAATGCTCTTGATTTTAATGATATGATTAATAAATGTAGTGAAGTTGTGGAAAAACAAGGAGTTATTAACAAATGGAAATATATAATTGTTGATGAATACCAAGATACTTCTCAAAGTAAGTTTAATCTTTTAAAAAATATCTTATCTAAAACTAATGCTAATTTTTTAGGAGTAGGTGATGATTTTCAGTCAATTTATCGATTTACTGGTTGTGATTTAAATATTTTTATAAACTTTACTAAATACTTAGATAACTCTCATATTCTTCAAATAGTTAATACTTATCGTAATCCTCAAGAACTAATAAATGTTGCTGGGAAATTCATTATGAGAAATAAGAAGCAAATTACAAAACAACTAATAAGTTCTAAACATAATCTAAAACCAATAAAAATACTTAAAAGTAATAATAACGTAACATCATTAAAATATTTATTATCTCGAATACCTAGTGATGAAATAATGGTTATTGGTAGAAACAATAAAGACATTGAATATTATATTGATGCATCTTTTAAAAAAGAAAGTGATGGTTATTACAAATTTCATAATAAAAGATTTCGTTATTTAACTGCACATAAAAGTAAAGGATTAGAAGCAGATAATGTCATTTTGATAAATATAACTGATAATATATTAGGATTTCCTACTAAAATTAAAGATGATAGTATTTTAAAATATGTAAATAATACTAAAGATTATTACCCTTATGAAGAAGAAAGAAGATTATTCTATGTCGCTTTAACAAGAACTAAAAATAATGTTTATGTCATTGTTCCAAATAATAAATCAATTTTTATGAAGGAAATAATGAAAGATAAAAAATATATTGAGTATTTAAACACAACCAATGAATAAGTTATGCTATAATTATACATAAGAAAAGGAAGATTTTTTATGCAATACGAAGAAATTATAAAACTAGTTAATAAAGAAGAGAAAAACCTAAAAGATATTTTTTCTTTAATAGATAATGATTGCTTTCAAAATAGTACTAAAGTATTAGAAGCTTTTCATAAATATAATTTATCTGAGTCACATTTTAATTCGACAACTGGATATGGTTACGGAGATATAGGAAGAGATACTATTGAAAGTATTTTTGCTTTAGTACTAGGTGGAGAAGATGCATTAGTAAGAACTCAATTTATATCTGGTTCACATGCTTTAACAGTCTGTTTATTTGCACTTTTAAGACCTAATGATACACTACTTAGTATAACAGGTCTTCCTTATGATACATTGCATGAAGTAATAGGAATCAAGAATAATCCATCATCATTAGCATCATTTGGTATTAAATATGATCAAATTGATTTAAAAGATAATGACTTTGATATAAAAGAAATTCAAAAAAGATTACAAAAATCAAAAGTTAAAGTAATAGAAATTCAAAGAAGTAAAGGATATTCAACTAGAAAGAGTATTACTATTGATAAAATTGCTAAGGTAATTAAGGCAATAAGAGAAGTCGATAAAGATGTAATTATAATGGTTGATAATTGTTATTGTGAATTTGTTGGTACTAAATCACCTTTAGAAGTAGGTGCAGACATTATAGTTGGATCTTTAATTAAAAACCTAGGTGGAGGTATTGCTCCAAATGGGGGATATATTGTGGGAAGAAAAGATTTAGTACATTTATCCGCAGAAAGACTAACTGTTCCTGGCGAAGGAAAAGAAGTAGGACCTACTCTTGGAGTAAACAAACAATTATTACAAGGATTATATCTTGCACCATCTGTTGTATCTTCATCTTTAAAAACAGCTATTCTTACTAGTAGAGTTTTAGAATCTTTAGGATATGATGTTGAACCAAAATATAATGAAGAACGTGCTGATATTGTTCAGAATATAATCTTTAATGATCCTGATAAATTAATAAAATATTGTCAAGGTATCCAAGCTGGATCTCCTGTTGATGCACATGCAATTCCACTACCATGGGATATGCCTGGATATGATGATCAAGTAATAATGGCAGCAGGAGCATTTACCCAAGGAAGTAGTATTGAACTATCTTGTGATGGACCACTTCGTCCACCATATATTGCTTATCAACAAGGTAGTTTAACATATGAATATGGTAAATTAGGTTTAATAAATGCTTTATGCTTTATGGAGTTAAATAATGACAACGGAAGAAATTAAAGAATTTACAAAAGATATTGATTATACGAAAAATTTTTTAAAAGATTACAATGGTTTATTATTAACACCAGATCAAGTTGAAACTTTAACTAGATATGGAATTAGTATTGAAGAATGTGGTAGTATGACTGAACTATTATATATTATTGATGAAGTATTAGATAATGAAGAAGCTCCAGAATTAGAATGGATAGCAGATACTTTACAAGAAAGAAACTATTATGAAAATACAAATAAATAAGAATATGATATAATTTATATGAAATAGGTGATTATTGTGCAAAAAAGTGATGTTGAGTTTGAATTAGATTTATTAACTATTGATGCATTACAAAATAGTAAAGATAAAAAAATAGTAAAAATTATAGAAAATAATGATTCCAAAATACCAGAAAAAGATGATGGAACAAAATCGTTAGAATCAAAAACAGTAGTGCCAAAAATTGAAAAAGATAATAGAAAAGAACTTGAAAAAGATTCTTATTCATCTGAAAAGTTTGATACTTTTAAACAATATGCTAAAAATGTTGCGGCTTTCTTTAAATATGGTATTCATACTAAAAAATATCTTGAAAAATTAGATGATGCTGAAGAAGAAAAAAAAGTTTTAGAAATGGCAGAAATAAATGTTTTTGATGGAGAAATTCAATATGATCCAGAATTTGAAGAACAGGTTAAAGAAATATTTAATATTAAAACAACATATCGTAATTTATATTCCCATTTAGTAGTATTTATAGAAAACAATTTAAGAAATACTGAAGAGGGTATAGCAATTTGTAATGCAAATTTAGTCAAAAATGCTAAAGAATATGAAAATTTTGCTGATATTATCTTTAGTATGATAAGAGCAGCAATTGATACAAAAGAAATAAGCTATGAAAATGTTTTAAAAACAACAAATTACTTAAATGTTTCTCCAATAATTGTTCAAGGATTATTTAGTAATGAAGTACTTTTAAAACAAGTAATTGATTTTACAACAACAATTTCAACAATCTTTTTTGAAGATGAAGAGAAAATACATAAAGTAAATGAATATAGCGAAAAAGTTGGCTTTTTTGATAAGGAAGTTATCTTTCCAGAAATAAAAAAATCATCAACAACAATATCGAAACCTACTAAAGAACCTGATATACTAGAACCATCTATCAATATAGAAAGAAAACAAAATTATGTAAATATATATCAAGAAGTTTTTACTAAGTATGGAGATAATGTAGTTATTGTTGATGAACAGCAAAAAGTACTAGTTGATACTATCACAGAAGAAGTAGTTATGGATGAAGAAAAAATAGAACAACATGAAGTAGCATGTACTTGGTATTGCTTAGTATGTAAAACATATAACAAAAAAGTATTATCATCATCTGACTGGATAGGACTATCGAACTTTTTGGAGTGCATAAAAGAATCTCCAAAAGAAAAATTTCCTAAAGGAATTCTTGAATCTGCTTATAATTATGGTTTTGATAAAAAGTTCGTTAATGAAATAATTAGTATTGATGAGTTATTTAGAGTTTTTGTTAATCATGTTCGTAATAATATTATAAGAAGTTTAGTAGCTGAACAAGAATTATCTTTAAAATATAAAAAATAGTTCACTTACTACAGATTAATTATATAAAACTAGCATTTGCTAGCTTTTATTATGGTTGAAAAAAATCCAAAAATCGTGTATATTTTATAGTAGAGGAAGAAGGGGTTGTGAAATGAATAAAGATAATGAATTAAATGAATCAACTCCAAATGAAAAAGTTGTTAATTTAGATTCTAATATTCAAATCAGTACAACTGAAGACTCATATAAAACTGATGGTTCAGTCATATTAGGGTATCGTAATCCTGATAATACTTATACTGTAACTAATAATGTTATACCAGAAAAAATTGATATTGAAAAAAGAAAAAAAGACAAAAGAGATTTTATTAATTCTCAAAAGAAAAAAGCTACCATTAATCATACACTATCTAAAGAAGCAAAACGTGTCCAAACTATAGTGGCACTCATCGTATTAATTTTATTTATTGCAGTAGGTGGATTTTTCTATTATCAAAAGAACTATGCTAATAAAAAAGATTTTTCAGTTAAACAAGTTCATGTTGAATTTGGTAGACCAGCATCATTAAGAATAGCTGATTATGTAAATTTAAGTAATCCAGATGAAAAACAATTTATCCTTGATTTATCCGAATTTGTTCCCGACCAAATAGGTAATTATAAATATAAAATCACTTATGGTGGTGTAACTAAAATAGGTACTATTGAAGTATCTGATACTAGTGCTCCAGAAGTAGTTCTTCAAGAAATAAAACTTAATGTTGGAGATACATATACTCCGGAAATGTTTGTTAAAGATTGTCAAGATCATAGTACTTGTATCTTAACTTTTGAAGATGGTTCATCTATTAAAACTGCCACTGACCCAGGAAGACAAAGTGTTAACTTAATTATTAAAGATAAAATAGGAAATCAAATTACTAAAGAAGCAACTTTAAATGTTAAATCAACAGACCTTACCTTAGTTTGCGAAAAAGACTATGACTATAATTATAATGTAGGTTATAAAACAATTGAAAAATATGAAATATCTTTTACTAAAGATCAAGAATATAAAAATAGTTTTCTTAAAACAGAACATATTTATGTTGATAATAATAGTTATTTAGCATTTAAAAATAATAATCAAACTGATGAATATTCATATGAAGATAACTTAAGTAAAGTAACCAAAAAAACTTTATATACAAATGGATTTAATTCTCAAACTAGTATTAGCGGAATAAGTAGATACCTTGGTGATCAAGGATTTGCTTGTATAATAACTACTGAATAATAAAATAAAAAAGACTTGATTTATTTCAAGCCTTTTTTCATAACTTCATTTTTATAAGTTGATATAATACCCTCTACTTCTTTAATAGCTCTTTCATCATATGGAAGAACATAAGAATATATATTTTTTTCCTTATCTATTAAGATTACAGCATCATCAAACAGATAAATTTTTTCGTAATTTTCGATATCTGTATTACGCATTTCAATACCATTTACTAAACAATACTCTTTAATAATACTTTCGATTTTTTTAGTTTGCCATACGTTACAAATACCATTAATTTCTATAACTTCATTTCTAATTCGTGGATACTTATCTTTGGCACTATAACTAATAAAACTATCACGATTTATTGGTAAGTTACTATATATAATAGTGAAAGCACTATTTTTAAAATCATCATTAATATTGCCTTTAATAATAAAGTTCCTTTTTACTAAATTCTTATAATCTGTATCATTATCTCTAACAGGTCTTTCAATATAAGAACAAGTACTCTTGTCAATGTTAATACCAATATCATAATTACTAATAACAACATTATTAATAGGTTCATCATTTGTTTTTGTATAATCAACAAGTTTTCTACTATAAATAAGTAATAAATCTTTTATATCTATCTTACTTTGAAGAGTAGGAGATGTTAAGAATAATGTATTACCATTTCTTATACCATTTATTCTTCCGACAATGTTATTTTGATTATCTCTAATAACTAAAACAATACCATCTTTACTTAAAATGGAATAACTCATTAAATCATTCTGATGAGCACCGATACGATAGTCTGTATCAAAACTAATTAAATAGTTAACTGGATCTTGATAATCTAAAGTCTCCAAAGAATATTCTTCATTACAGACTCCAAGCATTGGAACTGACTTAGTGTTTATTAGTTTGGCATTACTATAAATATGAATTAACAAATTAATTCTTTCTTTTAAATCAGGAATTTCATAATAATAAGTATCTGAACTAATATTATTAATTACATAATTAAGTTCTTCTAAGTTATTATGATTTAATGTCATAACAATTTGATTAATATCAAAAATATTTAGTGTGGAAATATCAATTTTCAAAACTTCATAAGCATTTCTAACTTTACTCCAAGAAGAAATGATATAACCTAATTTATTAATTGTGTTTTTAAAAAGACCACAGGTAGCTAATTCTAAAATATTCTTCTCAAATAGTAAAATATTTAAATATTTATCAACTTCACAAAATTCATTTATATCAAAACCATCAAAAATAATTTCTAAATCTTTTAAAGAGAATATTCTTTCTTTGACTTCATAATAATGACTATTAAAATCATGTTCATATTTTATCTTTTTGCTATACTTCACAAAATCATCATAGTAAAGACTTTCAATCGTTTTTGTGTCCATCCAATGTTTTATATAATCTTTAGTTTTTTTAATAATAGTATTAACTAGAATTTCAAAACTTTCATATTCTTTGATTGCTTCTTCATCTTCAATATCTACTATATTACCATATACAATGCACATATTGATTTTATCGATATAAACTTCCCCAGTAATATCTAAAGCAAGACTACGTAATTTATTAATTGTAGTTAACCTTTTTTTATTTGTAATATCTGTGCCATAAACAATATAATTTAATAATTCCAATAAATTACTTTCTTTCTTTATTCCTTTAATACTTGCTATTGCTTGATTAATTTCTTTAACCTTTTTAAGGTCATTTTTACTCTGTCTATACTTATCATAATCTTTTGGTTTTGAAATATTCATTTTCTTTAAACAAATATCTAAATCAAACTCATCTTTAGATAGAGGAATTAGAATATTTTCAATAATACTATCTAATTCAACACTTGAACTATTAAGTCTAGATATATATAAATTATTGATGTTTTTAAAATCATAATTTTCTTTGTATAAAATAGCATTTTTTTCACCTTGTAAAGACTTGATGAAAAGTTCTAATCTTTTCTTTGATAACCATTCCTTTAACGTTTTTTTGTAATCATCTTTTATAACTCCGCTTTTTAAACAACAATTCTTTTTAGCAACATCTATTAAATGTTTTTTTATTTCATCACTTTTATTATTTAAAAAATAGCTTACAAACTCATTACAGAATTCTTTTAATTCTTTACGAGCCTCCAAATTATCTTCATACTTTTTATAGTTATATAAAGTATGAATAATTTCACTTAAAGTCATAAACTTAGTAGATACCATTAATCTAATTAAAGATTCAATGTAAGGTATAGCCATAATGCGAGACTCAAACTCATTTATTGAAGTAATGTTGATATCTTTTAACTTATCAACAATCTTTTTATCAATATTTTGTAATAATAGATAATTATTATTCCGATAATTAGTAACTTCTTCTTTTGTTATTGCATTTATGGCACTATTAATAATACTTATAGTTAAATCTTTATTACCATTTGAAATAATATCGATTGTTTTGTTTATACCAAATGTTAAATAACTAGAAAGTACTGCATGATAAGTTTGGACTGTTAAAGTACTTTCTTGAATAGATAAAGTATCTTTCATTCTAATTGTATCAAATAGGTAATTAACTTCATCGAAGTTAATCTTTTTTAACAATTCATCATTAATATTAAATAATCTTTTTAAAATTTTAGGATTCTTAATCAAATCTAAATCAACTTTAATTGTCCATAATTCATTAATATAATTAACAATATCTGTTGTATCTAATCTTTTAAATATGAAATCATTTTCTATAATCAATTTAAAATCAATATTATTCTTAATGATTAAATTAATTAAATCTTTATTATTAATCTTTTCTAAAATATAAGGATAAGTTAAGTATTCTAAAACATTATTAGCAGGTACTAATAAAAGCATATTATAAATCATATTTGATGAAGATTTATGAACCAAGATTGTTGAATCTAAATATCCTCTTACAAAAACCCTATCTTTTTCACTAACATTAGTGTTTAAATTATTAATTCTTTCAAATATCAAATGATTTTGAATCATATTAAAGAGATTTCTAAAACTTAAATTATTTACTATAAGTTCCAATGCATAAGTGCTAATATCATTTAAAAATAAAGGATTTCTTAATTCCATAATTATTTCTTCTTCAGAAAAATAAGTAGATATAATCTCAGCAACGATATAGTCATTAAATCTGTTAAGTAAATGGGGATCTTTAAGTAAACAATTTCTATGTACAGAATCTAGTAAATCAAGAAAATTATAATTAATAGAATTAATAGCACATTTACTAACATTTTCTTTAGAGAAAACTTTATTAGGATTTTCTCCGTTATTTAATGCTGCTTTTAAGATATAAGGATTAATAACATTTTGACTATATAAAGAGTTTAATTCTTTTTCTGTAAGTTCTTCAAAATAAAGAGCATTAAACTTTGATGCGATACTTGGATTTTTCATTATATATGTTTTAATTTCTTTTATATCATCATATATAAACAATAAACTATTATCTACTAATTGTTGTAATATATTGTGATCTTTAATTGTTAGAAAATCTTTAAATTTCTTGTACATACCTTTAATAACTGCTGTAATAGTGTCAGGTGTGCATTTATTCAATAATTCTTTATTTAAAGATTCAAAATATTTCTCCAGGTTAGTGCTATAACTAAATTCTAAAGAAAATTTTGGGAATTTTGACCAAATATTTTCATTACTAATGATTTTACTAACTAAACTTTTATTATTTTTGATATAAGTATTTATTAAATTCATGTCAAACATAGTAATAGTTTTCTTATTTTCAATATAATTAAGAATATCATTTACTTTTAGTTTTAAAAATAAATATTCACTATAATCAGAATATTCTTTTAAATTATTTAAAATATTTTCTGTCTCAAAAGAAGTATTATTAATTAAATAAGTAATAAAATTTTTATATTGATAACTATTTTCTTTGGTAGCATTAGTAATTAGAGTAGAAAAAGCTGAATTTAAATCTTTTTCGTTTTTTAAAATAGTTGATATTTCTTCTAACCATTTCTTATGTTCTTCACTTAAATTACTGTCTGTATATAAAGAGGAATAAATTATTTCATCAAATTTTAAAGTATAATCTTTAATACCCATATCAATTCCTCCTATTATTACAATAATTATATCATTTTTATAATAAAATAAAAAGAAAAAGTAAGTTTAACACTTACTATTTTTTCACAAGAACAGCATGAACAACTAAACGACGATCATTTTGAAGACAAGTTGATAAAGTTACAATTTTATCTTCAGCATTAACTTCTGTATCAAACTTATAATCACTACGATCTTTAATCATACTAACAAATTCTAACCATTCTTCATCATTACTAAAATCTTTTTCTAAATAATCACTAGTTTTTTTAATCGAATATACAGAAAAAATCTTCCATTGTAAGTTTTCGTTTAAAGTATTAAATGTTATATAATGATTTTCTTCATCTTCAAGCCATTTACTTTTTGTTACATTAGTTAAAGTTGCAAACATAATATCACTATAATAAATATTATGACCATATATTATTGTATTTTTATCTAATTCAGTAGCATTATTTCTATAATCCATAAATATCCAACCATTACGATCACTTTGTTTATTATAATTCTTTTTTAAATAATAATCATTATCATTAGTTTGAACTACTGGATAATCTACTTTAGTATTTTTTACACTTAACCAACCAACAGTATCACTATTCATTGTTAATAAGCTCTTTAAATAATCTTTAGAAACTCCATCTGTAGATTCACTGTTTATATTATCGTCTTTTACATCACTAAGAAGAATATTTATCTCTTCATTAATCTTATCAACTTTTTTAGCACTTAAGTTATTACTTAAAATTGTATAACCTAAAAAGCCACCAATAATAGCAAGAATTAATAAAGAACACACTTTTAATGTTGTAAATGTAACTTGTTTTAGATAATTATCTTTAATATATTTTTCATCATAACTAAGCTTTAAACTTATTTTATATTTTGAAGTATACTTTTTATTAAGTTTTTTTAAAGCTTCAACAATTTTTTCATCGTTAATATTATCGTGGATGTATATATTAATATTTTTAACACGATATTTGTATAGACATTTAACAACCGTATCAATTGTTTCAATATCACACTTATTAATATGAATATTTTTTAAGTACTTATTAATTTTGCAGAAAGCTTCTAATTCATCTAAGTCTTCATTCTTTATAGGAACAACAATTCTTAGATTCATTTTATAAAATATTTTTGAATATGAAGTAAGATTATTACCACTCATTAAAGAACTATTAAATAATACTTCACAACGAGATTCTACTATAATATCTTCACGATCTAACATTTCAATTAAGAAAGTAGGAATAGCATAGCAACTAATACCTCGTATTTTTAGATTATTAATAATTAATTCACAAATCTTAAAAGTTAAATTTGTATTTTCTTTAAAATAAATACAATTAATTACTGGTATTTTATTTAAACAAGGTATAATGATGGTAGCCATATCATTATCTTCTAAAACAATGTCTCTAATCTTATTATCAATAGCTACTTCTTTAATAAAAGAACTAACTAATTTAGTGTTTTCTACCATATATAAATCACTAAAATAAATTTCATCATTCTTTATAACATTAGTATTTAACAAGTTTTTAGAGTTTTCTTCATTTAAAGATTTATAAGAAAAAAATAGGGTATTATTGCTAATTGTAATTAAAATCTTTTTCATTTTATCTCACCACTTGTTTATTCTTATAAATATAATAACATATTTTACACTTTTTTGAGAAAAAAATTACACATTTTAAAAATATATGTTATAATTAAATCACAATAAGGGAAATATAATAGTAGAAGTGAGGTTTTAAAATGAAAAAGAAGTTATCACTATTAGCTGCATTCGCCATAGGAGCAATTGCATTACCAAGCGTTGTTGAAGCACAAGCATCATTTAGTTTTGATTGTTCTACACCATTAGAAAATACAACTTTACAAGCACCACAAACAACTTGTACATTGAATGTTACACCAGATACTTCAGAAGGAGCTATCTCTAACATTAGAGTACAAATGATACCTGCCAATATGACACTTGGACAATTTACAACAAATAGTAGTATTTGGTCTTCAGATTTAGCTAAGGATTCAAATGGTTTTATTTCATTTACAAATACTACAAATGCTGCATTTACAACAACTACTGCAATTGGTACTGTTGATGCAACATTAAAAGAAACTGCTCATGAATGTGGAAAGATATGTGTAGCTGTTGCTTATACTGTTGATGGTAAAGAAGTTACTGCTAATTCAGTTCAAGGTGCTAGTGCTGCTGGAGAATGTAAAATTCAATCTACACCATCTTCTCCGGAAACTGGGGATGGAACTACAATGGCTTCATACATCATCTTAGCTGGTGGAGCTGTAGTTGCAATTGCAGCAATATCATATGCAAGAAAAAGTACAAAATTCTATCGTGTATAATAGAAATAACTGACATCAATGTCAGTTTTTTATGTGGAAAAAATAGTTTGTTGACTTTATTATAATGAAAAGTTTAATATATTTAATAATATAGGAGTTGTATTAGTATTAAGAAAAAAGTATAATTAATATCCAAAATGTTATTTCAATAAATAATAAAGAAGAAGGTTAGATAGGTATTTTTTTCGCATATTTTTAGCTAATGACGGTTTATAAAAAACTATTCAAATAAAAAGAATAGTTTTTTTGCTGTAATTTTATTAAACAGAACTTATCAACATTGACTTTTCCTTCTAAATAAGCGATAATCATTAATAGATAATAATAAGAAGGAAGATGTAATAATATGGCCGAAACTAAAAAAACAAAGACTGTAGAAAAAAAGACTCAAGCAAAAAAAACTGCAGCTAAAAAAACTGAAACAAATAAGAAAGCAAATATAACAAAAAAAGTAGTAGAACCAAAAACTACGAATAAAAAAACAACTACAATAAAAAAAGAACCAAAAACATCTGCAAAAAAAGAAGTAAAAAAAGTTACTAAGAAAATTGAAACAAATAAGACAACTGCATCACAGAAAAAAGTAGTTAAAAAAGCTGAAACTAAAGAAACAAAAAAAGTATCTAATCCTCGTGTTCTAGAGGTTGTAGAGAATATTCCGGAAATAGAACCAATTATTACCAAAGAAATAGATAAAGAAGAAGTAGAAGAAAAATTGCTTGCAATCAAAAAAGAAGAAAAGGGAAGTAATATCATCATATCAATTCTTTTAATAATTATGGTTATTCTTTTTATAGCTGGTGTTATCTACATATATGACTATACTAAGAAAAATAAAGAAAATGGTACTAGTGATTATACTAAATATAGTGAAAAAGGAAATGTTTCATATAATAAAAAAGAAACTGATAGTACTACGAATAATAGTACTGACAATTCAGAAAACAAAACTGAACCAACATATGCCAATTTAAAAACAATTACGATAAATGAATATGAAAAAAAATTGAATAATAATGAAAAAATGATTGTTGTAATAGCAAGAACTGGATGTGGACCTTGTTCAGTATATTTACCAACTCTTAATGAAGTATTAGATTCTTTAAAATATCAAGCTTATAAAATAGATATTGCTAGTTTTAAAACTCAAGAAGAAAATAATTTGTTTAGAGAATTATTTACTATTAAAGGAACACCAACAACAGTAATTGTTAACAATAAAGAAATCAAATATACTTTGATTGGAAACCAATCTAAAGAAATAGTTACAGAATGGATTAAATCTAATTATGAAGAAGCATAATGCTTCTTTTTCTATGGCATAGACTTCTTTTTTAAAAAATGGTACAATTATTTCGGTGAATTATTATGTTAAAAATTGATAACTTAACAGTCGAAGTAGAAAAAAAAGAAATATTAAAGGATTTTTCTTTAGAAATAAAAGATGGAGAAATCCATGCTTTATTAGGGCCAAATGGTATTGGGAAAAGTACAATTTGTAAAACACTTTTACATGATCCTAATTATACGATAAAAAAAGGAAATATTATTTATCAAAATCAAGATTTAAATCTTTTATCAACTACCGAGATTGCTCGTTTAGGAATTAATATGATTAATCAAAGCCCTATTGCAATTGAAGGTGTTACTAATGCAGAAATGTTAAGAACTGCATTAAGTGAAAAAAACAATGAAAGAGTAGATATATTTGCCTTTAACAAAAAACTAGAAAATATTTGTGCTAAACTAGAAATTCCTAAATCTTTCATTCATCGTAATATTAATGATGGAATGAGCGGTGGAGAAAGAAAGAAAAATGAACTTCTTCATTTATGGATGTTAGAACCGAGTTTTGTTATTTTAGATGAAATTGACTCTGGATTAGATGTTGATGCTTTAAAAATTGTAGCAAACTCTTTAAAAGAATATCATAGTGCTACAAATTGCAGTATGTTAATTGTCACTCATAATTCTAAACTTTTAGAAATCTTAAAACCAGACTATGTTCATATTTTAGATAATAAACATATTATAAAAACTGGTGATATGACGCTAGCTAAAGAAATTGAAAATTTAGGTTTTAATAATATTAATAAGGCGGATGAATTAGGAGAAAATAAATAAAATGAATAAACTAATAGTAGACAAGGACAATGTTGTATCAGTAAATAACAATGTTCTTAATATAGAAATTTTAGTTAACAAATTAGAAATAAATGCTAGTGGAAAAGTTCTAATTAATGATTTTAGTTCCAAAGAAAGTGAGAATCTTGAGTTAATAATAAACTTAGCGCCTAATAGTGAATTAATATATAATCGTTTTAATAACGTTACTACTATGAATGATAGAGTTAATCTTAATCTTAGTGAAAAAAGTACTTTAATATTTAATTCATCAATAGTTTGTAAAGGAAATAGTACCTTAGAGTTTAATTCAAATATTAATGGTAACAATAATAACTGTGAAGTTAATATTAAAGTTGTAACAGAAAAAAATGGTATTATGCAAATATCAGCTACAGGGGAAGTAACTCCGAATATAAAAAATAATAACTTTTTAGAAAATATTAGAATACTTATGTTAAATGCTGCTGAAAATGTTATTATTCCTAATTTATTAGTAAGTAGTAATGAAGTGGAAGTAAATCATAATGCAACAATAAGTTCTGTCGATAAGAATTTCTTATTTTACTTAACAAGTAAAGGTATAAGTGAAGAAAATGCCATACTTTTAATAAAAAAAGGTTATTTACTTAATAATCTTCAAATAGATGAAAAAACAATTGATATAATAGATAATTTATTATGAAAGGAGGATGTTTATGAATAAAGAAGATTTTCCAATGCTTAATACTGGAGTTATTTATCTAGATAATGGAGCAACAACTCAAAAACCACAATGTGTAATTGATGCTATGGTTGATTACTATTCTAAATATTGTGCAAATGCTCATAGAGGAGATTATGATGCTTCTTTAAAAGTAGATATAGAATATGAAAATGCTCGAGATATTGTTAAAGATTTTCTAAATGCAAAAGAACGAAGTGAAATAATATTTACTAGTGGATCAACTGAATCCCTTAATATGATTGCATCCTGTTTTTTTAAAAACAATTTAGATCCTCAAGATGAAATATTAATCACAAAAAGTGAACATGCATCAAACGTTTTACCATGGTTTAGATTATCTAATGAAACTGGATGCAAAGTTAATTATATTGAATTAGATGATAATCACTATGTAACACTTGATAAAGTAAAAGAAGCTATTACTCCTAATACTAAAATAATTTCTATAGCACATATTACTAATGTTATAGGAGATATAAGACCAATTAAAGAAATATGTGAATTTGCTCATAAAAATAATATTTTCGTTGTTGTTGATGCTGCTCAAAGTGCACCACATATAAAAGTTGATGTAACTAACTTAGATTGTGACTTTTTAGTCTTTTCTGGTCATAAATTATGTGGCCCAACAGGAATAGGAGTTTTATATGGTAAAAAAGAATTATTGGACAATATGGAACCACAAAATTTAGGTGGTGGAATGAATGAATCTTTTGACTCCGTAAATGATATTTATTATAAAGAATTACCCACTAGATTAGAAGCTGGTACACCTAATATAGCTGGAGCAATTGGACTTGGAAGAGCAATAAAATATATCCAAGATATTGGCTTAGATAATATTCATGAATACGAACTCAATTTAAGAAGATATATGATTGATAAACTATTATCAATTCCCCATATTGATATTATTAATTTAGAAAGTGATAGTGGAATAATTTCCTTTAACGTTGATGGTGTATTTGCTCAAGATGTAGCTTACTATTTAAATAAATATAAAGTATGTGTAAGAGCTGGTAATCACTGTGCAAAAATATTAAAAAATGAAATTGGTGTAAAGAATACTTGTCGTATTAGTTTATACTTTTATAATACTTATGAAGAAGTTGATAAAGTGGTTGATTTATTAAAAGACAAAAATAAAATAATAGCGGAGATGATTTAATGGAACCAGAATTAAAAAGAGAGATTATTATGGAAAATTATCTACATCCCTTTAATAAAGAAATGGTTGAAGATGAAAGATATGTGAAAGTTAATACTAATAATGAATCATGTATTGATAATATTGATTTATATATTTTATTTGATAAAAATGTCATTAAAGATATTAAATTTCAAGGAGAAGCTTGTGCAATAAGTACTTCTGCCACTTCAATAATGATTAAAAAGTTAATTGGTTGTACTATTGACGAGGCGATTAATATTGCTAAAAACTATGATAATATGATTAATGAACGTCCTTACGATAGTGAACTTCTAGGAGAAGCATTATGTTATGACGATATTCATAAACAACAAAATCGTAAGACTTGTGCTATACTACCTTGGGTAGGGTTAGAAAAAGGATTAAAAAAATATCAAAAATCACAAGAAAAATAATGTAATTAATACAGAATTATTTCTGTATTTTTTTCTATTTTTGAAAAGATGGATTATTGACTAAAATGCTCAAAATGTTATAATAAAAGATAGAAAGTAGGAATGAAATATGACTAAAAAGAAGTCAATAATTCTAATAAGTTTATCAGTATTATTAATGATATGTATAACAGTAGGTATGTCATATTCATATTTCCAAAAAACTAAAAAACAAACCATAACTAATGTAGCAGCAACATCGTGTTTAGATATAAATTTAACAGGAAATAATGAAATAGATTTACAAAATGAATTTCCAATAAGTGATGAAGAAGGAATGGAATTAGTACCATATACTTTTACAATAACAAATACATGTACATCACCAATCCAATATGATGTAGTACTTGAATCTCTTGCTGGAACAACACTACAAAATACAAGTGTTCAAGTAGCATTAGGAAATAGTAATAAAATGTATTCAAATTATGAAACAGTAGAAACAACACTAACAGATTCCAAAGAAGCACGAAGATTAACAACAGGAGTATTAACAGCAGAAAATAATAGCAAAACATATGAACTAAGATTATGGATAGATAAAGATGCACCATTAAGTGAACAAAATAAAAGTTTTGCCACAAAAATTATGATAAATGGAACATTAGCACAACAAGTAAATATATCATCAGATGAAAATGAAAGTGGTTCAGGAAGTACAGGTGGACCAAGTACAATGTATGCATATACTGAACCAACATTAAATGGAGCAGATCCAGTATTATCAAGTGGATTAGTACCAGTAACAATAGCAGATAATGGAACAGTAAGAAAAGCCGATTTAACAGAAGAATGGTATAGATATCAAAATAAGGAATGGGCGAATGCTGTAATACTAAATGATAGTTATACAGAATTAGTCGGAAGTAATAAATTATATGGAGCCACAAAACAAAGTGATGGAGAATTACTACTAGATGGAACAGATGACTATATTGATATAGGATTAGAAAGTTATGATTTTACAAAAGAATTAACAATCGGAGCAAGAGTAAAGTTAAATGAATTAAAAGAACAAACAATATTATCAAATGGAAATATTTCATTAAAAATGAATGCATCTAATAAAATAGTATTTGAAGTAATAGGAGAAAGTGGAACAGTATATCAAGCAATTGCAGCAAATAATATAGATACAACAACTATATATTCAATAGTAGGGACATATGATGGAACAAATATAAAACTATATATAAATGGGGAATTATTATATACAAAAGCTAGTAGTGAAAATATAAAAGTATCAACAAATTCCTTTTTAATCGGAAAAGAAGATACAACATATGCAAGTATGAAAGTATATGAAACGTTAATTGTCAATAATTGTGAACCAGCAATCGAAATAGAAAGATACTATACAGAAGCATTTAGAATCAATGCGAAGAAAGTAGTAAATTATCAAAAGTTTGAAAATAGTGCAATAACAACAGATGAAGTAATACCAGAAAACAATATTGAATCATATTTTGTTTGGATACCTAGATATAGATATAAAATTTTCCATCCTACTGCTGGAGTATCTAAACTAAATACATCCCCAACTCTTCCAAATACTATAACAAATAAAGCTCAAACAATTGAAATAGAGTTTGAAAGTAAGAGTAAAGCTGCAAGTACAGGAAGTACATATAATACTTGGTTAACTCATCCCGCATTTACATCATTTAATACGAATGGGTTGTGGATAAACAAATTTGAACCAACAGGTACAATTGATAAAGTTGAATGTAAACCAAATGAAGCGACAATACTTAATCAAACAGTTTCCGCATACTGGAATGCTGCGTATAATTATAAACGCAGTATGGATTCTCATATGATGAAGAATACGGAATGGGGAGCATTACTATATCTATCAAATTCTAAATATGGAATTGATAAAGTGATGAATTTAAATAATAATGCAGATCGTTTAACAGGGTATAGTACTGCTGTTACTCAAACTGCTGCTGGAATATATGGAACAACAGAAGATGTAACCCTTCCATATAATACGAAAGTAGGATATCAAGCAAGTACAACAGGAAACATTACTGGAGTATATGATATGAATGGTAATTCTGGTGAGTATGCTGCAGCTTATTTAAAAGGTTATCTTGGAGAAAGTGGATTTACAAGTGATCCAGCAACAACATATGGTTCTAAATACTTTGATGTATATATATGGGATAGTGATAATGCTTGGGATGATACAAACCGAAGAATATTAGGAGATGCCACAGGAGAACTTGGACCACTTTATAAAAGTACAACTACTTATATAACAAAAAGTAGTTGGTATGGTTCAGAAATGTATTTAGTACATCCTGGTGGAGGTTGGTCAGTAAGAGGAACTGCATATTTAAGTGGAAACGAAACCCAATTTTGGACACAAGCCATTCCGGGGCAAGGTTCAGATTGGTATTCTTTCCGTATAGTTTTAGCAAATGACGGATCATAAAAAAACTATAAAAACTATTCAACAATTGTTGAATAGTTTTTCTTTGTAATAATCTCTTAGTTCTTTAAAACGATTAAAATGAACAATTTCTCTTTGTCTTAAGAAAAGAAGTGGACCAATAACATCATCACTATTTGCTAAATCAATTAAATTTTCATATGTTGCACGAGCTTTTTCTTCAGCTGCCATATCTTCTTCTAAATCGGCAATAACATCACCTGTCGAAGTAAAATATGCTGCTGAGAAAGGAACACCATCAGCATTAACTGGATACAATCCTTTACCATGTTCTGAATAATATCCTCCTAATCCAGCTGCTTCCATCTCTTCAATTGTTGCACCTTTAATAAGCTGGTTAATCATACTTGATATCATTTCACAATGGCCAAGTTCTTCACAAGATATATCATTAAGTAAAGATTTACCTTTCTCATCAGGCATTGTGAACTTTTGAGAAAAATAACGTAATGCTGCAGAAAGTTCTGAGTTAGCTCCACCGAATTGGGCCATTAGATATTTAGCCATTTTTAAATCTTTTGTCTTTATATTAATAGGATAATTAAGCTTTTTTTCATACTTAAACATATTTATCACCTGAACTTTCCCAAGGCCATGGATTAATAATCCATAAATATTTATCATAATCAGTATCGTATAACATTAAGGGACCATAATTTCTTTCGTATTTTTCTTTCTCAATTTCAAATTCTTTAACATATCTTTTAAATAAAGAGTAGTAGTATTCATCATTTGGGTGTAAATCTAAATATAAGTTTAAATCATTAATAATTTGATCTAATTCATATATTTTTAATAAACATTCTTCTTTTTCAGTCTTTGGAACAATTTTATAAACTTGATAATTCTTATAAGGTACATATTCATCTTTAGACATATTACCATACATTAATGCTTCTTTTGGACTAAATAATTCTTTTTTTAAACCAAAAATATCATAATTAATATCTTCAAATAACATTCTTTTAAACCTCCTAGCTTATATTATGTACTTTAAACTTTTAGGTCTATGCAAAAGCCTAGTTTTACTTTACATTTGTCATGCTTTCAAAAGTTTACAAACAAAGCAAATATATGTTAAAATATTAACGAAAGGATATGATGCATTTGACAAAAGTAGTAAAGAATGAAAGATACATTCCTATAAAAAACTATGTAATAGCAGTCCTTGTTGTAATTAGTGTAGTATTATTAACGCTATATTTTATGCAGTGGTATAAAGTACTTGAAGAAAATAAATTATCAAGTAGTTTTCTAATTAAATCTAATACTATTACTAATGAAGTAAAAGAATTAGAAGAAATTGAAGCTGTTTTTTCAGAAGTGCCAGAAGACTATTTCGTTTATGTAAGTTATACTGGTAGTGAAAAAGTTTATAATATGGAAAAAGAACTAGAAGAAGTTATTGATGATTATAATCTAAATAATAAGTTCTATTTTATTAATGTAACTAATGTTATGGATGATGATGATTATGTTGATAAAATAAATGAAGCATTAGGATTAGAAGAGCAAAAAATAAATAAAGTTCCAACTATTATCTATTATAAAGATGGAAAAATTGCTAGTGATGGTATTTTAACTAGAGAAGATGATAATATTATTACTGCTGCTGATTTTTTGCAATTTCTTGAAGAAAAAGAATATGAAAAATAGGCCATTAGGTCTTTTTTATTGAAGGAGTAAATACTTATGATTAATATTGTTTTATTTGAACCAGAAATACCTGGAAATACTGGTAATATAATGCGTACTTGTGTTGCAACTAATTCTAAATTGCACTTGATAAAACCATTAGGTTTTTCTTTAGAAGACAAGTATATTAAAAGAAGTGGAGTTAATTACATCGATAATTGCGATTATACAATTTATGAAAATATTGATGATTTCTTTTCTAAAAATACAGGTACATATTATTTCTTAACTAGATATGGTCATAAACCTCATACATCATTTGATTATAGTAATAGTGATGAAAATATTTATTTTATCTTCGGAAAAGAAAGTACAGGTATACCTCGTGAAATATTAAAACCTTATCTAGAAAATTGTATGCGAATGCCAATGACAGATAAAGTAAGAGCATTAAATTTATCAAATGCTGTAGCTATTATGACGTATGAAGCTTTAAGACAACAAAATTTTAATGATTTATTAAGAGATGAACCACATAAAAGTAAAACCTTTATTGAAGAAGCAGAAGATAAGTAGGTGATATAATGCATTGTAAATATTGTCATACTGCTATACCAAGTAAAACAGGTATTTGTCCAAATTGTGGAAGAATGGCTTCTAGTGAACAAATGCAAATACTAAAAGATTTTAATAAAAATAGTGGATGGGATAGATATAGTAATCCAAATACAAGCATGTATAAAAAAGAAAGTGCTCATGAACAAAATAAAATAATAGGTATTATTTTAGTACCACTAGTCATACTAATATTAATAGTGATAGCTTTAATTAGAGTATTGACTGGATAGTGATAATATGGTTTTATTTCTAATGTGTATAAAAATCTTCTTTGCAAGAATTTTGGATGTTTCTTTAGGAACAATAAGAACTGCTGTTTCTATGAAAGGAAAAACAATTTCTTCAGCACTTATTGCCTTTGTAGAAGTAACTATCTGGTTCTTAGTTGCTAAAGAAGCTTTAAACACAACAGGAATAAACTTTTTTATTGTTATCTCTTATTCTGCTGGTTATGCTGTAGGTACAATGATTGGAACTTACATATCTAAAACTTTTTTAAGAGGACTAATAAGGATAGAAGTAATTACTTCTAAAGCTACTGATGATAATATTGATTTAATTAAAAGTAATGGATATGGAGTATCAATCATTGAACTTAAAAATACTAATCAAGATTTATTATTAATTGAAACAAAAAATAAAGAAGTGAAAAAAGTACGAGAACTTATTAATAGTTTTGATAAAAATGCCTTTATAGTAATTAATGATACAAGAGTTATTTATAATGGCTTTATAAAATAAAACTATTTTGATTATCTATACAAAATATATTTTATAGTAGAGTATAGGTGATAAACGGGATTTTAAATTAAAAATTAACCTTAAGCTTGACACAGCAAATGTCAACTTGACAAAGACCTGGGGGGGGTACAATACCAGTAGAAAATGTAAA
>JBJEDY010000065.1:0-32089 GCA_051872535.1 Bacilli bacterium | reverse complement strand
TGTCGTGATTATAATACCATAAATTTTATAATTTGACAAAACTTAGATAATCATAAAAATTTGAAATTATATGTTATAATTTTTTTAGAAAGTAGTGATTTTATGTTAACATGGTTTAAAAGACATATTTTGTTAGTAGTTATTATATTTATAATAATAGTTGGATTAATTGTAACTCCTATTGTAATTACCGAAATAAAAAAGGAAAATAATAAAAAAGAAACTAAAATAAGATTAGTTGATAATTTAACTTTTGAAATAGGTAGTGAAGTTTATTTAGAAGATTTAATTAAGAATATTAATAATGGAGAATTAATATCTAAAAATGAAATTATTGATACTAGTTCAATTGGTAAAAAAGAAATAATATTTAGATATTTAAATGAAGACGATGATGAAAAAGAATATACTATACAAATTGAAATAGTAGGAATGGAAAAGCCAGATAATGCTGTAGCTGGATATGAAGAATTAGGTATATATGTTACTGATGATGAAATAAAAGAAATATCATCTAATACAAAGAATACTGATATTGAAGCTTTACTTTTTCTATTAGATGAAAGATTATTAAAGTCTTTAAATCCCAATTTAATAAATGAAGCTAATGAATATGCTGATTATATGCTCACTAGCTTAAAAGAAGCTTATGATGAAGAATTACTTGATTATATTAAGTACTATACTAAATATAGTTCTATAGAAGAATATAAAAATAGTATTGTAGCTTTTTATTTACAAGATAAAGTAGTAATTGATTATATAAAAGATAGTATTAAAAAGAAAGATATTGAAGATTATTATGAAAAAGAAATTGTTGGCGACATTAAGATTTCTCATATTTTAATTACTCCAAAAACAAATGAAGAAATGACACAAGAAGAAAGAGATAAAGCTGAAAGCATTGCAAAAACCAAAGCTGAAGAAATAATCAGAAAATTAGATGAAGCTGATGATAAAAAAAAAGCTTTTATAAAATTAGCTAAAGAGTATTCAGATGATGAATCTACAAAAGATTCTGGTGGTTCTTTAGGATATGTTAATAAAGATTCAATTAGTGATAAGGAATTATTTAATGTTGCATATAAACTTAAAATAAATGAATACACTAAAAAACCATTTAATAGTGAATATGGTTATCATATTATAATAAAGACTGGAGAAAAAGATAAATTAGATTTAGAAGATTGTGAAGATGATATCAAAACAACACTTGCTAATAATTTATTAAATGAAGATGATTGGTTATATTATAAAACTATGGTAAAAATCAGAAAAAATTATGGTTTTAAAATATATGATAGTAACCTTAATGATAAATATAATGATTATAATAATTATTTAAATTAGAAAAGAAGATACTTTATTATCTTCCTTTTTATTATTTAATTTACAACTTTCTTATACTAAATCTGAGTTTAGTTATCTATTTAAAAATAATATATATATTAAAGCAACATTTATTATAAAATCATGTATTTTTAAACCATCAAATAAAATAATACTTGATAGTACTGATACCAAAACTATTCCTATACTTATTATTTTGGATAATATTCCTTTTTCTTTTGCCATCCAAGTAAAATATGCAAATATTGGTGAACAAAAAGCAAATATAGTCCATCCAATTATATAAGTATTACTATATACACCTTTTGTAATATAAGCGCATGTATAATATGTTATAAGCATCCCTATACAAAATGTAAACATATTTAACATAGCTTTCTTTTGGGTATCACTATATATAGAGATTATTGTTCCTAGTAATATCCATATAGCCATTTGCGAAAATACATCTCCTAAAATTTGAGTATAAATATCTAATAATCTACTAATTATTCCTAATAGTTGTCCTATAACAAACATACTAAAAGGATTCAATATTTTATTTTTCATATATTTTTTTCTTTATAAAAAATTAATTTATTATTTAATTAACTTTTCAAATGAATTTGCATTTAGTATAGTATTAGATATAAACTCTCCTTTATAAAAATTAGCCCAGTTATTAAAAACACAAGGAGCATTCTTGGCTTTTTCTAATGAATCTATTTTTATAAAATTAATTATTATGTTCTTTTCTTTGGCATAATCTAATAACTCTTTTACTTCATATTCTACATATGGACATTCATTACTATAATATATAGTAAAATCTTGATTATCTATTTTCATAGTTCTTGCTTGATCATTAAATTTAGGCGTTTCACTATCATCAAATTTTAATGCTAACAATTCATAATCCCCAATGCTATCAACAACTTTAAAACCATAATGTTCAAAGAATTTCTTTTCTCCTAAAAATGGTTTCTTCTTCTTGGATGTTAAAGTACATATACCACTTTTTCCTTTTTCTTTAGAATCATTTATCGCATATTCTAATAGTTCTTTTCCAATTCCTTTACCTTTAAAACTTCCTGCTACCCATAGACAATAAATATATTCATAGTTTTTACCATCAATAGGAATCCAAGCAGTTTCTATTGGCTCATATTCAATAAATATTTTACCTCTTGCATTTAATTTTCTAAAAACATGGCCATCTTTTAATTTGTTTTTTATCCATTCTTTTTTATTATTAACACCATTTTGATGTTTTGGATCACCAATAGCACAACATATATGCTCTTCTTCAATATTTTCTAAGGTTAAATTGATATACTCATTCACTAACTTCATCTCCTAGTAAATTATTATTTTTCTAACACTTAGATTATATCACATATTATTAATTAGTATGTTAACAAAGTTATTTTCATTTAAACAAAAAGATTTTATCACAAGAAAAAACCTAGAAAATTCTAGGTGTTTGTCTACAGCTTGAATATTTATTAATAATTATGATATTAAGATATTATATTCTTTACTAATTGTTTTTTACTTTTATTTTTGTTATATTCTAACTCAACTTCATCTGCATCACATCTAAGAAAACAAGCGGCTTGTCTATATTCATCAGAACACATTCCAGTTTTGATTTCTATTTCTTCTGCTAAAGTCTCTAATTTTTCTCCTTTTTCAAATAAATATAAAGCTCTTAAAGAATTAAAGCCTCTCATATTCCTATTTTGCCTCATAGCATCTTCTAAGTATTCTTTAATATATGAAGGTCTATCAACTTCAACAATTTTGCCATCAATTATCTTAATTTCAGGGACTTTTATTCCAAGTAATATTTCAAACCATGCTGCGACAATATGTCTATGACAAAATTCCATATTAGATTCATAACATAGTAAAATAGAATTATCAAGTTCTCTATAAACATCTTCTGGATCCAATTTTGAT
This sequence comes from Bacilli bacterium, assembly GCA_051872535.1. Taxonomy (GTDB): domain Bacteria; phylum Bacillota_I; class Bacilli_A; order RF39; family UBA660; genus CAOJBM01. The sequence goes on along the minus strand of JBJEDY010000065.1, from coordinate 28,798 downwards.
AAAACTTGATTCCAATATTCTTGAATATAATACTTTATATTTTCTTCCTCTGAAATTACTCCTATATTGTCATGCCATACTTTCCAAAAAGACAATTTCGGTGCTAATTTTGGATAACACCTTCCTTGATAGTTTGCATCTTGACCTCTATTACCAGAAATAGCATATGTAATATAGTGATCTGATTGCCAATTTTTGTGACAGCTTGTACTAATCATATTACCCTCCTCTTAAAATCTATTATTTTTATATATCTTTAATTTGATAAAAAATATAACATTATCATAATTATTATAACTTTTTTTTAAGTATCTGAACATTAGGATTATCTTTTAATAAAGATAATATTCTCATTTCTGTCTCTTTTACTTTTTCTATATTTGTTTGAAAATAATTCGCTAATTCTTCATCACTATATTCTTCTTGAAATTTCAAAACAATAAAAGAAAAATCATCTGGTGAAAGTGTCTTTAATATTGTCATCATTTTATCACTAAAAACACTTCCATTTACATTATCATATTTTTTATCCTCAATATAATCTAATCTTGTTTTAGCATTATTTGTTCCTTTTTCATTTTTAAATTTATTTTCATCAAGTGAAATATATGTTATTTGCTGTTTTTGTTTTTTCAAATATGTTCTAAAATATCCTTTTATAGTAAGATCTATATATTTAATAATCTGACCATTTGTATTTAAATGTAAACGATTTATTGCAATTATAAAATATGTCTTTATTTCATTTTCAAATTCTTCAAAATTATCTTTAGTTAATTTAAGATTATATTCTTGGCATAAAGTCCAAATTATTTTTTTAAAATATTTTTGCTGTCTTATTAACATTGCTGTTCTAGTATCATAAAGTTCGCTTTTATAAATACCTATTAAATCATATAATCCAAAATTCATTATTTCTGTTGCATTTGCACTTTTGATTTGGTTAATCATATCAAAAATATCAATTAATTTTTTATCTGAAATTAATTTATTATCATTATTATCTTTTCTATCCGAAAAGAACCATATTATATTAATTGCTTGATTTAATGAAAACTCCATTCCAACTAAATCTTTAACATTATCATAGTTTATTTTTAATGTTTTGCATAGCTCTTTTAGTTCCACATCATTCATCTTTTTTCTTTGTTTAAGTTCTTCAAATAAATTATTGATTTTTTGAATTTGTAATTTTCTTTCATATTTTTCAATTGCATACATCATACACTTTTCTTTTTCTTCAAATATCTCTTTTTGTTCTAATGATTTCATTCTTAGATATATTGCTAAATAAGAATAACCATTTTTGTTACAAAAATTTCTTAAAGATTCTGTTTTATCGTCTGTTACATAGTATTTTGTTCTAATTGGTGGATTTTGAATATAATAATCAACTATTTCTTTTATAATTTCTTCAGTTGTTTGGTTACTTAATTTTCTTTTTTCTTCATAGGCTGATAATACCGTTGCATAACTTAACCCAATTTTCTTACAATAAGAATATAAAGGCTTACCTTCATAAAAATATTTAACTGTGAACTCTTTATAGTTTTCAACACATTCGTTAACAATTTCTTGTAATGGCGTATCTGTTGTATTCTTTTTTCTTATAATACTACTTCTAATTGAATCAATATTTAATTGATGTTCTTTGCAGTAATCTTTTAAAGGAATTCCATTATAATAATATATTATTCCATAACGATTAACAGTATTAATTGCTTCTTCTATTAAATCATTAATATCTAAATTTGTTTTTTTATTTCTTTTTCTTTTTACATAAGTTATAATACCATAATATGATAAAGAATTTTGTAAACAATATTGTCTTAAAGATAATCCTTTATATGAATATGTAAGTTCAAATGGCTCATATTGGTCCATTATTATTTCAATGTATTCATCATCACTTAAATTAACATCAATACTTTCTTTTTTATGTCTTTTTATATAAGTAATAATATTATAATAATTTATATTATTTTCTTTACAATAATGAATTAATGGCATTCCACAATAATAGTATTTATATCTTCCTTTATGTTCTTTTAATATATATAATTCAATCGTATCTTCTATGGAAAGATTAGGATTACGCCCTAATTCACGATTTATGAAAGAACGAATAGTACCATAATTGATTTCAGGATGTTTTTCACAATAATCTTTTAAAGGAATGCCTTTATAAAAAAAACGATAATTTTTATTTTGATATTCTTCTAATGCAGCAATTACAAGTTCATCATTAGATAAACTAGGATTTTCTTTTTTTAATTTTTCTATTCTAGAAGTAATTGTCTCATAATTGATTTCATTATTTAAACAATACTTTCTAAGAGACATTTCTCCCCACATATATTTTGTCCCTGATCCATATGTTTCTACTACCATATTTATTATTTGCTGTTCTGTATATTGACTATATTTAGGATTGTTTTTTTTCTTCCATATTCTAGTCCTTATTGTTTTTATGTTCATGTCATTTTCCCTACAATATTCTGATAATGGAACTTCATTGTAATAATATTTACTTTCTTGCAACTATATCACCACCAAATTAACTATTGTTTATTGTACTTTAAAATTCAAAAGTTTTCCATATTAATTATCAATTTAACTAATTTAAAAACATTTTTAAATTGATCATTCTCATATAAAATCCTTATGTCATTTATCTAATTTCCATTTTTTAAAGTATTTAAACTTTCTTTCTATTTGGTTTTAATATTTTTTGAGGTTCATATTTACCACACCATTTAGTAATACTTTTTTCTTCTGTGCATTTAGTAATACAATTTAAACAACTCTCGGCTGCATTTTTATATTTTCTTTCGCTTTTTAAAATAAACGGATTTTTCTTTTTATATATTCCTTTAAATTTTAATATTTCATAATATTCATCAAGTGTAAATTGATGATTTTCATTTAATAATATTTCAGCTGATTCTCTAAAAAACAAGTGTAATTTAAATTTTGTATTAAAGTCATCCATTTTACTTCTGACATCTGGTCCAGTATTTTTTATAAATATATTAAATCTTTCAAATATAGGTTTATTAATATCTTCATCATGAAATATAAATAATATTTTATCTTCATTTCTTTTAATAACTAAATAGTTTTTGAAAGCTTCTTTAGTATCATCATCATCTATATATAACTCTTCATCAATACCAAGTAATCTATTTAAAGCAAAATATATTCTATCTTCTATAGTTATTTCATATTCTAATTCTTTTATATCTGTATATAAATCTATATCTTTTTTATATGTACTAAAACTAATATCATCCCATATTGATAATTTTATTGTTTTATCAAGTTCTCCGTCTTGTAGATATCCTTTTTCAATATTTATAACATCAGTACAATAACCATTATTTACTGATACCATAATTATACTATCTTTATTATTTATCTGTTTTTTCATTACTTCTTATATTGTTTATCTCCTAACTAATCCTTTTTTATATAGATATTCTTCAATATGTATTTGGTGTCCATAATCATTTACATCATCCAGTTTTTGCAGTTGTGAAAACATTCTCATAAAAACTATATTAAATGGTTGGTATCTACTTCCTGAATTTCTAAATCTTATTCCCATAATTCCTAACATATTATCTTCTCTTTCATATCCTTCTATGTATGGTTGGGTATAAAATTCAATTACAAATATATCTTCTATTTTTTTTATTTGAACTTTGTTAGCTACTTCAAATGCTGTTTCGTCTGATACCCATGTAATTATATCTGTTTTTTCATTACAAAGATCATTGTAATAAGCCATATTATATTTTCTATATCTTTTTTTATCTAATTCTAATTCTTCTAAGTATTCTTTTTTTCCTTCATCTGTTTCAACATATGGAGGAAATTCTATTTCTTTTTTATCAAATATATTAATATTCTTTATATCATTTACTAATTGTTCAAATATGGAATATATTGCATAGTTTTCTTTAGTTATTACAAAGTAATCATACGAATAATCTTCAGTTTTTGGACAATCTTTATTATTAATAATCCAATATAAATCACCTGTGCCACCAAACATAATAGTTAATGTTTTATTTCCATCTATGAGATGAATGTCTTTTGATTTATATTCATTATCTCTTAATATTACTTTCATAAAGTACACCTCAACTTAGTTTTTCTTGCTTTATAACTTGTAATTTATTTGAAGACTATAGAGATTTTAGAAAAGCTGACATTTTTCCTCTTTCATTTTTATATTCTTCTACTAATACATAGCCATCTTTATATATATTATTTATGGAATATAAGTTTTGGCTATGAGCTTTAGTAAATATATATTTCATACCAATACTATTACAATATTCATTAAATATCTTTAGCATCTTTAACATATATCCATTACCAACGTAATCAGGACTAACCATAATTGGACCTAATGAACCAGTTTCTGTTTCTAAAGTGTTTATTTTTCTTTTGTTTAACGATTTTTGATTAGAAGGAATATAAAACATAGAGCATACCAAATATTCATTATCATAATATAACCAAATTTTCCCGCCAATCGATAAAATTTCTTTTATTTCACTCTTAGAAAAAGTTCCTAACCATTCAGGATTATGCATATTTTCTCTTACATACGTATATAGTTTCAAATAATCATTCAGATTTACGTTATCACTAACACACTTTAAATTTTCAAACTTCATTTACAACACAATCTTTCAAATTACTATTTGGTATTATAAACCTGTAATTATTATATCATAAATCTTTGATTATTCTCTCTTTCATATCTGATTCTTTTTATTAGCCATTTCTACTTTATAAATATCATTTACTCACTTCACAATAAATTTTGAAATAAACAAAAAAATCACTTTATCAATCACTGATTTTTCAATATAAAACTTGAATTTCTATACTATTTAGAGAGTTCAATTGAAACTCTTATGGTGCAGTAAAGAGCAAGTCTAACAACTGATGATACTGACTTACTAACTACTTAAATTATACAAATCAAAAAGAAAGTATTTTAACCTATTTTCTCATTTTCTTTAATATTGGTTCTTGTTCTTCTTTTAGCATTTCATCAATTATTCCAATATTATCTAATTGTTTTTGATATTTTTCTAATTGCTGTAAAATAAATTCCTCGGTTAATTCTTCTCCAGTTTCTACTTGAGGACATGTTTCGATTTTTATTTCACCATTTTTTAATTTTTCCATAAATTGTTTCATAAAATTAGAGCCACCAGTTATACCATTTTTTATATTTGGCTTTTGTTCAACTTGAATAGCTGGTTTACTAATATTTAATTGAATTTCAGGATTAGTATGACAAGCAATTGCTAAAGCTTGATACTTAGATGCTACTGGATTTTTTATTATATCACTCATTATTTCAACTAGTTGTATCATAGATAAATCTGGTTTTCTATTTAAAATATTTATAGCTAAATTTTGTAATTCAATAAATCTATTTTCTCTATAAGAAGAAAGTTCTCCATGACTATAAATTTCTTTTTTGTAATCATATGCTTCAATTAAAGGATATCTTGAATCAGGTTCATTTTCTCCACAAAGTAAACATTTACAAATACTTGTATCTCTATAAAGAAATGGACCATCCCAACCAATACATACTTTGATATGATCACAAATATCTTGTTGTAATTTTAATTCTGAATCAATTCTATCAATTTCTTTTTTTAACATATTTTTTCGTTGCGACAATAATAAGTTATAATTAATGCTAGACTCAACTTTTGACATATTAATTAATCTTTCCATTATTTCATCTTCAGTTTCGGAACCTGGCAATAATTTAAAACTATCTATATGTTGTTTCATGAACTCATTATATTCAGTTTCAGTTTTATATTCTTTTGTAAAAACATATAATATAGGGTTACTTAACATAATTCTTTTAATTTTTTCAATCATATTTTTATCTTCATTATTACTCATAAATAAACCTCTCTTAATTCGTACAATTATTGTACACCAAAAACATTTACATTCCAATATCTATATCATCATTTTTATGTTTGCAAATATGTTTCTAAAACAACAAAAAATATCAGAAATTAAAAAATGACACTTAATTCACATTAGAATTAAATGTCTAACTTAATTTATTTAGGTAGACATTCAACTTAGCGAACTGAATGTTACTTTTTTTATTTTATGCAAGATTTGCTTGCTAAATACATATTAACATAAAAAAGAACTTTTTTTAAGTTCCTTTATTTATACTAAATCGAATACTTTCGACGATTTTCTAAATGGTGGAGTAGAGGGGAATTGAACCCCTGTCCAAGATAATTCATAATATAACGTCTACAAGTTTAGTTAGATTTAAGATTCATTATATAGTTGGCTCTTTACTCACCATTCTATATAACTAGATTAGTAAAATTTCATTATATTAACCTAATCAATTAAATATAATATAATCTGTATCTATTAACCCCTATCCTATCCTACAGATAAAGATAAGTAGAAGTGCTCCCTTAACCTACTATTAGGCAAATGCTACTGCATTAGGAGCAAAACTATTTCTAGTTTCTCCATTTAATTTTAAGTTGCATTTAAGGCATAGCTACCACTTGCAGTCATATCCAAATATACCCTGTCGAAACCAAGCTACCCCGTTTCGTATAGAGATTATAGCATAAGTATAGCTAAAATGAAAGATAAATAAGAAAAAATTAACCTTTTTCTTTCATTATATATAATATAAACAAAAATTGGTTATTTTATCCTATTTTATTCAAACTCGCAAAATGTTGACAAACGAACATAAATGTGTTATCCTAAACAGCAATTCGTAAGAGATTTAGGCTCTAAAGGGGGGAATTATAATGAAAAAGAAGAAAAATTTAACTAAAAAAATTCTTATGCAAGTTAGTTACAATCCAGATTATGATTTTTATGATATGATAAAGAGTAATCCAGACGAAGATATTAAAGAAATATTGAGAAAAGGAAAAAATACTTTATTAAGACTTAATTCTCAAATTAATAAAGGTCAACCAAAAGAGAATGAACGCGATGCTTTTGTCAAAGCATACGAATTTATTCGAGATCCAGAATTAAAAAAAGTTTATGATGAATTAAGAACAAATTATAAAAAAGATATTTCAACAATAGTTAGTAATTCTAAAGATAAATCAAAAACTAGAGTTAAGGTTAAAGATACTGAAAAAACTAATAACTCTGAAAAAAATGCTAATCTTGGGATGAATATCTTAAAGGGTACTGCTTTAACTACACTTATCATTGCTATTGTATATGGAGCTTATAGTTGTTCTAAGGAAGATGAAAATATTAAATATAAAGATACAAATGTTAATGATCAAATTGAACAAATTCAAGATGAAGAAATTGAAGAAATAGTTGAATCTGAAGAAGTATATGATGTAAATTATTTTGATGATGCTTATGATGATGAAAAAATTCACGCAAGAGCAGTTGCAATTTATAATGCATTAGTTGCAAGTAATGTTATGGATATTACAGTTGAAGAACTTGAAGATCAAATTAGATTTATAAATGGTTCTTATTATGCTGCTACTGATATGGATGCTTATGAAATGTCTAATAACGTTTTAGAAACATTTGCTGAATATGGTACAGCTGTTAAACAAGCTGCTAACTTTGCTGGTGGAGTTGTTTCTGAAAATGGAGTTAACCAAGCAATCTATCTTGATGCATTTTGTTTAGATAACTCTGAACATCAAGAATTTATGAATTTAAATGCTATTTTGTTTGTTAATGTATTAACTGCAAACACTGAAGAAGATAAGAGAAATGCTTCTATAGAATACTTAAAATTACAATCAGATTTAATGATGGGCGTTCTAGTAGATGAAACTGGTACTCAATTAAATTACTTTGATTTAGATAATAACGAAGGTTATGTATATGGTATTATGTCACAAATTGCTGCTCCAGTTATTAAGTCAGCATTAGGACAAGATTATACAATTCCTTATGAAACTAATAAAGATGAAAGAGTTAACGTAAATATTGACCAAGTATTATTCTATTATAATCCACAATGTAATGGTGAATATGATACTGAAAATGTTTGGGCAGAATACTTACAAGAATTAGTAGTTCAAAGTACAATTAATAAAACTGAGAATACATCTTTAACATTATCTTCAAATAATGTTGAAAGTAATGAGTAATTTAAAGGATAAGGGAGGTTTTGAAAGATGAAAGAATTTAGATTATCAATTGATTGGAAAGATTTAATAATTAAAATTATATTATTAATACTTTTTATAGTATTACTTGTATGGTTAATACCTAAACCACAACAAATTGATACTTTTTATGATAGAGTATTTAATGATAATATGCAAACAATGAAAGAAGCTGCAAAAAGCTATTATACTGTTGATAAATTACCAGTTAATATTGGTGATAATATAAAAATGACTTTAAAACAAATGATAGATAAACATATGGTTTTAGAATTTGTTGATAAAGATAATAATACTTGTAATACTGATGATAGTTATGTTGAAGTAACAAAAACTGGTGAAAATGAATATGTATTAAAAGTAAATCTAAAATGTGGAGATCAAGAAGATTACATTTTAGAAACAATTGGATGTTATGATGTATGTCCTAACGGAGAATGTGATACAAATAGTGATATTGAAAATGTAGTTGAATATCAATTTATGAAAGAAGTTCCAACAATAACTACTACATATAGTTGTCCTGCTGGATATACTAAAAAAGGAAATTTATGTTATAAAGGTGGTTCATCTACAACAATCAATGCTACTGCAAACTATTTTAGTGATAGTGTATTAGCTGTAGATGCTAAAAAGAATACTACAGGTTCATATATTGAATACGCTGATGCAATTAGAAATGATAATATAGTTTGTCCTACTGGATATGAATCAAATGGTGTACAATGTGTAAAAATATATAAAGCTAGTGCTAATGTAAGTTCAGGAACATTTAGTTGTCCTGCTGGATATACATTAAGTGGTGCAACATGTTATAAAACTTATTCTGCTTCATATGCAAATGGTTCAGTAAATTATACTTGTCCTGCTGGATATGAACTAAAAGGTACAGCTTGTTACAAGACTATTTCTGCTAAATATGTAGAATCAAGTACATCTACTTCAAAAAGTTGTCCTGCTGGATATAGTCAAAGCGGAAATAATTGTATAAAGATTATTAATGCAACTAGTGGATCTACATCTTATAAATGTAATGGTACAGACAAATTAGAAGGTACTACATGTTATCATTATACTACTGTAGATGCAAATGTTAATAAAACTTATGGGGATTGGTATGTATCAAATAAATATAGCACAACTGCTACTAAAGCTACTTATAGTAATGATACTGAAAAATTAGTTTATGATGGTATGACTTATAAATATACTTGTGCTGAAATAAGTAAATGTCCAGTAAAAGCAGCTCATTATAATTATACTTTATATAAGAGAAATGTTAGTACTAATGCTACTTGTGCAAATGGTACTCAACCAGTAAATGGTAAATGTACTACAGTTAGTACATATACTGCCACTAAAACTACAGGAAATTCAACTTGTCCTTCTGGATATAGCGCTTATGGAAATAATCAATGTATTAGTACTGTACCAATGAATGTATCTTCATCTACAAATAATGGCTATTATACTTGTAGTGAAGGAACTTTAAGTGGTTCTAGTTGTATCTTAGTTGCTGCTGCTACTAAAAAAGTATCAAATGGTAGATATACTTGTCCAAGTGGTGGTAATTTAAATGGTACATTATGTAGATTAAGTACTGCTGCTACAAGCAACAATAATGGTTCAGTTACTCTAGCTTGTCCTAATGGTGGTTCTTTAGATATTAATGGAAATTGTACTACTTATACAAATGGTACTAAGAATACTACTTATACTTGTCCTGCTGGATATACTAAGAATGGTAGTGGTGCTAGTACAACATGTTCTAAGAAAGTATCTAGTGATTCAGAGTATTATTGCGAAAACAAAGATGCTCAATTGAAAGGAACTAAATGTTATTATACTGTTAAAGGTAATATATCAGGATATAGTTGTCCTGCTGGATATACAAAGAATGGAACTAAATGTACAAAAACTAATTTAATTAGTATTAAAGCCACAGCTAAACAAATTTCAACTGTATCTTATAAATATACTTGGAGTCAAAGTAAAACATTAGAAGGATGGACTGCAACTGGTAAACAAAGAGTTGTTGAAAATACTAAAGCTTAGTTATCTAAGCTTTTTTTATTTTGTTATAATAAATGTAATCCATATAAAAAAGTCACTTTTTTTTAAGTGACTTTTTTAACTTCTTAATTTAGCATTTGTTTTAGTTTCAACATCAGATATTATCTTATTGAATATTTCCATTACATCTGTTTCTAGTAATGTTTTTGTTGAATCTTTAAATGTTAATTTATATGCAATTGATTTTTTTCCTGGTTCTATTTCATTATATATATCAAATATCTCTATTTTATCTAATAATTTTCCACCAGATTTTTTTATTTGATTTCTTATTGTATCACTTTCGATATCATTATCAATTACAAATGCAACATCTTTTACTATGCCAGGGTATTTTGATATTTCTTTAAATTTCATTTTACCTGTTTTATTGCTTAGTAGTTTTGTTAAATTTATTTCCATAACATATACATCTTCTTTTGATATTGATGGATGTAATTTTCCAATAATACCAACATTATTTCCATTTACATTAATTGCAGCACTTATACCAGGATGTAATTCTTGTGGAATATAATCATTTTTTAATAAACTATATCTTCCTTCAAAACCTAGAAAGTATAATAATTCTTCCATTATTCCTTTAATATAATAAAAATCTACTTTGTCATTTGGAATATCAAGATTATAATCTCCTGTCATTAATACTGCTAATTTAAGATCTTCTTTATATTCTTCATTTTCTTTATAAAAACCTTTACCTACTTCAAAAATTGAAATATTTGAATTGTTTCTTGCTTTATTATAATTATATATTTCAAATAGTGAGTGTAATAAACTATATCTTAATGTATTTCTATCTTCACTCATTGGATCATTTAATGTAATTTCTGTAAAATCTTCTGTTGTAAATTTATGTACTTCATCTCTTGAAATTAAAGTATAACTCATAGTTTCATTTAATCCCATGTCTGCCATTTTATGCTTAATTTGTCTTTTTGTTTTGTCGTATTTACCTTGAATAACATCTAGTGTTGGTAATTTACCTTCAATATTATTCATACCATGAATACGTCCTATTTCTTCAATAAGATCTTCTACTATATTTATATCTAATCTTCTTGTTGGTACGGTTACTTGTAATTCTTCTATATTATCTTTTACTGCAAATCCTAATTTATTTAATATAGTTATTGATTCTTCCTTTGAAATTTCTATTCCTAATACACTTTTAACTTTCTCTAATTTTAAGTTTATTATCTTATCTTTCATATCAACATTATTGTATTCTACTATTCCACCAACAATTGTTGCATTTGCATATTTTTCTAGTAATGAACAACTTCTTTCAATTGCCATATAAGTTCTTTTTGGATCTAATCCTTTTTCAAATCTGTTTGAAGCTTCACTTCTTAGAATTTTTTTACTAGTTTTTCTAATTTTAACTGAATCAAAGATTGCAGATTCAATTATTATATTTCTTGTTGTCTCCTCTACTTCAGTTGATAGACCACCCATTACTCCAGCTAATCCAACTGCTTCTTTTTTATTAGCAATTACAATATCATCTATTGATAGTGTTCTCTCTTGGTTATCTAATGTTGTTAATTTTTCTCCTTCAGTAGCATTTCTAACAATTAATGTATCCCCCAGTCTATCAGCATCATAGTAATGAAGCGGTTGTCCTGTTTCTAACATAACATAATTGGAAATATCAACTACATTATTTATTGGTCTTATACCAGATGCCATTAGTCTACTTTTAATAAAATCTGGGCTTTCTTTGATTTCTACATTTATTGCTTTTTTAGCAAGAAATAATGAACAATCTTTTGTTTGAATATCTATTTTAAATTCTTTGTTTATATCCTCTTTATTTGATTTATAATCTAAATCTATTTCTTTTACTTTTTTATCATAGATAGCACCTAATTCATATGCCATTCCAATAATACTTAATAAATCTCCTCTATTTGATGTTAATTCAAAATCAATTACTTCATCATCTAGGTTCATTATTTCTAATGGATTTGATCCTACTGGTGTATCTAATGGTAATTCGTGAATACCTGCTTTATCAGCTTCAATTAAATATTTTGAATCTAATCCTAATTCTGCCTTACTACAAAGCATTCCATTTGATTCACAGCCTCTAATTTTTCCTTTTTTAATTTCTCCACCTGGTAGTTTAGCACCATCTAATGCTACTATTACTTTTAATCCTTTTCTTGCATTAGGTGCACCACAAACTATATCAAGTACTTCGCTACCAACATCTACTTTGCAGCAATGTAAATGATCTGAATCAGGATGATCAACACAATCAATTATTTCACCAACAGTTAAATTTGTACAATTAACGAATGGTTCTGCTGTATCATATTCGTTTCCCACATTTGTCATTGCATCGGCAATTTCTGTAATTGTAAGTTTATTGTCTAAATCAATATAATCAGTTACAAATTTACGGCTTAATTTCATTAGTCTTCATCCTTTCTATCAAATTGTTCTATAAATCTTATATCATTTCCATAAATAGTTCTTATATCAGGTATTCCATATTTAAACATTGCCATTCTATCTAGCCCTGTACCAAATGCAAATCCTTGATATACTTCTGGATCATATCCACTCATTTTTAATACATTTGGATGAACCATACCAGCACCTAATACTTCAATCCATCCTGTTTGTTTACATAGATTACATCCTTTTCCGCCACATTTAAAGCATGTTACATCAACCTCAACTGATGGTTCAGTAAAAGGAAAATAACTTGGTCTAAATCTAACTTGTGTTTTTTCTCCTAATACTTTTTTCATCATTGTTTCTAATGTACCTTTTAAATCAGCCATGGAAATACCTTTATCAATTACAAGTCCTTCAATTTGCATAAATTGATGAGAATGAGTTGCATCTTCATCTCTTCTATATACTTTACCTGGACATACTATTCTTATTGGACCTTTTTCTGTATTTTCTTCCATTGCTCTTACTTGTGCTGTAGAAGTTTGACTACGAAGTAAATAATTTTCTACTTCATTTTCTAAATAAAATGTGTCTTGTGCATCTCTTGCTGGGTGACCTTTAGGTAAATTAAGTTTTTGAAAACAATTTTCATCTGATTCTACTTCTGGACCTTCATATACTGTGTATCCCATTGAAACAAATAGATCTTCGAATTCTTCTGTAATTCTTGTCATTGGATGTAAAGATCCTCTTTTTACTTTTTTAGAAGGTAACGTAATATCTATTTTTTCAGAAGCTAATTTCTTATTTAATTCTTCATTTTCATAGTATTTGATTTTTTCTTCTAAACCTGATGACACTTGTTGTTTAAATTCATTCAAAATCATACCAAATTCTCTTTTTTCATCATTGCTTAAATCTTTCATACATGAAGATAATTCTGCTATAGGTCCCTTTTTTCCTAAATATAAAACTTTTAATTCATTAACGTCTTTAAGATTTGTAGTTTCATTTAATTTTACAGCAAATTCATTTTTTAATGATTCTATTTTTTCTCTCATATTTTTCCCTCCAATAAAAAAAATCTAAAACTAAGGGACGAAATAAATTCCGCGGTACCACCCTAATTCTAGATAATCTAGCTCTTTAGTATAGATATAACGCATCTACTTACGATTAAAACTCCAACGATGAACTTCATTATATTATTTATCTTTAAATGCTTTCAGCCGATGACATTTAATCTCTAAATTAAGAACTTAATATAATTACTTAATTCGTCTTCAACGTTTTCTAGTTATTATTATATCATGAATTATGATTTTGGCAAGAAAAAAGAGCTTTAATGCTCTTCTAATTGTGATTTTAATATTCTAGTTAAAATAATGATTAATTCTTGGTCTCGTACACGATCAACATATACGTCTTGACCTTCAATTATTTCTTCTAATATTGCAACATTATTTGGAATTATATTTTTATTATTATCAACACCCATAACTAAGAAATATTTAATTCCACCATACATTGTTTCATTTAAAACAACGTATTTTTCATCATTTTCAAGTGTTATAATAGTATTTATTTTTAATCCCATATTAACCAACCTTCTTTAATCCTTTTGCATCCTCTTCGTTTTCAATAATTTGTTGTTCAGCTACATTTTGATCTAAGGTATTAAAGAAACCTGTCCAATCAAAATCATTTTTATCTTCATAATTTGTTATTGGTTCATTTTCAATAACTTGTTCTTGCTCAAGTGTTTTCTCATTAGCATCTATTTTGACTTCTTCTTGACCAATTACTTTTTGAGCTTCAGAAGACTTATCTTCTTCAACTACAGATGCTACTTCTGCTTGTGGTTCAAAACCAGTTGTTTCAGTATTTTCTGGTTCAAATGTTGTAAATAGATCTCTTATATTAGTTGATTCAGTATTTGCTAAAGCTTCTTCATTTACTTCTGGTTCTAAAACCATTTCACTAGGAACTGGAGATGGTGCTTCTAATTGTGCACTTATAGCACTAATTGTATCGTCTATTAATTGACTTTTATCTTCAGTAGTCATTTCTTCTTGTGATACAAGTTCTTGCTCTTCAGTTGTCTCTTTTTGATTTTCTTCTACAACTAATTCAGTATTTTCTACTGGTTCTTGTTCTGGTTCAATATTTGTTAATTCTATTTCTGTATTGGCAAGTAGATCTGCTACATTATTTTCTTCATTAACTAATGTATTGTTAACAGCTTCAAATGATTCTTCTAATGATCCAATAGATTCATCTTCAAAAGCTGGTTTATATTCAACATTTTCACTAATTTCTTTTATTTCTTCAATATTATCTACTGATAAACTTGCTATAGCATCTTCAGATAGAATTGGTTCTTCTTTAACTTCTTCTGCAGTTTCGATTGTAACATTAAATCCTAATTCTTGTTCAATAGAATTTAGTATTTCTTCTGGAGTTTTTGTAAACTTCCTACTATGTTTAATATCCATTACAGTTTCTGTTAATTTTCTTAATTTAGCTATATCTGCTTCTTTTGCTAATACATCAATACTCTTTGAATCTGTTTTTAATTTTTCATTTTCTAATGATGTAATTTCAGAATTAGCTGCTACTATTTTACTTTCAAGTTGAGAAATCATTTGATCAAATTGATTTATTTCCATAAGACTTGACAATTCAGTTGCTTTATAAGCATCTAATAATACTTTATAAACTTCTAGTTGTTCTTCCTTACGATTTAAAGCTGCTTGTAACTCAACTTTTTTAATATCTTTATCATCATAAGATTTAATATTTTCTTTGTAATCAATAATATTTGCTTCAAGATTTGCTATTTCTTCTTGTATTCCCTCAATTTTAGAAGTTACAGAATATTTTTCACCTTTATCGATACTAGTAATTTCAGTTTTATATTTAACAATTTCTTCTTTCCATTTACTGATGCAATCTTTTAAGAAAGATATTCTTTCATCAATTACTGCTAAAGATAATTTATATTTTTTACCTTTATTTTCAGTAAAGAACTCATCTCTTGCTTTAGTAGCATCAACTTCTGCTTTAGCAAGTACTTCATCACTATTTTCATTCATATATGGCATTTCAGATACTTGTCTAGCTATTTCTCTAACTTTATTTAAAGCTGTTAGATTATCTCCGTCTAATAAAGCGGTTTTTGCTTGACCTCCAAGTACAACTGGGTCACTTATTATTTCTGATTGTTGTTTTTCTAAATCTGTAAGTTGTTGTTCTAAGTTAGATCTTCTTGTTATATCAGCTTGGCGACGATTTATATCAACATAATTTTCATTATTTTCTAAATTTTCACGAATTACTTTTAAGTTTTGTTCATTAATATTTAAAGTATTATTTAAATCTGATATTTCAGCACATAGGCCAATAATTTTATCTTGAATTGTTTGATATTTTACTTCTAAAACTTTCAAATCTTCTTGTCTTTTTATAATACTATTTTGTTCTCTAATAATTATATTATCGTAGTGTTCTTTAATTTTTGGTTCAGTTGCTTCTGATGATTTTTTAGTTGCTTCAGCAATTAGCTCTGATGATAGTGATGTAGAAATAGAAGATATCTGATTATTTAAACTTGCTTCTTCAGTTTTAGCAAGATTTAAATCTTCTTGTTTATGATCTAATTGAGCTCTAATCTTTCTAATCTCTTTTTGAAATTGAACCTCAAATTGTCTATCTCTTAGTCTATCTTCCTCATTGTAATATTGTCCACTAATTGCATCTAATTCAGCTATTTGATTTTTGATATCAGCAATCTTTCCAACTACTTCTGTTAATTGAATTTTTTTTGCTTCTTCATTACCTTTGCTTCCAGACATTTCTACTAATTCATTAATTGCTGTAACTAATTCTTCTCTATTCATTAAGAACACTTCCTATCCTATGTTATTCTTTTTAATTCTATCATAAGAGAAGAGTTATTGCAATAATTTTTAATATCTAAATCATTAAAAAAATATAATACTTTAGGGGGTTATTTATGAATCGTTTCCCACCAACTGCTAACCCACGACTTTATGTTCTTTCTTCTTTAATTATCGGTTATTTATTGATTGATAATTTCACTGCTAATGAACAAAATGCTATAGGTAACTGGTTAATGACAGTAGGACAAATTTTGGAAGAAAGTTGTGCTTTTCAACAAGTTGTGGAAGAAAGAGTACGAGGTAATACTATTAATATTAATAGTGAACAATTTAAAAATGGTGGTTCTCCTTTTATGAATAATCCACCTATAGATCCAAGAGTTAATAACTCGGCTAATAATAATGATAATAATAATGATAGCTCTGGTAACTCTAGCAGTCAATCTAATAGAAATAGTAATTATACTTATGAAAATGAGTTAGACACCTTAAAAAAAGCACTTGATATGATGCGAAATAAACTAGATGAATTGAATAAAAATAATTAACTATTTAGTATTATTTGTGGTATATTAATGATAATAAGAGGTGTTTTCTTATGGCAAAGACACAAAAGAAAAAAAAACTTAGACTAAAGAAAAGAGTTGTATTTTTTCTATTCTTAATTATTGCTTTATTTATTAGTTTTAAAACTTATGAATATTATAAAAATCATCAAGAAGAGATTGATAAAAAAATTGCGAAATTCAATAAAGAGAAAGAAAATGAAAAAATTAAGAAACTACAACAAGAAGATTATGAAAAATGTATGAAACTTCCTTATCAAAGTGACACCTTAGAGACTGAGTTTAATAATCTTTTTGATAAATATAAAAATGATGGTATTTCAATTTATTTTACAGATATTAATAATGAATATAGCTTTAATTTAAATCCTACAAAAGCTTACTTTTCAGCATCAGTTATTAAGTTATTAGATGTAATTTACTATGTCGAAAAAGTTCGTAGTGGAGAATATACTGGCAATGAAACAATAAAATACATTATTGAAGACAAACGAACTTATAGTACTTATACCGCCAAATACAATTTAGGTGATGAAATACCTATTAAGAACCTAATTGAAGCTGTTTTATTAGTAAGTGATAATACAGCACATGAAATGATGGCAAGATATTTTGGAACATCAAATCTTAATTTATATTTTAAAAACAATTACAATTTAAATCTACATTTAACACCAAAGAATCCATATGAATCAAATTTTACAGCTATATTAGGAAATGATATTTTAAAAATATTATATGACTTATTACAAGTTGATGATGAGTTTACTGAATTAATAAAAAAATCAATGGATAACGATGATGTTAATTCACTTAATTTTGACGACAAAAGATTCTTACATAAATATGGGGAAGTTATTCCATATCATAATCAATTAGGTATATATGATTCTGATAATCCTTATTTGATAACAATATTAACTACAAAAGCTAGCTCAAATTATATGGAAACAATTCCAGCGTTACATAGAGAAATATATAATCTATATAGTAAAAACTTAGTAAATAAAAACACTTATTGTGACGTTTTAAGTAAAGAAAAACATCAACTATCAAGTTGATGTTTTAATATGTATAATTTATCTTTAAACTGATTTTAATTAAAAAATTAGAACTAAACAAGTTCTAATTTTACAGTTAGAGCATCGTCTCCAACTCTTTCTTTTAATTTAACTATTCTTGTGTATCCACCATTTCTTGATTCATAACGCTTAGCTAAGTCATCAAATATTTTTGATACTACTTCTTTATCGTTATGTAAGAAAGCTAATGCTTTTCTTCTAGAAACTAAAGCACCATCTTTACCATAAGTAATCATTTTTTCAACAAACTTACGAACTTCTTTAGCTCTTGCTTCTGTTGTAATTACTGATTCATTCATGATAACTGTTTTTGTAAGTCCAGCAAGGATGCTTCTACGAATACGAGTTTCTCTATTTAATTTTCTATATGCCATAAGCTTTTTACCTCCTTATTAGTTTTTGAAATCTAGTCCCATTTCTGCTACTTTATCTAATACTTCTTTAAGAGATTTCTTTCCTAAGTTACGAATCTTTGTAACTTCAACTTCTCTTTTATTAATTAAGTCTTGAACTGTATGAATACCGGCTCTTTTTAAACAGTTATAAGCACGAACTGAGAATTCAATTTCTTCAATTGGTGTTTCTAGTGTCTTAGTTATTGTATCAACTTTCTTCTCAGCCATTAATCCAGAAACATCACTTATTGCATTTAAATCTGTTACAACATTGAAATGTTCAATTAATATTCTAGCAGCTAAAGCCATAGCTTCTTCTGGAGTAATAGAACCATTTGTATAAACATTCATAATTAACTTATCAAAATTTTCATTTTGTCCAACACGAGCGCTTTCTACTTCATAACTTACTCTTTCAATTGGAGAGTATAATGAGTCGATTGCAATAACTCCAATGATATTATCTCCTAATAATTTTTGATTTGCTTTAGAATCAACATATCCACGACCATTAGAAACAGTCATTGTCATATCAATTTTTCCACCTTTAACAAGGTTACAAATAACTAAATCAGGATTAATTATTTCAATATCAGCAGGTGCTTCTATCATACCAGCAGTAACTGGTCCTTCTTGTTTAGCAGATAATCTAATTGTTGCATTCTCTGTAGAATGATTTTTAATAACAACACTTTTAAGTGCTAATACGATAGCTGTTACATCTTCTACAACTCCATCGATTTTTTGGAATTCATGATCAACTCCATCAATTCTAACAAAAGTTATAGCTGAACCTGGAAGATTTGATAACATTACTCTTCTTAGAGCATTACCAATAGTAGTACCAAATCCTCTTTCTAATGGTTCTAATTCAAATTTACCATAATGGTTATTTTCAATATATTCTTTAATTTTATATTCCGGTTTTTCAAATCTTAACATATCAATTGTCCCCTCTCAACGATTAATTTCTAGGTCTTTTTGGTGGACGACATCCATTGTGTGGAACTGGTGTAACATCATTTATTGCTGTAATTTCTAGTCCTGCAGTTTGTAATGCACGAATTGCATTTTCACGTCCTGCACCTAAACCTTTTACAAATACTTCAACTTTTTTAACTCCACTGTCCATAGCTGCTTTTGCTGCTGCTTCGGCGCTCATACCAGCTGCAAATGGAGTTTTCTTTTTAGAGCCTTTGTAACCAATAGTACCAGCTGAAGCCCAACTAATAACATTTCCGTCATTATCAGTAATTGTTACTACTGTGTTATTATATGTTGAATGAATATGTGCTTGTGCTTCAGGAATATTTTTCTTAATTTTTCTTTTTCTTCTATTATAAGCCATAATTTAACCTCCTATTTACCTACTTTTTTCTTATTTGCAACTACTTTACCCTTACCTTTTCTTGTACGAGCATTTCTAGAAGTTCTTTGTCCATGAACTGGAAGTCCTTTTTTATGTCTAGTTCCTTGGTAAGAATTAATTTCCATTTTTGCTTTAATGTTCATTTGAACATCACGACGTAAGTCACCTTCAACAATGTATTTGTCTACTTCGCTACGTAATGCTGCAATTTCATCGTTAGTTAAATCTTTAATTTTTTTGTTTTGTGGAACTTTAGCATCATCACAAATTGTTGCTGCTAAACTTCTACCAATACCATAAATGGCAGTTAAACCAATTACAGTATGTTTTTCGTTTGGTAATTCAATATTTTTAATACGTGCCATAATTTCCTCCTATTACTAGCCTTGAGTTTGTTTGTGTTTTGGATTTTCACAAATAACCATTACTTTACCTTTTCTTTTAATGATTTTGCATTTTGCACAAATTTTTTTAACTGATGGTCTTACTTTCATAATTTACCTCCATTATCTTTTGTTCCATGTTATACGCCCACGTTTTAAATCATAAGGCGACAATTCTATAGTTACTGTATCACCTGGTAAGATACGAATCATATTAACACGCATTTTACCAGAAACGTAGGCTTCTACAGTATGTCCATTTGGTAATTTTGCAATATAGTTTCCGCCTTTTATAACTTCGACTATTTTAGCTTCTACTTCAACTTTATTTTCTTTAGCCATTTGATCTTTCTCCCGTTAAAATTTGTTCAATACTTTTAAATACTTCATCAGTATTTGTATTTGAATCTACAATTTTCAACATATTTTGTTCTTTATAGTATGTTAATAATGGTTCTGTTTCATTTAAATACGTTTGAAAACGGATTTTAAAAGTCTCTTCATTATCATCTGTTCTTTGAATTAACTCACTGTTACAGTTATTACAATAACCTTCTTTAGTTGGAATTAACTCTTTAATATACTTATGATAACTAGCTCCACACTTACTACAAATTAATCTTCCTAATGCTCTTTTTATAGCAGTTTCTAGATTTATTTCTAAATAAATAACTAGAACTTCATCTTTACTAATATTTAATTCATCTAGAATTTTATTTAAATTTTCTGCTTGTTTATGAACTCTTGGATATCCATCTAAAATAAAATTCTTTTTTGTTTCAGCAAGTTTATTCTTTAGCATTTTTGTAACTATTTCGTCACTCACTAACTCGCCTTTATCAATAATTTCTTTTATTTCTCTACCTAGTTCAGTTCCTTTTTTAATTTCTTCTCTTAAAAGGTCTCCTGTAGAAATATGAACATATCCATATTTTTTTTCAAGCTTTTCACTTTGAGTTCCTTTGCCAGCAGCAGGGGGAGCAATGAATATAATATTTTTCATTATTTTCTTATTCCCCTTCTGTGACTACGGCTTACTAAGCTACTTTCAATTTGTTTGTAAGTTTCAATTGCGACACCTACAACGATTAATAATCCAGTTCCTCCTAATGACACTGAACTAGATAGTCCAGAGAAATTAGAAAATAGGATTGGTAAACCAGCTATTATCATTAAGAATAGTGTTCCAACGATTGATAGTTTACCTAAAGTATTACTAATATAATTAGTTGTATCATTACCTGGTCTTACACCTGGTATATAAGCGCCACTCTTATTTAAATTTTTACTCATTTCCTCTGGATTCATTTGTAAATATGTATAGAAATATCCAAAAAAGAATATTAAGGCCATATATAGAATGAAACCAGTTAATGTTGAGTTTGAAATGTATTTTTCAATAAATGTGATGGCTTTTTCATTTCCTATAAATCTTACAATTGTTTCAGGTATTGCAACAATTGAAGAAGCAAATATTACAGGAATAACACCAGCACTATTTAATTTAATTGGTAAAAAGTTTTGATTTGCACCTTTTAAAGATGTTGTTCTATTCGAATATTGAATAGGTATTCTTCTTTCTGCCAATTGAACCCAAATTATACCAACTATTACAGCCAAGTAAATTAGTACAAATCCTCCAAATAAACATCCTCCTACTACTTGAGAGAATGTTCCACTTGTTACTAATTCATTGAATGCTGTAACAAATGTTGTTGGCATAGATTGTAGGATACCTGCCATAATTAATAATGATAATCCATTACCTATTCCGTATTTAGTGATTTGATCACCAATCCATAATAATAATGAAGTCCCAGCTGTCATTACTAAAGCAGTTTTAAGTAATAAACCAGCATCTCTTGTTCCCATATATGCATATGTAAATGCATAAGCTTGAACGAAAGCAAAGATAATACCAAGATATCTTGTTATCTTATTAATCTTTTGTCTTCCAGTATAACCTTGTTCTTTTAATTCTTTAAAGTATGGAATGATATCCATTTGTAATAATTGTGTTATGATTTGCGCTGTGATATATGGTGAAACACCTAATGCAAAGATTGAAAAATATCTTAAACCTCCACCACTCATTAAGTTAAAGATTTCTAAGAAACCTAATCTTCCTTCATATATATCACTAGCCCAAGGAACAGTTATTGTTGTTCCATAACTGAATATTGCTAAGCAAAATAGAGTAAAATAAATTCTATGTCTTAAGTCTTTATTTGTTGGACTCATTAGTTGTTTGATTTTTACAAACATACTAAATCACCTCTGTTTTGCCGCCAGCACTTTCAATTTTTGTTACAGCTGCACTTGAGAATCTATTAGCTTTAACAGTTAACTTATGTTCAAGTACTCCACTACCTAAGACTTTAACGCCACTTAATTGCTTTTTAACAATTCCTTTTTCTTTTAATAATTCTGGAGTTACTATATCTCCATCTTTGAAATATTTATTTAAATCACTAATATTAATTGTTGCATATTTTGTTTCAAAACGAGCATTATTAAATCCACGTTTTGGAATTCTTCTATATAATGGAGACTGACCACCTTGGAACCAAGGTTTAATGCTTGCTCCACTACGAGATTTTTGGCCATTTTCCCCACGTCCAGCAGTTTTTCCTAATCCTGAACCAGGTCCACGTCCAACTCTTTTTCTAGCTTTTGCTTCAGGAGATTTTACTAATTCATTTAACTTCATATTATATCTCCTCAACTTTCTTACCACGTAATGCTGCTACTTGAGCAGGTGTTTTTTGTGCTTGTAAAGCTTGTAATGTAGCTTTTGCAACATTGATTTTTGTATTTGATCCTAGTGATTTTGAAACTATATCTTTAACACCAGCTAATTCAAGTACGGCTCTTGCTGCTCCACCAGCAATGATTCCAGTACCTTCTTTAGCAGGTTTGATAAGAACTTCTGCACGTCCTACCTTACCAATAGCTTCATGTGGAACTGTACGGTTGTCAATTAAAGCAACCTTAGTTACGTTTTTATTTGCTGCTTGAATAGCTTTTTTGATAGCTTCTGGCACTTCATTAGATTTACCAGTACCGATACCAACTAACCCTTTTCTATTTCCAACTACTACTGTTGCTGAAAATCTAAAGTGACGACCACCTTTTGTAACTTTTGTTACACGGCCGATTGATACGACAGTTTCTTCAAGCAAGTTTTTCTTAGAGTCTATATCTTGTTTTGGCATATTTTGACCTCCTCTTAGAATTCTAGTCCATTAGCACGAGCTGCTTCAGCTAATGCTTTAACACGACCATGGTAAAGGTATCCACCTCTATCAAAAACTACTTTTTTAATTTTTTTCTTGCTAGCTTTTTCAGCTAAATCTTTACCTACAATGCTAGCACCTTCGATATTAGATCCATTTTTGATCTTTAACTCTACTGATGATGAGCTTACTAAGGTAACTCCTTTTTCATCATCAATTATTTGAGCAAAGATTTCATTGTTTGATCTAAATACGTTTAATCTTGGACATTCAAGAGTTCCGTATACTTTAGAACGAACTCTTTCATGTCTTCTTTTACGTGAAACATTTCTTGATTCTTTCTTTATCATATCTAAGACTCCTTACCTTATTAAGCTGCTTTCTTACCTTCTTTACGACGTACATATTCACCTTTATAACGAATACCTTTACCTTTATATGGTTCTGGTTCTCTTATTTTACGAATATTAGCCGCAAATTCAGATACTTTTTGTTTATCAATTCCTGAAATAGTAATTTCAGTATTGCTTGTTGCTTCTGCTTTCATTCCATCTGGAACAATTACTTCGATTGGATGTGAATATCCAGCATTTACAGTAATTTTATTTCCTGAAACATTGAATCTATATCCAACACCAATAGTTTCTAATTCTTTTTTATAACCTTCACTTACACCAATAATCATATTATTGATTAAAGCATTTGTAGTACCATGTAATTGTTTTGATACTTTTGCATCATCATGTCTTTTTGTAATTATCTTACCTTCAGCTTCTATTACTTCAATTATAGGACTTTTTTCATAAGTAAGTTCTCCTTTAGGTCCTTTAACTGTAATTGTATTATTATCAATTGTAACTGTAACACCAGTAGGTATTACTAATTCTCTATTTCCAATTCTACTCATAAGTTAATTTCCTTACCAAATATAAGCAAGTACTTCTCCTCCTAGACCAGCTTCACGAGCTTCTTTATCGGTCATTAATCCTTTTGAAGTTGAGATAATTGCAATTCCTAAGCCGTTAAGAACACGAGGAATTTCATTACTTTTAGCATAGACACGTAATCCTGATTTACTAATTCTTTTAAGTCCAGTGATAACTCTTTCTTTCTTATCTCCATATTTTAGAGTAATATTAATTTTATCACCTTTAATATCTTTAACATATTCGTAATCTACAATGAAACCTTCCTTTTTTAGAATTTCAGCAATTCCTAATGTCATTTTAGAACCTAATACTTCAACAGTTTCATATCTCATTTGATTAGCATTACGAATTCTAGTAAGCATATCTGCTATTCTATCTTGTACCATAATTATAATTCCTCCTTCCTACCAACTTGATTTCTTTACGCCAGGTATTTTACCTTCATTTGCTAATTCTCTAAAGCAAATACGACATAATTTATATTTGCGAAGTACGCCATGAGGACGTCCACATCTTTCGCAACGAGTATAGGCTCTTGATTTAAACTTAGGAGCTCTATGTGATTTTACAATCATACTTGTTTTTGCCATAAATATTTCCCTCCATCATTACTTTCTAAAAGGCATTCCAAATGCACTTAATAATTTCATAGCTTCTTCGTTTGATTTCGCAGTAGTAACAAATACAATATCCATACCTCTTACTTTTGCAACATCATCATAGTTTATTTCAGAGAAAATTAATTGTTCTTTAATACCTAAAGTATAGTTTCCTTTTCCATCGAATGCAGTTTTAGAAACACCTCTAAAATCACGAACACGAGGAAGAGCAATCTTTATTAATTTTTCCATGAAATTATACATGTTTTCACCACGTAATGTAACTTTTGCACCAATTGCTTGGCCTTCTCTTATTTTGAAACCAGCAATTGATTTACGAGCTTTAGTTACAACTGGTTTTTGACCAGCGATTAATTCTAAATCTTTAACAGCAGCTTCAATCCATTTAGAATCTTGTGCCCCTTCACCAACACCCATGTTGATTACTATTTTTTCAAGCTTTGGAACTTCCATAACTGAACTATAGTTAAATTCTTTCATTAATTCGCTAGTGATTTTTTCATTATATAGTTTCTTTAATGTACTCATATTATCACCTATTTGCTAGCTTTCTTTTCAGTTTTTTTAGCAGTAGCTTTCTTTGGAGCTTTTTCAGTTTTTACTTCTTTTGCATCCTTAGTTGCTTTTGCTTCTTTTTTAGGTTTTGTAGTTTTTTCTATAACTTTAACATTAGAAACATGGATAGGAGCTTCCATTTCTAGAATTCCACCTGTTTCATTAGTTCTTCCAGGTTTAATGTGCTTTTTAACAATGTTGATACCTTCAACAACAACTTTGTTATCTTTTTTAAGAGTTTTTATTACTTTTCCTTCTTTACCCTTATTTGAACCAGCAATTACTTTTACTTGATCTCCAACTTTAACTTTCATTATTGATCCTCCTTATAATACTTCTGGTGCAAGTGATATGATTTTCATAAAATCTTTATCACGTAATTCACGAGCAACAGGACCTAAAACTCTTGTTCCTACTGGACTTTTATCATCTTTGATTAATACACAAGCATTGTCATCAAATTTAATATATGATCCATCAGCACGTCTTACACCTTCTACTGATCTTACGATTACAGCTTTAACTACTTTACCTTTTTTAACATTACTATTTGGAATAGCTTTTTTAACTGTTCCAACAACGATATCTCCGATATTACCATATTTAACTTTAGAACCACCCATTACTCTTATTACAAGTATTTCTTTAGCCCCAGAGTTATCAGCAACTTTAAGTCTTGATTCTTGCATTAACATAATAATACCTCCTATAGGATAACAGCTTCAATTAGTATTTCAACAAGTTCATATCTCTTTGTTTTAGATAATGGTCTTGTACTTACTATCTTAACTGTATCTCCTTCTTTAGCTTTATTTAATTCATCATGAGCAATATATTTTTTAGAATACTTAACTCTTTTTCCGTATAGTGGATGCTTTTTATAAGTTTCAACTAAAACAGTAATAGTTTTATCGTTTTTAGCACTTACAACTTTACCTATTAATTCTTGTCTTTTAGTTTCTGCCATTATTTTTCGCCTCCATTTGCTCTTTCACTTAGAATAGTTTTCATTCTAGCGATATCTTTTCTTAATTCATGAATCTTAGAAGGTTTTTCTAATGATCCTGTAGATTGTTTTAATCTTAAATTAAATAATTCAATTTTAGTACTTTCTACTTTTTTGTTTAATTCTTCAGTAGATAATTTTCTTAATTCATTAACCTTCATTAGATTCACCACCTTTTTCTTCTTTCTTTACAAATTTAGTTGTAATAGGTAATTTATGACTAGCTAGTCTTAAAGCTTCTCTTGCAACTTCTTCAGTTACACCAGCTATTTCAAACATAATTTTACCAGTTTTAACTACTGCTACCCATTCTTCTACATTACCTTTACCTTTACCTTGTCTAGTTTCTAATGGTTTTTTTGTTCTAGCCATATGTGGAAATATGTTTATCCAAACTTTTCCACCACGTTTCATATAACGTGTCATAGCGATACGAGCAGCTTCGATTTGACGAGCACTTATCCATGCTCCTTCTTTAGCTTGTAATCCGTATTCACCAAATTGTAATTCAGTGTTTCCTCTTGCATGTCCATCATAAGATATACGATGAGGTTTACGATATTTAGTTCTTTTTGGAATTAACATTTTTAGTTTCTCCCTTCACTGCTTTTTTAGTAGGAAGAATTTCACCTTTGTAAATCCATACTTTAACACCAATCTTACCATAAGTTGTATTTGCTTCACTTACAGCATAATCAATATTAGCTCTTAAAGTATGTAGAGGTACTGTACCTTCAGTATAACCTTCAGTACGAGCCATTTCTGCTCCAGCTAATCTTCCTGATACAGAAGTCTTAATACCTTTAGCTCCTGCTTTCATTGTATTTCTAATTGCTCTTTTTTGAGCGCTTCTAAATGGTGCTCTATTTTCAATTTGACTAGCAATTTGATCAGCAACTAGTTTAGCATTTAAATCAGGATTTTTAACTTCTACAATTGATACGTAAATATCTTCATCTACTAATTTATTTAAAGCTTTCTTTAATTTTTCAATATCTTCTCCGCCTTTACCGATAATAATACCAGGTTTAGCAGTCATAATTTTTACTTCTGTTCTTTTGTTATTTCTTTCGATAATAACTGAAGATACAGCAGCATCTTTTAGATTTTTAGCTACATAATCACGAATTTTAACATCTTTATTTAATAATGTACCAAAATCTTTTTTATTAGCGAACCATTTTGATTCCCAATCTTTATTTACACCAATTCTAAGGCCTATTGGATTAACTTTTTGTCCCATATTATTTAGCCTCCTTACCATCACTTACTTTAACAGTAATGTGACTTGTTCTTTTATCTCTTCTATCAACTTTAGTTCTACTTCCGAATTTAATTCTCTTTAGAACTTGTCCTGGATTAATATAGCATTCAGAGATATAAAGTTCAGATTCATTAGCACCGTTGTTATTAACAGCATTTGCCACAGCAGATTTTAATACATCAGATATTAATCTACTAGCTTTTGTATTAGTATTATTTAATATAGCTTGTGCAGTAACTACATCTTTTCCTCTAATTAAATCAAGAGTCATTCTTGCTTTACGAGGAGCAATCATTGCACCTTTATGTATTGCATATGTTTCCATTTACTTATTCCCTTCCTACTTTTGTCCAGCATGTCCGCCAAATTTACGAGTTAACGCAAATTCACCAAGCTTGTGTCCAACCATATCTTCAGTAACATATACTGGGATAAATTCTTTACCATTGTGAACAGCAAAAGTGTGTCCGATGAAATCAGGATATATTGTTGAACGACGAGACCAAGTCTTAATAACTTCTTTTTTATTATTTTTATTTAATTCTTGAACCTTTTTAAGTAATCTATCAAATACATAAGGTCCCTTTTTTAAACTTCTTGCCATTTTCTCTATTCCTTCCTATTTCTTACGGCTTACTATAAGCTTTTCAGACGCTTTCTTTTTATTACGAGTTTTATAACCAAGTGCAGGTTTACCCCAAGGAGTAACAGGTCCTTTACGTCCAATTGGTGCTCTACCTTCACCACCACCATGTGGATGGTCATTAGGGTTCATAACAGAACCACGGTTTGTTGGTCTAATACCCATATGACG
>JBJEDY010000064.1:0-33818 GCA_051872535.1 Bacilli bacterium | reverse complement strand
TTAGTACCAGTAACAATAGCAAATGATGGAACAGTAACAAAAGCTGATTTATATACTGCTTGGTATGATTATACTGATAAGAAGTGGGCAAATGCTGTAATATTAGAAGATAATACCCAAACATATAATAGTGGAGATACAATACCAGAAAGTAACATACAATCATACTTTGTCTGGATACCAAAATACAAATACAAATTATGGAATGTCGAATCAACAACTACTTCAGAAAATAAAGGAAAACACTCAATAGAAATAGAATTTGGTACAACAAATACAACAGATGAAGAAGGAGTATCATGTGTAACTCCAATGACAAGTGGTGGAAGTGGCAATTGTAGTAATGGAGAATATATGACGCATCCAGCTTTTATCTCATTAGATGTAAATGGAATATGGGTCGGAAAATTTGAAACAGGATATAAAGGAGCAACAAGTGCTTCTAGTGCTCAAGTAAATGCTAATGATTCTAGTAAAATAATAGTAAAACCAAATATTTATAGTTGGAGAAATAGTACAGTATACAATATGTTTATGAGTTCATATAATTATCAACCAACACTAAATTCTCATATGATGAAGAATACGGAATGGGGAGCAGTAGCTATATTAAGTCATTCTAAATATGGAATAGATAAAGAAGTAAACATCAATAATAATAGTGCATATAAAACAGGATATAGTTCTTTACTAACTATATCTCAAGATGACTATCCAGGAACATATGGAGATGGAGAAAGTTATAATAAAGCATATAACACTGATATCGGTTATCTAGCAAGTACAACTGGAAATATTACAGGCGTATATGATATGAGTGGTGGAGCTCATGAGTATATGGCAGCATATATGAGTGGAAATGTTGGCGACAGTGGATTTGATGAAACAACAATAGCAAATGCTGATTACCAAAAATACTTAGACGTGTATAATGCATCAAGTGCAGGCCAAGCATATCAATATCGCATCTTAGGAGACACCACAGGCGAGATGGGGCCATTCTTAACATATGCAGACGGAGATGGAACGAGTAAATATCATAATAGTTGGTACGCTGACAATTCGTACTTTGTATACTCATCTTGCCCTTGGTTCCGTCGAGGCGGCAGTGCCAGTTATGGTGTTCTAGCTGGACAGTTCAACTTCTTTAGGGACACGGGTACGGCTTTCACCTACATTTCGTTCCGCCTAGTATTAGCACCATAACAAAATAGTAGGAATATTCCTACTTTTTGTTTTTATAAATTTAAATAAATATAAGTTGGGAATAAAATAAAAAAGCTGATAATGTAATATCAGCTTTTATTCATTTACAAAATTATTAATGTATTCATGATAAGCTTTATATATAACATCATTTTCATCTTTTTTATAATCTAAATCAAGAGTATGTAAATAATTATTTATTATTAAGTCAAGAAAATAAGGATTTCTTACTAAGATTGGTCCAAGAAGATAAGTGCCAAAGAAGTTTTTATAATGAATTCCTTCTTTCTTAATATTAGGTTCATATCCAGTACCTGTTATTACATTAAATAAACTATTGTTATTGTTGGTTTTCATAATAGTTTCTCTATTTTGAAAACCAATTATTTTTTTATCTAATAGAGAAGTAGTATATACTTGTTCTCCAATGATACGAAAATCAGTTATAATAGATTCATAGTCAAATATATTTAAAGTATCAATAACTTGGTTATCTTTAGTAATAATTTGTTTACCAAATAATTCTATAGCATTACCAGTAACAATAAAGTATTTACCATTTTCTATAGCATCTTTAATATCATTTTGATAATTTTTTAAATGTTCTAATACAAGTAGTTGGTTTTCTTCAGAACCAGTACCAATATAGAAAAAGTCATATGATTGAAAATCAATTTCGTCTTCTATACTTAAAAATCTTACTTCAACATCTAAATTTTGCTTTTCTAGAGTTTTAGCTAGAACACGAACATTTCCGTTTTCACCATATAAATTCATCAAATCGTAATATAGATGAGCTATTTTAATTTTTTTCATTCATTTTCACCTACAATCAACTCTTTTATTTTTGCTGTCATATCAAAACATACCATTGTATAAATTGTTCCGATACTTTGATCTTTAACTATTTCTAATACTTTGTTAACATCATCTACTAATATAATCTTATTCTTAGAAATGTTTGCATATGCAAGTCTTGTTGCAACATCATATTTAAATCTACCAATAACAAATATTTTATCAATACTATCATTATTTAATAATTCAAAATCTACATCCCAAAGCCAAGACAAATCATTAAATTTATATCTTCTAGAAACATTATCAAAACCAAGAATTATTGTTTTTTTACCACTTGCTGATACAATATATCTAATTGATTGATAATAACTAAGATTATTTTCATTTTTACTTTCTAGCATTACTAAATCACGATTATAAACTTTATATACTTTTCCTCTTTTAGCTTCTCCATGATTATTATTTAAAACTTTTACTATATTTTCATTTGTTAACCCAATCGTATTACAAAGACTATAAGCTGCAAGAGTATAGTAAGCCGCATATAAAACATCTTTATCTAAGTTAACTAAGTTATCATTAATAAGCATTGTTTTTGCTTTTAAGTCAAGATTGCTCCCAAGATAATTGACATTACCCCTTAAAAAATCTTTATTTGGACAATGATAATTACCTATATGTCCATAATGATAATAATCATAAACTAACTTTTTATGACAAATAGGGCAGTAAGCATAATCAACGCTTAAGTTTGGATTTTTGTAACTCTCTGAAGTTTTATTTATACCATAAGTTGTTATCTTTCCTTTATGAGAATAAGATAATCTATTAACTAGAGGATCATCAGCATTAATAATAAGATGAGTATCATTACCAATAGCATCGATTATGTCTTTAAATACAATATCAGGATGACCATTTCTAGCCGGTTGATCTCTTGTAATATTTGTAATAATAAGATGAGTCATTTTTTGTTTATTAAAAATAAGTTTTAAATGTCTTTCATCACATTCTAATAATAAGACTTCATGTTTAAATTTACCACTTAAAGTAGAGTTATTTAAAATAAGTGTTATAGCAGCTAAAATACCATTACTACCATTTTGATTATAACAAACATCATAACCATTACTTTTTAATATCTTGGCAATTGCATTCGTCGTAGAACCTTTACCGGAACTACCTGTAACAGCTATAACATATTTTGGATACTCAATTTTATCTAATATTTTACTATCGATAAAATCAAAAACTTTTTCACCTGGATAAACGCTACCGTTCTTTCCAAATAATTTACAAACAAAAGTAATAAATTTACATACAATTATTGCTAGTGTCTTTCGCATATTATCACCCAAACCAATTATATCATTTTCTAGCCTTAAAAAGATAAAAACCATTTTTTTTTGACATCATTTGTCGATAATGTATCAAAGAAAAAAAATATTTGTTAATCTATCTATGGTGATGATATGGATATTTTTTATACAGATGATACATTATATGTCAATTTTAGTAGAATAAATAGCGGTAATGATATTATCAAACTTAAGAAAAGAGTTTTTAAAATCTTAGAAGATTATAGTATTGATAATGTTGTTCTAAATATAGTAACAGATGATAATATTTCGAAAGAAATGATTGATTCTTTTATTAATGAATATAATAATCGTTTTAATGGTAAAATTATAATGAAAAAATAAAATAGTTATAGTATAATTGAATAAGCGAAGAAGGTTTGCTTATGAAATTTATTGATTATATAACATTAATACCATGGATTTTATATTTTGGTTTTCGTATTATAGATGCTGTAAAAGGAACTAAGGCAGAAAAAATAAATTTAAAATGGTTTAAGAAAAATTGGAAAAAAATTTTTCATGCTGAAGAAATATTATTAATGGCCATATTTTTTTATTTTTCTAGTCAAGGGAATAAAAACTTAAATAAATTCTTATATCAAATGTTATTTATTGTTATGAATTTTTATCTATTCATTAATAGTTTTTATGATCGTCGAAGAACTACTAATCATCATTTGAACAAAAAAGATATACCAGTATTAATTATATCCAGTTTAGTTTTAATTATACCGGTGGTAGTTTATTTAAATATTAAAGAATTAGTACCAACTTATTACTTATTATTATGGATTGTCTTCTTTAGTTATCCAATTGTATTAACAGCTCGTTTAATATATTTTTTAATAAGAAAGATTTTTAAAAGAAAATGAAGAACATAAATTATTATATTGAAAATAATATTGAAAGACTTTTAAATGGAAATGCTACTGATTTTTTGCTTCCTTCTGAAGCTAAGTTAGTTACTTCAAAACTAAAGAGTAGTGAATACAAAGTTTATAAACCTTATCTAGAAGCTGATAAGGTTATTTTGTATGTCAATAATCTACCTAGTATTTCTCTTTTTCAAATCAAAAGTAAAGAAACTTTAAGACATCAAGATATTTTAGGTGCTTTATTTAATCAAGGAATAAGTAATAACTCATTTGGTGATATTATTATCGATAATGGTAAGTATTATTTTTATATATTGTCTAAATTGGATGATTTTATAAATAAGAATTTAGTTAAAATAGGTAATAAAAGTGTTTCTTTAACTAAAATAGATATTGCTTATCTAAGTAATTATCAAAAAAAATATGAAAGTTATGAAATTATTGTTCCGTCTCTTAGATTAGATGTTATATTAAGTAATGTTATTAAAACAAGTCGTAAAGAAGTGAGTAATTTAATTGATAATAAAAAAGTTATTGTTAATTATGAAGTAAATACAAAGAAAACTTATTTTGTTAAAGATGGCGATATATTTAGTATTCATAAATATGGCAAATATAAGTTTATAAAAGTAGCTAAAACTACTAAAAAAAATAAATTAGTAGTGGAATATATTAAGTATATTTAAATAAAAATTTCTAAATGTCATATAATATTTTGATATTTGTTTTTTTTCTTTAATAAATACAAGAAATATCTTGTCATAAAAGAATATTCTTGATAAAATATAAAAGGCTTTAAAAAGCAAATAGACATGCAAATGGATTTAATTCTCGAGTGCCGAAGAGGTGAGGATTAAAGTAGAAGTTTGCAGATGTATAACGAAGGAGGGAATTTTTATGGCCGTAGTTTCATTAAGTTACTTACTTGAAGCTGGTGTTCATTTTGGTCATCAAACTAAAAGATGGAATCCAAAAATGAAAGAATACATTTATACAACTAGAGATGATATTTATATTATCGACTTACAAAAAACATTAACAAAAATTGAAGAAGCATACGCTGTTATGAGCGATATTGCTAAGAATGGTGGTACTTTCTTATTTGTTGGTACTAAAAAACAAGCTAGTGAAGCTGCTAAAGAAGTAGCAGAAAGATCTAAATCATATTATGTAACTGAAAGATGGTTAGGTGGAACATTAACTAACTTTAGAACTATTAGAAGAAGAGTTAAAAGATTAGAAGAAATTGAAAAAATGGAAAGTGATGGTACTTTCGATATTCTACCTAAAAAAGAAGTTATTGGATTAAAGAAAGAATACGAAAAGTTAAACAAGGTTTTATGTGGTATAAGAGAAATGAATAAATTACCACAAGCTATGATAATTGTTGATCCTAAAAAAGAAATCAATGCAATTAGAGAAGCTAGAAAACTTAATATACCTGTTTTTGGTATTGTTGACACTAATTGTGATCCAGATGATGTTGATTATGTTATTCCAGGAAATGATGATGCTGTAAGAAGTGTTAAAGTTGTTCTAGGAGTACTTGCTAACGCTATTTGTGAAGCTAATGGATTAGAAATAGTTGATTACATTACTGAAGACGAAAAAAAGGTTTCTCCTAAGAAAGAAGAAACTAAAAAAGAAGAAGTAAAAGAAGTTAAAGAAGAAGTAAAAGAAGAAGTTAAGGAAGAAGTTAAGGAAGAAGCTATTGAAGAAGCAACTGAGACTGATGACTTAACATCTAAAACTTTAACAGAATTAAAAGCAATGGCAAAAGCAGCAAGCATTAAAGGTTATTCATCAATGAAAAAAGATGACTTAATTGCTGTATTATCAAAATAGTTAGAAAGAATGAGGGATTATATGGTAACAGCTAGTCAAGTTAAAGAATTACGTGAAACATCTGGAGCTGGAATGATGGATTGCAAAAAAGCTCTAGAAGCTACTAATGGTAATATGGAAGAAGCTATAAACTGGTTACGTGAAAAAGGTATAGCTAAAGCAGTAAAGAAAGAATCAAGAATTGCTGCTGAAGGTTTAGCAAATGTATATGTTGATGGAAATAAAGCAATTATTATCGAAGTAAATTCAGAAACTGATTTTGTTAGTAAAAATGAAGAATTTACAACAATGATTGATAAAATTGGTACTACTATTTTAGCTAGTAATGCTACTACTTTAGAAGAAGCATTAGCACTTCCTTGTGAAGATGGTACTATAAATGATTATATAGTTGCTAAAACTGCTAAAATTGGTGAAAAACTTTCATTAAGAAGATTTGCAATTATTTCCAAAAATGACGATGAGTCATTTGGATCATACTTACATATGGGTGGAAAAATTGCTGTTTTAACAGTTGTTAAAGGAGCTAATGAAGAAGTTGCTAAGGATGTTGCAATGCAAGCTGCAGCAATGCGTCCACAATATGTATTTGCAAGTGATGTACCAGCTGAGGTATTGGCAAAAGAAAGCGAAGTCTTAAAACAAAAAGCTATGGAAGAAGGTAAACCTGAAGATATAGCTGAAAAGATGGTAGCTGGTGGAATTAAGAAATTTTATAAAGAAAATTGTTTAGCAAATCAAGAATTTATTAAAGATTCTAAATTAGATATTACTAGTTATGTAACTAACAATGGAGGAGAATTAATTAGTGCTACTCGTTATGAAGTTGGAGAAGGAATGGAAAAACGTTCTGAAAACTTTGCTGAAGAAGTAATGGCACAAGTTAATGGGAAATAAGAGTGCTTATTTGACAAGCACTTTTTTCTTGCTATTAAAAAAGAAATTATAATGCTATAATAATACTAGGAAGTGAAGTAAATGAATCGAATTGTAAGAAAAAGTATATATATTGTAATATATATATGTATTATTGGAGCTTTTATTTTTATAGGAACAAGAGATTACCAAACAGTAACTTTTGCTAATGATCAAGAAAAATTTAGTTCTGAATATAAAGATATACCTAAAGATAATCGTTTTGAGTATTTAAACTATAATGAATTAATCTCAATGTTAGAAAATGGTACAGGTATAATATTTATTGGTGATAAAGATAATACTTGGTCAGTAGAATATGCCAATCAATTATATGAAGCAGTTAATTTCTATAATATTCCTAAAGTATACTACTATGATGCTAAACGAATAAAAGATTTAAAAAATAGTAGTTATTATGCTATTATTAATGAATTAGAAGGTAATTTAATTACAACTGATACATCAACCGATAATCTCTTTACACCATCTTTATACTTTGTAAAAGATGGGGAAGTAAAGTATTATGATACAACATCAGCTGTAGTAAAAAATGGTGAAAATCCAAAAGAATTTTGGACATTAGAAAGAATAACTAATTTTAAACAATCTATAAGTGATGCTAGAGAGTTAATTATTGATAAAAAATAGATTTTTATATATAATTATTATAACGAGGAGAGAAGATAATGATAGATAATAATATAGAATTAAAAATGATGAAAGCTATTGAATCAATGGAATCAAGATTCACAAGTATTAGAGCAGGAAGAGCAAATGCTGCTATGTTAAATGGAATTGAAGTTGAATATTATGGAACACCAACACCAATCAATTCTTTAGCTAATATAACAACTCCAGAAGCACGTCAATTAATGATTAAACCTTTTGATAAGAGTTGCTTAAAAGATATTGAAAAAGCTATTAACGAAGCAAATATTGGTATTGCCCCAAATAACAATGGCGAAATGATTATTCTTACTATTCCAACTTTAACAGAAGAAAGAAGAAAAGAATATACAAAACAAGCTAAATCAATTGCTGAAGATGCTAAAGTTGCGTTAAGAAATATTAGACAAGATGCTAATAATGATATTAAAAATGAAGAACTTCCTGAAGATGAAGAAAAAAGACAATTAGATTTAATTCAAGATTTAATTAATAAATATAATAAAATTGTTGATGAAAAATTAGCTGAAAAAGAAAATGAATTAATGTCTATTTAAGACATTATTTTTTTTGCATAAAAAATATCTTTAGACCTCATAATAAAGATGGAGGGATAATATGACACAAAAAGATTTATTGTATATCGAAGATAGCTTAAATCATTTAAAATTTATTAGTACGCAAATTAATGATGCTAAAGAAAATGTTTCTGAAGATTTTGAAATATTCTTAACTGGAATTGATAATAAAATAAACAAAGAATATGATAGCATTATCAAATTATTAGAAAGGTAAATATTATGCAAGAAAAAGATTATTTTGAAGGAATATTAACTAGTGTAAAATTATCTGCAGATTTATTAATGCATGGAGCTTTAGAATCTTCTACAGATGAAATAAATGATACTTTCATAAAATGTGAAAAAAATATATTAGAAATACAACATGAAATATTTAATATTATGAAAGATAATAATTGGTATAAGATGGAGAATATTAAAGAATCAGAAATTAATAAAGCATTAAAAAAACAAGAAGAGACGTAATCTTCTTGTTTTTTTGAAAGAAAAAAAACTTCCAAATTAGGAAGTAATTATCGTATGGTGTCCCCGAGGTGATTCGAACACCTGACCGATCGCTTAGAAGGCGATTGCTCTATCCAGCTGAGCTACGAGGACATTTGCATCAGCGATAGATACATTATATTACAATTATGCCTATTTTTCAATATATAATTCATCAATTTTTTCATCATTGACGTTAAAAATCACTTCATTGACACCTAAATTGTCTTTTAAAGAGAGAAAAATAGTATATTTTACTTCTTCAGAGATGCTTTTTTCATCTAAATTATTAAAAATATATGAATTAAAATTAAGTGATGCTGTCTCTTCGTTAAGTTCATAACTTAAAAGTTCAACTGAGTTAACTAAATTACTAATTAAGTTATTTTGAATAAGTGGAGCACTCTTTAAACTATTAATAACTATTTCTACTTTGTTTTTAGTATCATTATTAATTAAACTAACAGGAACATAATAATATCTGTCATTATATTTGGATAAATAATATATAGTAGTCATTGAAGAATTGTTTATTGTTGTTAAATCATAAATTTTGTTAATACCATATTCTCTAGTTAAATAATGGGGTAATTTCTTTTTAGAATTAGGTAATTTAGTTAAAAGTTTACCATCGACATAAATCATAACTTTTTTTACTTCAGGTATTTCTGTTAGAGAAAATACTATCGATTCAATCATCATTTCTTCATCATTGAGTTTAACATTTAAAAAATTGTTAGAAAAATTAATTTTTAATAAACCATCATCTAAATCAAGAGAAAGAATCTTTGTATCTTCTGGAATAATAGCATTGAATCCATTAGGAACATATTCTTTTCGGGAACCGTTAATTATCAAAGACTCAATTGTTTCTTTTATTCTTTTATCAAGATCTTCTTCTTTCATAATAATTGTTGTTCTAGCAATATAATTATTACTATCTTTTAAATAAATAGGGCACTTACTTGCATTACTATATTCTATGGTTTGTTTATAAACTTCTTCATCACTACCATTTGGAAAAAAGTATACTAAAGCCACAATTATTAATGCAATTAAGGCTATTAATATTTTTTTTGAGCATCTTTTCAAAATCATAGTATCACCTAATTAATTATATTTACAAAAGAAGATTAATATTAAATAAAAAGTAAAAAATCGATAATAAAATATCGATTTATTTTAAAACAAGTTCATCCATTTTTAATAACTCAACAATTGCTTGACTTCGACCTTTTACACCTAATTTTTGAATAACATTTGATATGTGATTACGAACTGTTTTTTCACTAATTCCTAAAATAAATGCTATGTCTTTTGTTGTATTGTTGTTTATTAAAAACTCAAAAATTTCTCGTTCCTTTTTTGTTAGTATATTATTCATCTTTTTGATACTCACTTTCTATATATTCATCCTTAATACATACTATGAAAGTGAGTACTTATTGGTGTAGTACATCATTGGAATTTAACAGTTATATGTTTCTTTACTTGATATTCTTTTTGAACTCTTCTAATTATTTTATTTGCTATTTCATTATTATGTTCTTTTTCCTCTATAACAACATTTATATAATCACCATTAATTTGTACAAAAGAATTATATC
Source organism: Bacilli bacterium (assembly GCA_051872535.1). GTDB lineage: Bacteria > Bacillota_I > Bacilli_A > RF39 > UBA660 > CAOJBM01. The sequence goes on along the minus strand of JBJEDY010000064.1, from coordinate 23,475 downwards.
CAAACTCTTTCAAAAGAATATTTTCTAAATCTTCTTCTTTTCCCTTGTTAGTATTTAATGCCACTAAGCTTTCATAAGCATTATTTTTTTCATCAACTGTCGTTGATTCACTAAGTAATATATCCTGAAACTCCTGCATTTGATTTAACATACTTTCATCAGCTTCAACTCTTAAAGCTACTAACTCAGTGCTTTCTGATATTGTTGAAACAATATTTTCATTATTATCCATACCATTAGATATAGACTTTAGAGAATTACTTCCAGGCATTGCAACATAGTAAACACATAATACAACTATTAAACTAAATAAGGTAATATACCATAGATTTTGTTTATTTAACATATTCTCCTCCTAATCTACTTAATAATACTAATTTACGTTAAAAAATATACTAAATATTTACATTAAATTGAAAATAGGGTATTATTTATTTAGGTGATAATATGAAAAAAAGTATTAAATATGTAATTTTTACTATATTTACATATATGTTTTTGTCAGTAACCGTATTAGCTCAAAATGCAAATTTGGGATTAGAATGTGATCAAGGTGTAGTTGATGTATTTAAAATAGGTGGTTATGCATTATTTATAGTTAAAATATTAGTACCACTTTTATTAATGATAGTTGCTTGTGTAGATATGTTTAAAGCTGTAATAGGTAATGACCAAGATTTAGTTAAGAAACAAACTCAAGTTATTATGAAAAGAGCTATTGCTTCGATTGTAATCTTTTTATTACCATCAATTATTTATTTTGCTTTTACAGTATTAGTTAACTTTGATTCAGATTTAGAGAAATATGACAATTTAGGAATGTGTTTAAGAGAACCGGATTCTTGTTCAATAGCATCAACTTGTCCATCAGAATAAGGTGATTATATGGAATACAATCTAACAATTATTTTTTTAAGTTTTTTAATTTATAGTATTATTGGATGGATTTTAGAAGTAATTGTATGTAGTATGGAATCAAAAAAAATAGTTAATAGAGGTTTTCTGTTTGGACCTTATTGTCCAGTTTATGGGCTAGGTGCTTTGGCTATCTTAGTTACTTTACTAAGATATGAAGAGGATCCTATAGTTGTTTTTGTATTCGGGGTATTAATTACATCAGCAATTGAATATTATACAAGTTATATATTAGAAAAAATATTTCACAACAAATGGTGGGATTACTCTGACAGAATTGATAGTATAAATGGTCGTATTTGTGTTGGTAATATGATTGCTTTTGGTTTTTGTGCATGTGCTGTTATTTATATATTTCAACCATTACTAATGAATTTGTTTGAAATAGTATCGATGCAAGTATTAAATATAATTTCTATAGTTTTAGCATTATTGTTTACAGCTGATGTTATATATTCAATTGTTATTGCCTATGCTTTGCGTAATAGAATTATTGTAGCTGAAGAATTAAAAGCTGAAAAACTAAGAATGCTACCTGGAATTATTGAAAAGACTCTTAAAGAAAAACTGACTCATTTAAATATAAAAAAAATACGTTTCTTTAAAAGTTTTCCAGATTTAAAAAATAATTATGAAACAGAATTAGATGAGATAAAAAAATGGATTGATCGCTCAAATAAAAAGAAGAAAAAAAGAAAGTAAGATTCTAGTATGAAAATACTAGTTTTTTTATGGAATAATAAAAAATCATAAAAAAAAAAGGAAATTAGGCATTTACCTATAAGATATAAGTAGAAGGAGGAAAAAAATATGACTAAAGATTTTGTCGTAAGACAAAGTAGCGCAAGAGATTGTGGAGCATGTTGTTTATTATCGATAATTAAATATTACCAAGGTTATGTACCACTTGAAAAAATTAAATTGGATTCACATACTAATATAAACGGAACAACAGCCTTTCATCTTGTTAATTGTGCAAACAAATATGGATTTGATGGAATAGGAATAAAATGTAATATTAAAGATCTTCAAACTGGTAATGTTATACTGCCTTTAATTGCTCATATAAAAACCCAAAATAATCTCTTTCATTTTGTAGTCATCTATAAAGTAGAGAAAGATAATTTTAAAATTATGGATCCTGCTAAAGGAATGATTAAAATGAAAATAGAAGATTTTCAAAAAATCTGGGATGGCATTGCTATTTTATTAAGACCACGTGAGAAGATTACTATATTACCACGTATTCCTAATATTACAGAAGTACTATATAGTGTATTTAAAACTGAGAAGAAAACCTTTATAAAAATTATTTTGTTCAGTATTATAATAACCCTTCTTTCGATATTCTTAGGTTTTCATCTTAAAATAATGACTAATATAATGGATACAAGTAATAGAAATTTTTTTCACTACTTCCTTATTTTCTTCATAATTGTATCTTCCATTAAGTTAGTATCTGAATATTATAAAAAAAGTCTTTGTAATGCTCTTAACAAAAATATTGATGCACTTTTTATTATCCCATTTATTAAACATATTTTTAATCTACCTTCTAATGTTGTCGTATCTAAACCAAATGGAGAATTAATTACAAGAGTAAATGATCTAGCTAATATTAAGTCTTTATTTACAGAAATATTAACAACTGTATTTATTGATTTAATTCTTGCTTTAAGTAGCATTTACTTTCTAATAACTTTAAATAAAAATCTCTTTTTTATTCTTTGTTTAATAGTTATATTGTACTTATTAGTAACTTTAGTATTTAATCCATTTGTTTATAGAAAAATTAACGATAACATTGATAGAGAAACTGACTTTAACGCTCAACTAGTTGAAAAAATATCTAGTGTTAATTCAATTAAAAATCTTCATATTGAATCTTACATAAATGACATGTTAGAACAAAGTAGTGTACTATATATTAAAGATAGTTACTATTTAAATAAGTTCATATTATCTTTAGAAACTATTCATAAAATAATTAGTGAACTTGGTACATTATTAATTATGAGTATTGGTTTAATCTTAATTTATAACAATAAATTAACTTTAATTAATCTTGTAACCTTTAGTACTTTAGCAACTTATTTCTTTGATCCGATTAAAAATATAACTAGTATTATTCCTAAATATAATTTAATTAAATTATCTATTAATAAAGTAACAGAGTTTAATGCTATTAAAGAAGAAAAAATTGATAAAGAAAATGATTTTCATAATGGGAATATAAGTGTAAGTGATTTAAGTTATTCTTATGATGATTATCATAAAGTATTAGATAAAGAATCATTTACAATTACTAAAGGAGAGAAAGTTTTTTTAAAAGGGAAAAGTGGTTCTGGGAAAAGTACCATATGTAAATTATTAATGAAGTATGCGACAAATTATCAAGGATGTATCAAAATAGGGGAAGTTGATATAAAAGATTATACTGTAGCATCTATCAGAAATAATATTACTTATGTTTCTCAAAATGAAAGTCTTTTTACAGATACAATTAGAAATAATCTAACATTAAATAAAGATATCAGTATTGAAGAATTAAATAAAGTCATTACTATTTGTGATTTAGAAAACGTTATAGCTACTAAACCACTTCGTTTAGATACAATGCTAATAGATGGCGGAATTAATCTATCTGGTGGTGAAAAGCAAAGAATAATACTAGCTAGAGCACTTCTTCAAAATAAGAATATAATTATTTTGGATGAAGCTTTAAGTGAATTAGACTTAGTTAAAGAAGAATCTATCATCAAAAGAATAAAAAAGGAGTATAAAGATAAAACGGTTATTTATATTGCTCATCGAGATTTACAAAAATTATTCAATAAAACAATTTTAATAGGAGGGTCAAATGAACTACTACAAAGATAATATATATTCTATAATCCACACCATACCAAATATACCATTTTTATTAATCTTTTTAATTATCATTTTCTTTGTTGTAGGATTTTATCTTCTAAATATTGAATTATATGATAGTAAATACTTTTATGCAATAAAATACAATGACCAAGATTATCTTGAAGTATTAGCACCTTTAGAATTATCAGAAGATATTTTGAAATATGAAGTCTTAGAAATTGATAAAAAACAAATTGATATTAATACTATTTCCTTATTAACTCCCAAAAAAGAACAAATATATAACGATGTATATAATATTGCATCTATTAAACTAAGCGATTATGAAGATATTCCTTCTGAAACTATAATAAAGGTTAAATTACTTAAAAATAAACAAAGTATATTAAAAAAAATATTGTCGTAAAATGAAAGGAAAACATAATGAAACAACTTAGCAATGAAGAATTAAGTACCACTATTGGTGGTGGATGGGGCTTATGGGCAGCCGTATGCTGTGGAATAGGGATATTTACAGCAGGAGTTATCGATGGATATATCCGTCCAAACAAATGTAAGTAGGTGATGATATGAAAATAGAAAATGCTGAATTAATTACAATAACTGGTGGAGGAATATCTGCAACTTTTCTAAATGCTATATCTAGAGCAACAGAAAATATTTATAACTTTGGTCGTTCTATCGGAAGTTCTATAAGAAGAATTAGAGCTGGCCGTTTATGTCCACTTTAAAATAAAAGAGAATTGATTCTCTTTTATTTTTTTGTAAAATAAGATATAATAATTAAAGAATAGAGGGTACTAATATGCGTAAGAAAAACGGCTTTTTTTCCATGTCATTAATATATTCATTCTTTTTAGTATTTGCATTAATATCAGCAATTTTATTAGCTAATTATGCTCATAATCGTCTTCTAGCTAAAGATTATAATGATGAAATAAAAATTAATTTAAATGATCGTGGTGATAGAAAATTAATCAACCTGCGTAATAAAATCCAAAATAGTAGTTTTGAAGCTGATTCTGTTGAAGGTGCTGATTATCAATGGATTTTATCAAATGCAACTTATGCCAGTAATCAAATGTATCACTCTATCCGTAGTATATCTTTTAATAAACTGGGAGATAATAAAATAACTCAAGAACTAGGAAGAAATGTTGTAAGAAAAAGCCATGAGTATTACTTTCAGTATGCTTATTTTACCGCAGGACAACCAGTAGAATACACAACATTTCAAATAGCACTTCGTAATAGTAATAATTCTAAAGTATATTATTTTCAAAATCTTGCTAATTCTGTAATATCTGAGCCAAATTGGAAAGTAACTGGATTAGTTGTTAGTACTGACGAAAGTGTCGATGAAAGTGATAAGTGGTATTTTGAAGTAACAAAAACTGGTCAATCTTCTAATCCATTATATTTAGATGCTTTCTTGTTAACAGATTTAACACAAGCGTACGGATATACTGAAGAAGCTTCCCTGGAGTGGTTAAATAAAAATATCGAATATTTTGAATCAAATTATATTCATCAAAGAAAAGATTATGAAAAATAACTTTTATCCCTTTAAAACTTGTTTTTAAAGGATTTTTTTCCTTGTCAAAGAAAAACTCTAGTGTTATAATTTAATGTAGTTAATGAAGGGAGGGAAATTAAATGACAAAAGTAGTTGTAACTAATGGCAATGTTGATGGAGCTTTAAGAAAGTTTAAAGTAAAAGTTGCAAGAAGTGGTGTCCCTTCTGAATTAAAAAAAAGAAAACACTATGAAAAACCTGGTGTTAAAAGACGTGAAGCTAAAAAAGAAATGATTAGAAATGCAAGAAAACACAATAGAGGTTAATAAAAGGTGATTAATAATGACATTATTAGAAACAATTAAAAATGACACAGTAACAGCAATGAAAGAACAAAATAAGTTTAAAATATCTGTTTTAAGAATGTTAAAAAGTACTCTTCAAATGGAAGCAATTAATTTAAAACATGAATTAAGTGATGAAGAAGTACAAGCCGTAGTAAAAAAACAAGTTAAAGTTCGTAAAGATAGTATTGATGAGTATGCTAAATATGGAAAACAAGATTTAGTAGAAAGTCTTACTAAAGAAGTAGAAATATTAAATATGTATTTACCAGAAGAACTAACAATAGAACAAATAAATGCTGGACTAGATAAAATATTTGCAGAATTACAACCTACAAGTATCAAAGATATGGGTATTGTTATGAAAGAAGCAAGTAAATTATTCGGTGTTCAAGCGGATATGAAAGTTGTAAGTAACTTAATTAGAGAAAGATTGAATTAATTCAGTCTTTTTTTATTCAATTATTTCACCTTTCGAATATATATTTATATAGGTGATATAATGCTAAATTATATAACGAATTATTTTAAAAATAATAAATATATGCTTACAACATATGAGAATGGATTATATATTTATAATTATAAGCGAATTATCGATATAAGTAATAACCATATTGAAGTCTTAGTAGATGGTAAAAGAATAATCATTGATGGAGAATGTATAACAGTAGTAAAATTGCTTGCCAATGAGGTCATGTTTAAAGGTAAAATAACAAATATAAAGGTTACGGATAATGAATAAATATTTAAAACACTACGTATCTATTGAGATTCAATTAAGAGATAATTTATCAATGTTAAAGATTCTTCATCAATTAAATATCAATATTTATGATATAGCATACTATCCCCAAAAAGTTGTTTTAAAAGTTGAATATAAAGATTTGGATTTAATTGGCAAATATTATAAATATAAAATAAAAAGACATTTTAATATCTATAATTTTCACCAAGTATTTAGAACTTATTTTTCGATTATTATGTTTTTAGTATTATTCATTGTCTTAACATTTTGTATAAGTAATATTATTGTATCTGTTAATGTTATTCATACTAAAGAAGAAATAAGAGATTTAGTTTACAAAGAACTTAAAAATCATAATTTAAAAAAGTTTACTATTAGGAAAGATTTTGATTCTATTTCTAAAATTAAAGAAGAAATACTTGCAGCCAACCCAAATACAATTGAATGGTTAGAAATTGAAAGAATTGGTATGAAATACGTAGTAAAAGTAGAAGAAAGAATTATTAATAATGCGGAAGAGCAAAAAACAAAATGTAATATCGTTGCCAAAAAAGAAGGTGTAATAAAAAAGATAGTAGCATCCAAAGGAGAAATTGTTGTTGAAGAAAATCAATATGTTAATAAAGATGATATCTTAATATCCAATGAGATTAAGTTTAATGAAGAAGTCAAAAATAATGTCTGCGCAGAAGGTAAAGTATATGCAAATACTTGGTATAGTATGAATATTAAGATTAACAAAGAATACATTAAGTATGATGAAACAGGAAAAGATCGTTTCAATCTAAAAATTAAAACTCCAAACAAAGAACATATTATTTTTAGAAATCGTTTAGACGATTATAAAAGAGAAGAACACAAATTATTATCAATAGCTGGTAATGAATTGATATTTGTTAAAGATAAAGAAGTAACAAAAACAAATAAAGAATATACAGAGGAAGAAATAGAAGAAATGATAAATGAAGAGATAAATGATAAACTTCATAATTTATTAGATAATGACTATACAATAATTAGTAAAAATATTTTGAAAAAAAGCGAAAATAATAGTATTATGAATATAGATGTATTTATTGTTGTTGAAGAAAATATAGCAACTAAAATAGAAATAATGGAGTAAGAGGGATATAAATGATTGCAGACATTGTAACAAATACATTAAAAGGCAGTTGGCCAATGCTAACGATATTTATCGTTGTTTTAGCAGGAGTTCGAATAATAAAATTAGTAGATAATGGCGAAAAAATAGTTTTTTATGAAGAGTTTTTGAACTTATTCTTTATTATTTATGCACTTATTTTATATAAGTTATTAACCAATACTGAAGGAGCAAGTTCTGGATTAAATTTTATGCCATTTAGAGAAATACTAAGATATAAGTTTGGAACAACGTTGTTTTATTACAATGTCATAGGAAATATACTGATTTTTATTCCTTTTGGCTACTTTGTATCTCGTCATGTTAATGCTAAAAGAGCAAGTCATATCTTAATATTAACAGCTATCATAAGTGGAACTGTTGAAATGGTGCAATATAATATTGGTCGTGCTTTCGATATTGATGATATTATTTTAAATGTTTTTGGATCGTTAATTGGCTTTTTCTTATATATAGCCTTAACAGCAATTCAGAATCATTTACCAAAGTTTTTACGTCGAGACGCTTTTTATAATATTATTTGTATAATAATTATCATCATAGTAGCAATTTATGTTACAAGGATTTTAGGACTAGGGTGGTTTTAATGAATAATGAATATGAAATAAATGACAATGGTTTATATAAAGATTACGAATATTTAGATGGAGTAATAAAAAAAACATTAAAACATGAGAGTGTCGAAAATGCGACATTTTCAATCATTTTTGTTGATGAAGAAGAGATACAAAAAATAAATCGTGAATATCGTAATATTGATAGGGTTACAGATGTTATATCATTTGCATTTGAAGATAATGATAATTTGTTGTATAATGATATACGGGTTCTAGGTGACATATTCATTTGTATACCTAGAATGAAAGACCAAGCGATTGAATATGGTCATAGTGAAAAAAGAGAATTAGCATTCTTAACTGTTCATGGATTATTACATTTATTAGGGTATGATCATATGACTAAGGAAGATGAAGTTAAGATGTTTGCAGTACAGGAGTTGATTTTAGATGGCGAAAATATCAAGAGATGAATTAAAAGTAAGAGGAATAAAAAGATTTAAGAATAGTTTTAAATATTCTATGCAAGGATTAGAATATGCATATAAAAATGAACAATCAATGTTTATTCATTTCATTGTTACAGTTTTTGTAATTATTATGGGATTAATACTAGATATATCAGGGTTTGAATGGTTAATTACATTCATTGTAGTTGGAATGGTCTTAGCTGCAGAACTTATTAATACAGCAATTGAAGCGGTTGTCGATATGGTGACATTAGAATATAATGAACTAGCTAAAATAGCTAAAGACTGTGGTAGTGCTGCAACTTTTGTCTTATCATTAATAGCTGCTGTTATGGGACTTATTGTATATATTCCTCATATTATCGATTTATTAGGGTTATAATATGAAGAGTGGATTTGTTAGTATTATTGGACGACCTAATGTAGGAAAAAGTACATTAATAAATCGTCTTGTTAATGAACATATTGCAATTACTTCCAATAAAGCTCAAACTACCAGAAATATCATTCAAGGAATATATAATGATACTGATACACAAATAGTATTTGTAGATACTCCCGGTATTCATAAACCAATAAATAAACTTGGTAAGGTATTAAATAAACAAGCTCATAGTTTAACTAAAGATATTGATATTATTTTATTTGTAGTAGACGCTAAAGAAGGGATAGGTAAAGGGGATAGGTACATTATTGATACCTTAAATAACCATGAAATACCTGTTTTTTTACTACTAAATAAAATTGATTCAGTATCTAAAGAAAATTTAATAAAATGCATTAATGATTATAAAGACTTATATCCATTTGCAGAAATAATACCTATTTCTGCTCTCAAAAATGATAATGTTAAACACTTAGTAGATATAATTAAAAAGTATTTAACTGATAATATTCGTTATTTTGATGAAAAAACTAAAACAAGTAATAGCATTTATTTTATGATAAGTGAGTTTGTTCGTGAAAAATTATTATGGAAAATGGAAGAAGAAATACCTCATAGTATTACATGTATGACAACTCATTATGAAGATAAAGGAAATATTGTTGAAATAGTTGTTGATATTATCGTTGATCGTGAACCACTAAAAAAAATTATCATTGGTAAAAATGGAACTGTATTAAAAAGTGTTGGTATTGAAGCCCGTAAAGATATTGAAAATTTATTAGGAAAACAAGTATATCTTGAACTATATGTTAAGACAATTAAGAACTGGCGAGATAAAGAAAAATATTTAACAGAACTAGGGTTTAATGAATTTGAATAAAAAAATGAAATAGTACTCATTATAATAATAGAAAGGATGAGTACTATGACTAAACAAGAAGCATGGGAACTTTTTAAAAAGACTGGCAAAATAGAGTATTATTTAGCATATAAAAAAGAAAGAAGTTAATTAAATTGATTGAGAAAGTAGAAGGTATAATAGTTAGTGAGACACCATATGGAGAAACATCAAAGATAATTAATGTTTTTACTCATAATTATGGTGTAATTGGAATTATGGCAAAAGGTGCCAAAAGTATGAAAAGTCGCCTTCGTGCTGTAACAGCTAAATATACTTATGGAACTTTCCATATCTATTATAAAAAAGATAAATTATCTTTATTGACTGATGTGGATATAAAAAACCCACTTACGAATATTAAAACTGATATTGTTCTAATAGGGTATATGAGTTATATTTCTGAATTAGTTACACAAGTATATAAACAAAGTGAAACCAAAGAAATATATGATTTATACGTTGATACTATTTTAAAGATAAATGAACTAAAAGACCCTTTGATTATGACAAATATCTTAGAATTAAAACTTTTAGATTACTTAGGGATTGGTCTTAACTTAGATGGATGTATCAATTGTGGTAATAAGAAAAATATTGTTACAATTGATCCGGATCAAGGTGGATATATTTGTGAAGAATGCTATCATGGGGAAAGAATAGTAGATCCAAAAATAATTAAATTAATAAGAATGTATTATTATATTGATATAAAAAGTATATCTGACTTAAAAATTAGTGATGATATGAAAAATCAGATAAACTACTTTTTATCAAAGTACTATGATCGGTATACAGGATTATACTTAAAAAGTAAAGAATTCTTAAAACAAGTATTGAAATAATACTTTTTTTTATGTATAGATAATTAATATTTTCTTGACTAAAAAACATAGATTTATTATAATTTACTCATACAAGTGATGACTGGCTTGGCAACCAAGAGCTATATATAATGAGTGATTTCTTCTAGAAATAAGTAGGGTGGAACCGTGCAATTGCACCCCTACAACTTCCTAGGAGTTTTTTGTTTCCAGAGGAAAATAAGCTTATTAATTTAGAGTTTAGAAAGAAGGAAAATAAAATGAAAATGGAAGATATAGTAAATTATTGCAAACAATATGGATTTATATTTCAAGGAAGTGAAATATATGGAGGATTATCCAATACTTGGGATTATGGTTCTTTAGGAAGAGAATTAAAAGAAAATGTTCGTCGCGCATGGTGGAAAAAATTTATACAAGAAAATCCTTACAACTATGGAGTTGATGCTGCGATCTTAATGAATCCAGAAGTATGGGTAGCAAGTGGGCATGTGTCTAATTTTAATGATCCTTTAATTGATTGTAAAAAATGTAAAGCACGCCATAGAGCTGATAAATTAATTGAAGATTATACTAAAGGCGAAGAAACTGGCGATGGTTGGGAAAATGAAAAAATTGAAAATTTCATAAAAAATAATCATATTGCGTGTCCAAAGTGTGGGGCAGAAGAATTTACCCCAATAAGAAAATTTAATTTATTATTCGAAACTCATCAAGGTGTTACTGAAGATACAAAATCTAAAGTATATCTAAGAGGTGAAACTGCCCAAGGTATTTTTGTTAATTTCTTAAATGTCCAAAGAACAATGCGCGCAAAAATACCATTTGGAATTGGTCAAACAGGAAAATCATTTAGAAATGAAATTACACCAGGTAATTTTACTTTTAGAACTCGTGAATTTGAACAAATGGAATTAGAATTCTTTTGTAAACCAAATACAGACTTAGAATGGTTTGGATATTGGAAAAGTTATTGCATTGACTTTTTAAAATCGTTAGGTATTAAAGATGAAAATTTAAGATATAGAGATCATGCTAAAGAAGAGTTATCATTCTATAGTAAAGCTACAACAGATATTGAATATTTATTCCCAATGGGATGGGGAGAATTATGGGGGATAGCAGATCGTACTGATTATGATTTATCTGTTCATATGGAACATTCAAAACAAGATTTAAGATATTTAGATCCTGAAACAAATGAAAGATATATTCCATATGTTATTGAACCATCAGTAGGACTAGACAGATTAATTCTGGCATTATTATGTGATGCTTATGAAAAAGAAAAATTAGATAATGGTGAAGAAAGAGAAGTATTAAAAATACATCCAAATTTAGCACCAATAAAAGCTACAATTCTTCCATTAATCAAAAAAGTACATGGTGAAAAAGCAATGGAAATTTATTCAACATTATGTAAGGACTTTATGGTTACTTATGATGAATCAGGTTCAATAGGTAAACGTTATAGAAGAAATGATGCTGTTGGAACACCATTTTCAATTACAGTTGACGATGAAACGTTAGAAACAAATGTAGTTACAGTAAGAGATCGTGATACAATGCAACAAGAAAAGGTAAATATATCTGATTTATATAATTATATTAAAGAAAAAATAGAATTTTAAAACTTGGATAGTCCAAGTTTTTTATATAAAAAGATAAAAAATGAACAATACTAAAGAAATAAATAATTGATATTGATTTAATTTTCAAATTTCGATATAATTAAAAAGTAGAATAATAATAGAGATGGGAAGGACAATATTATGGCATTTAATCTAAAAAATATTTTTAAAGAATCTGACGCTGATACTATAAATGATGTTGAAGACGAATTTTATGAAACTGATGAAAAAGATGAAGCAGTTGATTTAACTCGTTCTGGTAATAAAATGATTTTGTTAGAACCAAGAGCTTATTCAGAATCACAACAAATTGCTGACCATTTAAAATCAAGAAATAGTGTTGTTGTTAATTTAAAAAGAGTAACATCAGATCAAGCAAAAAGAATAATTGACTTCTTAAGCGGATGTATTTATGCAATAGGTGGTACTATGCAAAAAATAGGCGTAGGTATTTATTTATGCGCCCCAAAGAATGTTAATGTTCAAGGAAAAATAACTGATGACAGTTCTAAAGAAAAAGAAGAAAAAGAAGATACTGAATGGTAATTAAACCTAAATAAATATCTGTGTATTGAGGTGAGCTATGAAAAAGTTCGATATTGTTGCAAATGGATACAATGTTGAAGAAGTAAATAATTTCTTAAACGATGTAACTAGAGAATATGAAAATATGCTGAATAATTTAAAAGAACGCAATATAAAATTAAAAAATTTAGAAGATAAACTAAAAAAATATGAAGGTATGGAAAGCGTCTTAAATAAAGCAGTAATGGTTGCTGAAGACTCTGCGAATAACATCAAAAAAATAGCTCACGATGAAGCCAAAATGATAATAGAAGATGCTAAAAGAAATGCTTCAAGAATTGTAAATGATGCATTACTTAAAGCTGAAAAAGAAGAGCAAGAAGCAGAAGAACTTAAAAGAAGAATAGCTTTTTATAAAAGAAGAATTAGACAAGCGTTGCAAGAACAATTGTCAATGGTTGATGATATTGATGATATTGAATACTAGCACTTAAAATAAAGTGCTTTTTTAAATGCAATTTTGAAATTACAGAATACCTTTACTCTTGACAAACTCTTTATAAAGTTTAGTTAAAGCTCTTTTTTCAATTCTTGAAACATAACTTCTACTAATCCCCATTTTCTTGGCAATATTCTTTTGAGTAGTTTCATCATTATCAAAAAGACCATATCTTAAACAAATGATTTCTTTTTCCCTTTTAGTTAAAACACTTAAATAATTAAGTAGTTTTTCAATATTAGTAGTATTATGAACTTGTAATGGAATATCTACTTTATTATCTTTTAAAACATCACTAAGACTAATTTCATTACCTTCTTTATCATAACCAATAGCATCATTCAAGCCAACATTATTTAAATACTTTTTATTAGAACGGAAATACATTAATATCTCATTTTCAATGCATTTAGCAGCATATGTAGTAATCTTTGTTGACTTTGAAAAAGAGAAAGTATCTATTCCTTTAATAAGTCCAATTGTACCAATACTAATTAAATCATCAGGATTAGTATTTTTTGATTCAAACTTCTTAACAATATGAGCAACTAATCTTAAATTTCTTTCGATTAAAACATTTCTAGCATCCTTATCTCCATTCTTCATTAGTTCAATGTAGTGTTCTTCTTCCTTACTAGTTAATGGATCAGGAAAGACATTATTAGAGTAACTACCTGTAAAAAAGAATAAACTCTTTATCAAATCAATTAAAAACGACATTTAAATCACTTCCTATTAAATAATATTTAAACTATGTTAATAAAATGCTATAATTAAAGAGGTGATTGTATGAAAAAGATGGTCAAATTCTTATTTATAATTTGTGCACTTTTTATAACAAATGGATGTAAAAAAGAAAATGATAAAGAAGTATCATTAATTGAATTAAATATGTATGAATTAGTTGATTTATTTGATAGTGAAGAAAAAATTCTTTTTACCATATTTAACGACAATAATAGTACAAGTACTAACGCACTTCGTTCGCAAGTTGAAAGTTATCAAAGAATAACAAATAATTGTGTTTATTATGTTAATACTACTGATTTACAAGGTATAGAGTTAGAGTATTTTAATATTTTAACGGGAGAAGACCCTTATGAACCAAGAGTTTATGTTATTGATAATGGCAATATTGTTTTAGATAAAGATTCAAGTATTACATATCAAGAATTAAAAGTAGAACTAGGAGACGAAGATTTTACAGAAATTGATCTGAATGATTTTAAAGAAAATAGAGAGAAAAACTATAATACTGGAGTAGAGTACTTAGAAAAAGGATCGATTGGTAAATCATATTACTATTTTTATATGGCAAAGCCACAAGAAAAAGCTACGCAAATACTAGAAGAAGAAAATAAATTTAATTTACTAAATAGATGGGAATATCTTCAAGAGGAAGATGGTAACTGTGATTATTTAACGCTTATGTTTGTTAAAGGAGACGATTTATACTATCAAGCAACTTATAATGGTAAGTGTGAAAAATTAGATAAAGATAAACTTAAAACAACTAAATATAACTATACTTTAATAGATGATAAAATAATGGCTAAAGAAGAAAACGACAAAGATTATCAAGAAAAATTTACAATAGATAATCTTGATAGCAACAATTTGAAGATTAGTTCCGGATCAAAAACATATAATTTAAAAGTAAATGAGTAGAAAGGATTGATATGATGGATATTTTTATACCTGATATATATGCACAAAGTATTTATACAATCGATTATGATAAATTAAAAGAAAGAAATATTAAATGCATTATTTTTGATTTAGATAATACCTTAGTACCAATAAGTGCTAAAGTACCAGATCAAAAACTAAAAGATATGATTGCTAGAATCGAAGATAAAGGTTTTAAAATAGTTATTGTTTCTAATAGTCACAAACCAAGAGTAGAACCATTTAAAAATGAACTAAATATAGATGCTGCTCATACAGCAATGAAACCTCTTAAGAAAAAATATAAGCAAGTATTAAAAATATATAATTTAGAAGATAATGAAGTAGCTGCAGTAGGTGATCAGTTACTAACCGATGTTTTAGGAGCAAATCGTATGGGAATGGTTTCAATTTTAGTGAATCCAATCAGTACTAGTGATTTCTTTACGACAAAAATAAATCGAGGAATAGAAAGCTTTATTATGAAGAGATTACATAAAAGAGGGCTATTTACTAAAGGAGATTATTATGACTAAAAAATGTATTGGTTGCGGGGCCACTCTTCAATCTAATGATAAAAATAAAGTAGGTTATATACCTGAAAAAACCGTAAATGAAGATCGTTATTGTATGCGTTGCTTTAGAATAATGCATTATAATGAAAATATTAAAGAAGAACTTCTTACCAATGAAAAAGATATGTTGTCATTAGTCAACAAAAAAGCTAAATACGTTTTCTTTTTAATTGACTATTTAAATTTAAATAACGAAACAATTACGATGTTTAAAAATATTAAAGTACCAAAAACTCTTTTAATAAGTAAATCAGATGTAATACCTACATCATTAAAAAAAGAGAAAATAATTAATTGGTTACAAGAAGTTTATGACTTTGATGATGATATTATATTTATCTCTTCTACAAGTAAAAAAAATATTACTAAAATAATAAATATAGCTAAAGAAAATGATATTCAAGAAGCTTATATACTTGGTTTTACTAATGCTGGCAAAAGTAGTTTAATAAATAGTCTAGCTAGTAAATATGAGATAAAAGATCAAACTATAACAACATCATTAAATCCCAATACAACACTTGATTTTATTAAGTTTAAAATAAGTGATTCTCTAATATTAGTAGATACTCCGGGATTTAATTCGAACTATGATTTTTCTAAAGGAGATTACTCTTTATTAAAAAAAGTTAATCCCAAAAAAGTTATTAGACCAATTACTTATCAAAGTAAGAATAATTTAAGTTTTATCATAGAAGATAAATTAATAATTAATTTCTTAACAAATGATAATAGTATTACATTCTATATGAGTAACAATCTTAGTATCGAAAAAAAACATACTTTACAAAGTAATAAATGTTCAAAATATAGTTATGATATTTTCGAAAACAATGAAATTGTTATTAAAGGTTTAGGTTTTATAAATGTTAAAAAAGCATGCAAAGTGGAAATATTTACAGATAATGAAGACTTAATAGAGATAAGAAAATCTTCTTTCTGAGGTGTAGTATGAGTAAAATTAAAATAATGAGTGAAAGTTTAGCTAATAAAATTGCTGCTGGAGAAGTAGTAGAAAAATGCGCATCAATTGTAAAAGAATTAGTTGAAAATAGTATTGATGCTAAATCCGATTCCATTCGTGTTGATTTAATATCTAGTGGAATAAAAAGTATTAAGGTGACTGATAATGGTGTCGGAATGGATAAAGAAGATGCTCTTCTAGCTTTTGAGCGTCACGCAACAAGTAAACTCATAAATGAAAATGATTTGTTTTTTATCAATACTTTAGGATTTCGTGGTGAAGCTTTACCATCAATTGCATCCGTTTCTGAAGTTGAAATAATTACATCGACTGGTAATATTGGTACTAAAATCAATATAAAAGGTGGAAAAGTATTGGAAAATGTTGAATTTCAAGCTCAAAAAGGAACTAGTATTGAAGTAAAAAATCTTTTCTATAATACTCCAGCTAGATTAAAGTATTTAAAAAGTGAACAATCCGAATTAGCTAATTCTGTATCGTTCATAGAAAGATTAGCATTATCTTATCCAGATATTCGCTTTGAATTAACAAATAACGGTAATACAGTTGTTAAAACTAGTGGAAGTGGCAATCTTTTAAAAACTATTCATGAAATATTTGGTCTACAAGTATCAAGTAAAATGCTTGAAATAAAAAACTCTAATGATGATTATGATATCTATGGATTTATTTGCAAACCAGAAATATTAAAATCAACACGAAATTATATCATTACAATAGTAAATGGTCGTGTAGTAAGAAATAATGAAGTAAATAAAGCAATTAATGAAGCTTACTTTAATTATAAACCAGCTATTAAATATCCTGTTGTAGTTTTAAAGATTGATACAGATCCAACCTTAATAGATGTTAATATCCATCCTACTAAACAAGATATTAAGTTTAGTAAAATAAATGAATTATGTACTTTAATTGAAAGTACAATCGCTGACAAACTTCATGAAGAATTATTAGTACCAAATGCTATAAAGAACCAAGTAGAAGAGATATCTTTACCTAGTACAATGACCTCTTCTTTAAAAGCTAGTGAAGTAAATGATGGACCTTCTGTCGATATAAAAGAAGACTATCAGGAAATAAGTTTGTTTGAAAAAATTGAAGATGAAAAACAACAAGAAAATAAAATGCATTTACAAATAAATGAAGAAGAAAATACTTATACAACAATTAAAGAGCGTATGTTAAATCCGAAGTTTAAAAAATTAGATTTACATGTTGTTGGTCAAATTCTAGGAACCTATATTGTTTGTGAAAATGATTTTGGTTTATATTTAATAGATCAACATGCTGCAAAAGAAAGAGTCAATTATGAAATAGTCGAAGAAGCATTCAAAAATAAAGAAATTACCACAATTGATGTTTTAATTCCTATTAATATAGAATTAAACAGTGGAGACTTTTTAAAAATAAAGGAACATATTGATATAATTTTAGATTTAGGAATTAGTATAGAAGAATTTGGAATTAATACTTTTACAATTAAATCCCATCCAACATGGTTCACTGCTGGTCATGAAGAAGAAATCATTCGTGAAATATTTGATGAAATAGTTAGTATTGGTGCTAATTTTGATCGTATAAAATTTAATCGCAAATTAATTGCTACTATTGCCTGCAAGATGAGTGTTAGAGCAAATACTCGATTAAGTATTGAATCAATGGAAGAAATTGTTCGAGAACTAATGGAATGTAAAAATCCATATAATTGTGCTCATGGTAGACCAACAATTGTTAAGTTTAGTACTTACGAATTAGAAAAAATGTTTAAAAGAGTAATGAATTAAAGTAGTTTTAAAACTACTTTTTATTTGCTATAATACGTTAAAGAGGTGCATTTTTATGATATTAGCAATAGTAGGGCCAACCGCAGTAGGTAAAACAAAAGCTAGCATAGCTCTTTCTAAAATATACAATGGGGAAGTAATAAATGCAGATTCAGTTCAAATATACAAAGGATTAGATATTGGTAGTGCAAAAGTAACTAAACAAGAAATGAGTAATATTCCTCATCATTTACTCAGCATAAAAAATGTTGAAGAAGAGTATAGCGTCTGTGATTATCAAAAAGATGCAAGAGCAAAAATAAAAGAAATAAAAAGTAAAGGGCATATCCCAATAATTGTTGGTGGTACTGGTTACTATATAAAAGCAGCTTTGTATGATCTTAGTTTTAGTGATGAAGAAATAACGTACAATAACTATGTTGATTTAAGTGATGAAGAATTGGTTAATAAAATAGAAAGTTATGAAGTAGCTGTAAATGATAAAAGCAATCGAAGAAGAAATGAAAGACTTTTAACAAAATTAGAAAATGGAACATTTTCTAATCAAGACGACTATAAACTTTTATATGATGATGTTTTGTTAATTGGTTTAACAACCGATAGAGATACATTGTATAAACGTATTAATGAAAGATTTGATGATATAGCGATTGATGTCATTGATGAAGTAAAACCATTTTATTTAAAAGGAATTAAAAGTAAATCTTTAATGACTGGAATTGGTTACAAAGAATTTTATGATTTCTTTGATAATAAAAAGACTTTAACAGAAACAATTGAAATAATTAAACAAAACTCACGTAATTATGCAAAAAGACAATATACTTATTTTAATAATCAATTAGATGTTAAATGGTTTGATGTAGATTTTGATAATTTTCAAAATACGATAAATGAAATTGTGGAGTATATAGAAGCAAACAAAAAATTATAGACTATTCTATAATTTTTATTTGAACTCTAAATATATTGATTTATCAAATGTATGATTATTTAATGTACCATCTGCTTTTATTAAACCATCATTATCAACTAAAAAATACTTGTGATATAAATAATTAACTCCTTTTTCACTAACTGGATCATCCCAAGTTAAATCTAAATGTAACCACTTACCATTTAAATATACTGCATTCCATACATGTGATGTACTAGCTATCTTGTAATTTTTATATCCCATTTTTGTTAAGAATATTGCCATAGCATCAGCATAACCACCACATATTGCATAATGTTCAATCAATGCTCCATAAGCAATATTGGAATGATAATTACTTTTTCCAGTTTCATTTTTTTCTACATCATATTGAGTTGTATTAATAATATAATCATGAATAGTTAAAATTTTTGTTTCATCATCCATATTAGGAGTTATTTTTGAATTTATAATATCTTCTACAACTTTATTGATCTCTTTAATCATATCTTCGTTATATAAGTATTCTAATTTAATTGTAACTTCTCCAGATTCTGAAAAGATTGTTTTAAAATTAATAAAATTATTATATGGATGAGTATAATTGTTGATATGAGTAAGAAGACTATTATCATCACTAATTTCTTTAACATCATTTATACAATCAATATATTCGTCTGGACAATAGAATGTGAAGTTTTTCCAACCATTATTTATAGCACTATAAAATATATTAATTATATCTTGATAGCTATGAGGTACATAATCATTATTAGGTTGTAAAAATAAATATTTATCATCTTTAGTATATTCATTACTAGGAAGAATAACTAATTCTGGTTTATCTTTCAAATAAGCACTAACAGAATCAGAAATATCATTTAAATTGTATAGAACATATATCAAAATACCTATCATAATAACAGGTATAATAAGAAATCTAATTACTTTCACTATTATCACCTATATTAATGGTATCATAAAAAAAAGAAGTATACAACTACTTCATATCTTTTACTTTTTTACATAATCTAGCTTTTTGTCTATCAGCTGTATTCTTTTTGATTAGCCCTTTACTTGCGGCTTTATCAATATTTTTTTGAACATTCTTAACAGCTTTTGAAGCAGCTTCTACGTCTTTTGAAGCAATAGCTTTTTCACAATTTTTGATACAATTTTTAACTCTTGCTTTTAATTCATGATTAGCATCAGTTTTTTTAGCTATAACTTTAACAGCTTTTTTAGAACTCTTAATATTAGGCATACTTTCCGCTCCTTCCTTAAATACATTAAAGATTATACCAAGATAATGTTGATTTTGCAAGTAATAATAATATATATCTTTGCCATAATATAAAAAGGTGAAATAATATGAAACAAAAATTAATTTATGATGCAGCTAAATCCATAATGGATAAGAAAGGTAAAATTTCAATTAATGAAAGTAATAAAAAAGATTATAAACGTTCTGAAGGGGATTACTATATTATTAAATATGATGATATAACTTTAATAAAAAAACGTAAATTATTAATAAAAAAGATTGAAAATGCAATAGATAATCTTTTAAAAAAGAATGGAACTAACAAAAATGCCAAAATATTAGTCATTGGTCTTGGCAATAAAAGTATCATTGCTGATTCTTTAGGACCAATAACAGCAGATAAACTAATTGCTACTAATCATATGGAAGATTTTATTACAATTCCTAAAATAACTATCTTTACTCCTAATATTATGTATAAAACAGGAATTAATTCCTTTAAATTAATAAAAATGCTCGTAGATGATATAAAACCTAGTATTTTAATCTTTATTGATTCTTTAAGTACAACTGCCAAAGAAAATTTAAATAAAATGGTAGAAATTAATGATGAAGGAATTATTGCTGGTCAGAATTTAAGTACTTTTAGGGAAATAAATAAAAAAACTTTTAATCTTCCTATTATATCAATAGGAGTACCTTTAGTTTTTTATGATACTAATATTTCTTTAACTTTACCTAATATAAATGAAGTAATTGAAAGTATTAGTGATGTAATTTCTGAATCTTTAAATAAATTATTTCTAAATAACTAATTTCGACATATATTTTATCAGCGTTATAGTATTTTATAATTGGTGATAATATGAAGAAAAGATTTAAAAGTCGCAAAAAGAAAAATAATAAGTTATTTTTATTTATATTAATAACTATTGTTAGTTTTTATTTGTGTATAAACTTTTTATTTAATACAATCTTTAAAAAACAAACTAATAATATAAAATTAGTCGATTTATTACTAAATAATAATTTAAAAATAAATCAAGATAATATGGAGGATGTTTTTACTGTTAATCTAAAACAACCTCTCAATCTTTTAAACTACAATTTCAATAATATGATTAAAAGTGATGAAGAAATAGATAATGAAAGAACAGAAGTTGTTCTTAATACAGAACCTGTAACGGAAGAGGAACAAAAAGAAAAGTTTGATGTAAGTAAACCTCTAGTTTATATATATAGTACACATCAAACAGAAGAATATAAAATGTCTTATAAAGAGTCATATAGTATTACACCAACTGTTATGATTGCTAGTTATATTTTACAAGAAAAACTTAATAATTTAGAAATACCAACAATAGTGGAAACTGAGAATATGGCCAAAATTAGAGAGGAAAATAACTGGAATTATGCAAAATCTTATCGTGCAAGTCGTCTTCTAATGGAAAAAGCTAAAGAAGAAAATCCATCTTTAATATACTTCATAGATCTTCATCGTGATTCAGCACCTAAAAGTGCTACAACAGCAATAATTAATGAAAAATCTTATGCAAAAATTTTATTTGTTGTAGGTAAAGATGCCGATAAATATGATGAAAATTTAAAATTTGTTACAAAAATAAACGACAAAATAAAAAGTGAAAATCCAACTTTATCAAGGGGAATATTTTTAAGAACTGGTTCCGGAAGTAATGGTATATATAATCAGAATTTTAATTCCCGAACTATCTTAATAGAATTAGGTGCTCAAGAAAATGATATTGAAGAAGTAAGTAATACAATTGAAGTTTTGTCAAAAATTTTATCTGAAGTGATCGAGGAAGATGTTTTATGAAAAAAGAAAATAAATATCATTTGTTTTGGCGGACTTTATTTGTTCTCTTTATTGTTTATATAGCGTTATTTATTTCAGTCGAAAATGGTCATTATGAAAGAGAAAACTTAAAAAAAGCCATTCTCACAGAAGAAAAAATAAAAGAATTTGAAAATGATGTAAAAAATGGCAATGAAGTGGATATAAAAGACTATCTTGAAGAAACTCATTATGATTATTCATCACCATTATCAGATTTTGCAGTTAAAATTTCTGATAATGTTTCCAACATAATGGGTAAATGTATTAATGGTACTACTAAATTAATTAAGAAATACTTTTCTTAATCTCTTTTTTATTTGACATAAAAATGTCAACTTGACAAAGACCTGGGGGGTACAATACCAATAGAAAATGTAAAGTAAGGACGTGGTATTGTGCATAGTAAAGCCAAAAATATAATTATTTTAGGAGTAGTTGTTTTATTAATATCATCTCTAACAGTAACAGCAGCATTAGTAACAAGTGCCAATAATATAACATTTAGTAGTAGTAAAACAGAAAAAACAAATGTTAGTGATAGTTTAAATGAACTATATGATAAGTTAGATAGTGGAATAGGTAGTGGAGTTAATAATTGTAGTGAACCAACTACATCTCCAGTAATAAGTGGAGATTTAATCCCAGTAACAATAGCAGATGATGGAACAGTAACAAAAGCTGATACTAGTACTAAGTGGTATAGTTATTGCGAAAAAAAGTGGGCAAATGCTGTTATATTAGAAGATAAAACCCAAACATATAATAATGGCGATACAATACCAGAAGACAATATACAATCATACTTTGTATGGATACCTAAGTATAAATATAGATTATGGAATGTTGAATCAACTACAGATACAAAAACAGCATTAAGACTTGCTCATTCTATAGATATCGTATTTGATACAACAAACACTATTGATGAAGAAGGAGTATCGTGTGCAACTCCAATGACAAGTGGAGAAAGTGGAAATTGTACAAATGGTGAATATATGACTCATCCTGCTTTTATCTCATTAGATGTAAATGGAATATGGGTAGGAAAGTTTGAAACAGGATATAAAGGAGCAA
>JBJEDY010000063.1:0-6876 GCA_051872535.1 Bacilli bacterium | reverse complement strand
AATTGAATGGACAAAGTTAATGAATAATTACAAAAATATGGCTGAAGAAATTGTCCTAAATGAATATGTTTTTGGATAAATAATCATCAAAAAAGAGGAAAAAATTATAAAAATAATTTAATCCTCTTTTTATATTTTACTTGATATGGGAGTAAAGTTCTTGTCTAGCCAGCACTGAATTTATACTCCCGCATAAATTCTATTATGGGAATTCCCATACCCTTATCAAAAAATCAACAAAATAAAATGTTTTCTTGATTTTTTCAAGAATTACTTGATATATAAAAGTCAAAATGATAAAATAAATATGTAACAAAAAAATGGATAGAGGTTAAAAAATGATATTAGATTATAATAAACTATGGAAGTTAATGATTGATAAAAACATTAACAAAACAGAACTTTGCAAGCAAGCTAAAATAAGCACTAATGCCATGGCAAAAATGGGACGAAATGAATCAGTTCCTTTAGAAACTTTAGTTAAGATATGTGATGTTTTAAAATGTACTTTAAATGATATTGTGGAAATAAAATCAAAGGAGGAAAATAATGGAGACAACTAACCTATCAAAGATTAGAAGAGATAAAATGTTAAATACAATTGATGAAATTAAAAAAAATATTTCTGATGAAGAAACTTTAACTAATTTATCCATGATAGAAAATGAATTAACTAAAAAGAAATATGGTCTTATTTGGGAAGAACATGAAGAACGTGTCGATAAAGAACTAGAAACTCAAATACCTACATTCGAAGAAATCAAAGATAAAGAAATTGTATCTAATCCAGATGAAAACTTTAACTTTTTATTAGAGGGAGATAATCTTCATAGTTTATATTTGTTAGAAAAGACCCATAAAGGAAAAATTGATGTAATTTATATTGACCCACCATATAATACTGGAAGTAAAGACTTTATATACAATGATAAAATAATAGATGATGAAGATGGATATAAACATAGTAAATGGCTTTCATTTATGGAAAAAAGATTAAAAATTGCTCACAAATTATTAAATGACTCAGGGATAATATTTATAAGCATAGATGATAATGAAATAGCACAACTAAAAATGCTTTGCGATAATATTTTTAACGAAGAAAATAGGCTTTCAATTCATCATATTCAAGTTAGATATGCTGAAAAATCTTTAGCGGATGGTAAAGCAGTTAAACCAGTAATGGAATATGTTTTAGTTTATGCAAAAGATATAAATCAATTTAAACTAAATTTACCTAAAGAAGAATATACTGATTCAAGTTTTGTATATAAAATAAAAGAATTAAATAAGGGAACTCTGATAAAAAATGGTAGTACTGAAATTCAAATTTTTAAACCTGGAGAATGGGAAATAGAAAAGAAAACTGAATCTAGTCAAAATTTATTAAAAGAAACGTGGGTATCGGGAACAATATACTCAAAAATGTCTTATGGACAAGTTGTTAGAAAATATATTGAACCTAGATATGAAGTTGATGGACTTGGATGTTTATATAAAGTTATTGGTCGTGGTGATGATGGTTTGGGATATAGATATTATGTTGGTCCAGCAAAAAAAGGTTCGACAAGATGTAAAATGTATTCTGGAATGCCATTATCAAGAATTGATGAAATTAATAATGGTGGCTCATATAGAGAAGTACCTATTTCAAACTTATTAAATTTTGCACCTGATTTTGGTAATATTAGACATGAGGGAAATATGACATTTAATAGTGGTAAAAAACCGGTTAAAATGTTAAAAGAATTAATCAATTACCATACAAATAAAAATTCTATTGTTTTAGATTTCTTTGCTGGTTCAGGAAGTACTGCTCAAGCTGTATTAGAACTTAATAATGAAGATAGTGGGAATAGACAATTTATTTTATGTACAAATAATGAAAATAATATTTGTGAAGATATCACTTACAAGAGAATTAAAAATGTAATAACAGGATACGGGAAATATAATCCTTTAAAATCAAACTTAAAATATTATAAATGTACTTATATACCTAGAATAAATACAGAAAAAGAAAACTTACATAATAATTTACTTATAAATATTAAAAATCTAATTCAATTAGAAAACGGTATTGAAATAGATGATAATAAAATTAGGGTGTATTTAGACGAGAATGAATTAGATAAATTTAGTATTAATCAAGAAGAATTAGAAATATGTGATAAAGTTTATATTTCATCTGATATTCTTCTAACATCAGAACAAGAAAAAATCTTTGAAGATAATAATATTGAAGTATATATTATACCTGAATATTACTTTGAAGATGAGATTATGGAGGTAATGTAATGCAAGGAATTAAATTAAAAGATTTTCAAATAGATACAGTAAATAAATTACTTGATGCTACTTCAGTTGGAAATAAAAAAGAAGTATTATTACAAGCTCCTACTGGTAGTGGAAAAACAATTATTTTAGTATCTTATATTGAAGAATATTTAAAAGAAAACAATAAAACTATATTTGTATGGCTAACTCCAGGTAAAGGTGATTTAGAAGAACAAAGTAGAAAGAAAATGATAAAGTTCTTACCACATCATAATACAAAGAATATTCAAGATGTATTATTACAAGGATTTGATGCTAAAGATACTGCTTTTATAAATTGGGAAACAATTACTAAAAAAGGAAATAACGCCTTAAAAGAAGCAGAAAGAAAGAATCTGTATGAAAGAGTTCATGAAGCTCATAATAATGGTTATAAGTTTATTATTATAGTTGATGAAGAACACTTGAATAAAACTGTTAAGGCTGAAGCGATTATTGAATATATGAATCCAGAATATATTGTTAGAGTTAGTGCTACTACTAAAACTAATAAAGAGGCAGAGTTTATTAAAATAGATGAACTAGAAGTAATAAATGCAGGGCTTATTACAAGAGCATTATATATAAATGAAAATGTATCTAATGAATCTACTCTTTCAAATGAACATGAGTACTTGCTTGATTTAGCAATCGAAAAAAGAAAAGCAATCAAAGAAGAATATATGAAACTAGGAGTTCAAGTAAATCCATTAATAATAATTCAAGTACCTAGTAAATCAGATGACTTAATTAAACAAATTGAAAAAATTCTTGAAGATAAAAAATATACTTATGATAGACAAAATCTTGCTATTTGGTTGTCTGATAGAAAAGAAAATATTAATAACATTGAAGATAATGAGTCCAACCAAGCAATTCTTATTATGAAACAAGCAATATCAACTGGTTGGGATTGCCCTAGAGCAAAAATATTAGTTAAACTCCGTGACAATATGAGTGAAGATTTTGAAACTCAAACTATCGGAAGAATTAGAAGAATGCCTCAAGCACATCATTATGATAATGTTTTACTAGATAATTGTTATTTATACACTTTTGATGAAAAATATGAACAATCAGTAAAACAAGAATTAGGTTCTAATGCTTATGATACTAAAATTATATTTCTTAAAAATGAATATAAAAATTTAACTTTAAAGAAATTATCTTTTGACAATAATTTTGATGGGTTTGATGAAAGACAAACATTTAATATATTGCACGATTATTACATAGAAAAATATAAACTAACAACTAATAAAAAGAATAATAAAACTATATTAGAGGCAAATGGGTATGTATTTAGAGATACAATAGATAATTATATTGTTCAAGATAAAATAGTTAGAATTAATTCTGATGAATTAGAAAATGCTAACAGAATAAAAGTACAATCAGAAGTTAGTACAAATAAAAATGGCTTTGAATTAAGACACTCTGTAAATGTTATTTCTTCTAAAATTGGTATGAGATATGATAGAACTAGACTTATGCTTGAAAGAATGTTTTTTAGAGGTAAATTATTTACCAAAAAGTTTATTGATTTATCATTACTAGAATTTTATGCTTTTGTAATCAATAATGAAGATGTTTTAAAACATGACTTTCAAGAAGCAGTATCTCAAAAAGCAAGACAAATAAAAATGAAATTTGATGAACTAAAAGAATCTAATTGGAAAGCGCCTGAAATGGATTATATTAAATATGATCCTAAAATGAAAGATACAACTATATATGAAAAATCAATTTATATAAATTATCCAAATAGCACAATAAAATCAAAAAGTGAGAGAATGTTTGAGTTTTTCTGTGAGAATAATGAAAATATTAAATGGTTTTATAAAAATGGTGAATCATCAAGTGATTATTTTTCGATAGTATATGTGGATGCAGTGAATCATAAGTGGCACTTCTATCCTGATTTTATTATTTGTGATAAGGATAATAAAATATGGATTATTGAAACCAAAGGTGGAGAAAATGTTGATGGAGAATCTAAAAATATTGATATTAAAGTTGAAAATAAATTTGAAGCATTAAAGGAATATGCTAATAAGTATCATATTTATTGGGGGTTTGTTAGAGATTATGATAAAAATGATTCATTATATCTTTGCAATACTGAATATACAGAAGATATGGAAAATGAAAATTGGAAACAATTAAAAGACATTTTTAAATGAAAAAACATATGATATAAAATTAGCATAATTTGCAAAAAGATTTAAAGGAAGTGATTAAATTGAATTTGAAAGAAATCTTTGCTAAAGATTATAATAATAATAATAATAATAAGTATTTTTTTACACTTATTAATAAATATAAATCTGATAAAGCACTACCTTCAAATATAAATATTTTTTCTGGCAGACAAGTATTAGAAGAAATAATTTTAGAATGCAAAAGTAATAAACTATCAAATAAAATGAATAATGATTTTTTATGCCAAAAGATTGATGAGTTAATAAAAAAAGATTATTTGACTGATGAAAAACAAAAAAAGAATTTAAATTATATAAAAGAAAAAATATTTGAAAAAAATGCAGATTTAGTTAGTACATTATCAACTGAAGTAAAAAAAAGTTTTTGCCTAAAGACATATTTTGATGCAATTATTGACAAACTTAATATACTTTTAGATGATGAATATTCAAATAATTCAGAAGATATTAAGATTATTATAGATAATATTTTTATTGAATTATTCAATAAAGGATATTCTATAAAACAAATATCTGAAAAAATATGTAATCTTTTTTCGAATGCATCTTATGATGAAAAAGATAAACTAAAAATACCGAAAACATCATTTCCAATTAATCTTATACATGGCATATCAAATCCTTTAAAATTGGTTGAATATATCAACAATTTATCATTTAAAGAAAGAATTACTTTTATAAAAAGTTTTTATGTAATTAAGAAAAAAATCTATTACTTGATTATTCCTATTAATGGGCTAGTTATTACAAATGGACTTATTAAATGTAATCAAGATATTTCAATATACAATCCTAAATTTAGTGACCCTTTTTCTATAAAAAATGAGCAATATGATTTTAGAGAAGATGAATTTAATATAGATTACAAAAGTTCCTCGAATGTATGTGTTAAAATAAATGCACTTAATCACGAGGCTGCCTATAAAATAGGAATGAAAAAAATCGATAATTATATTAACATTTTAAAACTTTTGTCACCAGATAATAATCTCACTGTAATAGAAAATTATAAATTATTATTAGATGAAAAAAAACGAGTAGTTGCTTTTGCGTCTTCTTCGTATAGCAACGATTATAGTAAAAGAGAGTTTGAAAGAAATATACATCCGCTCAATGAAGAAGATATTTTTAATGATGAAAATGTAAAAAAAATAAATAAGCAAATTGAAAACATAGTTAGAATAGATGAGGAGGCACAAAACAATACTCAAATAGTATTACTAAATGCTATAAAAAAATATTCTGAAGGATTAGAAAATAAAAATGAACAAGAAGCAATATTAAAATTTTGGTCATCTATAGAAAGTTTATTTGATAATAATTTTAAGATCAATAGTAAAGATGGAAAATTCGAAACTATCCAAGAAGTTTTGTCAGCCTATATGGCATATTCATCAAGATATATACCATTACATGAACTATATTATGATTTAGCTTCAGCAACAAATCTATACTATAGTAATCCTAAAAATAGAAATGTTCATAGTACTTTAAATATACCAGAAAGTTTACTAAAAAAAATTAATTTATACACAAGAACAAATAAATCATTTTCTTTGCTACCATTAATAAAATATAATAAAGAAATCCAAAAGCATTTAAACGATTATTATTATTTAGAAAAAGTTAAATTTGTTGATAGATACTATAATGATATTAATTATTCTGCAAAGATAACCAAAAAAAGTCAAAGAGAATATAAATCTAATTTAATTATGATTTACAGGTTAAGAAATCAAATAATTCATAATGCACTAAGTAATGATATAACTACTATATTTTATTTTCCTTTATTGAAAAAAATAACTAACTTCTTTTTAAATGAAGTCTTAGAAGAATATGTTAATAATAAAAATTTAACAATTAATGAAATTATATTAAAGATTTATTCAAAATCAATTTTATATATTAAAAATACAGAAAAATGTTCTCTATTAGCTTTACTTTTTTAAAACTTACAATTCAATAGGGAAACTACTATTGTAATATTACCATAATTCATATATAATAATTTTAGAAAGAGAACAAAGTTCGTAACTTGTATGTGATTCGCTCCATAAGAAAATATACTAACCTTTGTGGTTAGTTTTTTTGTGATATTTTTAGCTTAAACTATCCGTAAACTGTTTTATGTCATTATCAGATGGATTAGAATTAAAACGATATCCTTCTAACCAATTACCAGAACCTGCTAATTTTTCTAAATTTTTGCCACTGACTCCTATATCTGATGAAGCTGATGTACAAAATGGAATAATTGTTTTTCCATTAAAATCATTATCTTTTATAAAATTATTAACGGGCCAAGCTGCTATTCCCCACCAAATTGGATAACCTA
>JBJEDY010000062.1:0-1501 GCA_051872535.1 Bacilli bacterium | reverse complement strand
ATAACATTGAATATTAATTTTTTTATGTTATTCAAATCATGATTATATAAAGTAAGTTTTTTATTGAAACTTAATTTAGTATTAAAAGGATCAAGTTTTGTAAGATTGTAACAAATTTTACGAATAGTAGCTAGATTTTTAAGAGTTTTTTCTTCTTTACAAAGACTCCAATCTTCACGGAAATGAACATCTAAAATCCAATGTAAATTATTTTCAATAGACCAATGGCCTCTTACAACTCTTGCAAACTCTTCACCAGTTAATTTCAAATCTGAAATATAATATTTTTCTTGAACGGAAACTTCACCATTTATTTCACGATAATTTCTAGTCATTCCTATCATGTTTATATTTTGCCAATTTTCTTTTCCGTATAACCAATCAATGTTATAAATTAAATAGTGCTCTCTTCGTTCAATTCTACCATGATCTTTATTAGTGGTAGTATAGGTAATAACTTTTTGTCTTTCTAAATTATCACTTAAAATATAATCAAAGTAATCTTTAATATCTAAATAAAAATTCTTTTTGTTTTCTTTTACAGCAAGACAGTAATGACCGTCTTTTTCTACAATCTTTCTTGCAATGTTTTTTTGGCATCCTATTGCATCTATTGTAATAATACAATCTTCAATATTAATTAAATCTAATAATTCCGGAATAGCAGTTATTTCATTTGATTTATCATCTACTTTAACACTAGCAATAGAGATACCTAAATCTTGTAAAAATGCCGAAACAATATAAGGAATATTGCCACCATTAATTTTGTCAGTTGCACTTTTAATAGCCTTTCCATCAATAGGTATAAGTTTGTACTTATTGCTTAATTGTTCATTTTTTTCTTTTACTATTTTTTCTACCCATTTAACAAAAATTTTCATAAATTCATCAGGATCAATTAAAGAATATATTCTAAGTAATGTATCTGGAGAAGGTGTGCCATATTTTAAGTTTAATTCTTTATTAAAATATTCTTCATTCAATTTTAAAAAGAAAGCGATGTTTTCAGCATCATAATGCCCTGCCAAAATACCAAATATAGTCATTACTATACAATCAGTTAGTTCGTGTTTTAAGCCTCTTGAATCTCTTGTGTCTGTTAATTCGTTAAAATATATAATCAAATCATTCATTTTTTTCAACTACCTTTATTCTATATATATTTTATCGTATTTTTAGCGTATATCAAAATTTTTATTGACTTTTTTTATGCGGTTGCCCTAAGATAAAAGTTTATTTTGCTGACAATGTTTAACAAACGTAGTATAATAATATTTAAGAAAATTGAGGTGATTATACGTGATACTAATGGATATAAATAAAATTAAAAATGAATTAATTAAACAAAAGGAATCTAAGTTTAAAGGTAATATATATCATTATTCTCAAGTTAATTTTGCTTATAATTCAAATAAAATTGAAGGTAGTAGATTAACTAGTGAACAAACTGAAGCAATATTTGATACATCTTCTTTTATTCCTAAAAGTGATGATTTAA
>JBJEDY010000061.1:0-1540 GCA_051872535.1 Bacilli bacterium | reverse complement strand
CTTTACAAAACAACCCTCATAGATATAGAGCTATCGCTCAGATAAATATGAGGGTTATATTTTATTCCAATTTAAATTTAGGCGCACTTATCCCTTGTATAAAAAATAATTTTTTCCATATATTATCAAATTAAATCCCATTTTTTATAACCTCAGGATATAAATACTGATAATAAATTAACTTTTTTTGTAATATACACTCTAATAATTCTAGTTATTTTTAAAATAGAATACTTATTATTTATTTCCTCTTGAACTAGTCTAATCAAAATATAAGCTATAAGCGCTGAATATAATTGTATTTTTATGGCATTTTCATTATGTCCAATCCAATGTTTTATTCTTAAATTTTGTTTTATCCACTTAAAAAATAATTCTATTTGCCATCTCATTCTATATAAACTTAAAATTTCTTGAGCATGTAAGTTAAATATATTTGTTAAAAAGCGAACTTCTTTTTTATCTTTATCAAAAGTTAATATTTCTCTATACATAAATTCTGTTTTATTCTTACTATAGTTACTTCCAAGAAAAACATTATAATCATATATATTATCTACTCCTGTATAATAAGAATTTAATTCTTCTACACATGCATTAGAAACTTGTCTAGTTATAAAACTAATACCCTTTCTAGTTAATTCATCGTACCAACTATAGTTATAGTATCCTCGATCAAATAAATATAGACAATCATTACTATCAATAAATCCATCTATACATTTTCTATCATTTACAGTTCCTTTAACTATATTTACTTTTTCAGGCGTAGCCTCTGTTAAATTAAATAAAGTACTCATTTTAACCGAGGATATATTCTTATCATAATGTAAACTAGGAGCTAATTTAGCAGCTATATCAATTATAGTTGAATCAAAAGCTTTTATTTGTTTAAACTGGGAATTAAATATTTTTACACCAAGCTTCTTTTTTAGTTTATTTAATAGATAATAAAAAATTTCTTCAAAAAATCTATAATCTCTAGTTGCATTCTTCCTAGAAAGTTGAGATAAACTTGGGACATAGATATTAGAATCTATATCAATATCATTTTGAAGTTCAGTTATACAGCATCTTAAAGTTTTAGAGTTATTTAGCTGAAGATACATCATTGTAAAAAAATGAGAGTATGAATCAAATGATTGAGTTCTATAATCTAATGAATATTTTTTAACAATACTTCGCATAATATTGGGATTAATTACATCTAATAATTGTTTAATAAAAGTGGTATCATTGTTATTAGAATTAAATATTTTCATAATAAATAACCTCCTTCGGATGGATTTGTCGTTACTTCCATTAAACCAAAGGAGGTTATTTTTTGCATTATATAAATTTTGTAAAAATCAAGTTGCAAGTATTAGTTATATGCAACACTAATGAGCTAAAAGCTTGCTTTTTATTTATTCACATTTATCAACAACTGTGTTGTGGATATTGTTGATAACTTTTTGTTAAAATTTCAATGTTTGTAGATTTTTAAAGACAAATATCCACAATATAGTATTTACAGTTACTCACTTTATGTGGATATTTG
>JBJEDY010000060.1:0-35704 GCA_051872535.1 Bacilli bacterium | reverse complement strand
ATTACTACGACGCTACCGCTTTTGAATTCTTACCGGCATAGCCGGTAGTTTTTTTAATCGTATTCATTAATAATTACGAGAATTATCTTTTTTATTCAACGATTAATAAATATATAAAAGATAATGCAATATATATAAAAAAATGGTACAATAGGCAACATTGGAGTTGATATTCTATGAGCAAATATGAAACACTTATTTTTGATTTAGATGATACGTTAATAGATAATAACTTATCAATCAAATATGCATTTACTACTATAATTAATCAATTAGAAATAGAATATAGTGATGATTTATTTTTTAAATGGAAAAAATTTGATACTGCTTATTGGCATACTTGGGAAAGCGGAAATATGATTATTCCTGATTCAATAAAAACACTTGAAGATAAAATAACATATTTAAGAGCAAATAGGTTTGTCATTTTCTTTAAAGAACTAAAAATTGATTTTGAAACAGCAGTAGCAATTAATGAATTGTATTGTAGTATGTTAGGAGTTAATATAGTAGAAATTGAAAATGCTTGTAAATTACTACAAGAACTTAATTCTGATTATGAGATTATTATTGCTACAAATGGTCCTAAAGACGCTGCAATTAACAAATTAGAAAAAGCAAACCTAAAGTCATATATTTCATCAATTATTTGTTCAGAAGAAATTGGATTTTCAAAACCAATGCCAGAATTTTTTAATTTCTTATATGATAAAATTCAAAATAAAGATAAAAATAAAATGTTATTAATTGGTGATTCATTAACAACTGATATATTAGGCGGAATGAATAATGGAATTGATACTTGTTGGTTCAATCCTAATAATAATTCCTTGCCAGAAGAATATTGTCCTACTATGACAATAAATAGATTATTACAATTAAAGAAAAAAATATAGCATGTAGAAATACATCCTTCCTACATGCTTTTTTTTGTAATATTAACCAATTATGACTTTCATCAATACCATATTTATTTTGATTTTCACTATATATGACTTTAAAGCCTATTTCAGAAAGTATTTTTATATATGTTTCATAATCATAATAACTCCACATCATTTCTTGATTACAAAAATTGCTTTTATATTTTATTATACCTGCATCTTCATCTCTAAGTGTAAGAAATAATATACCATTATCAGTTAAGCTATTATATATGTTAGATAATACTTCTTTATGTTTTTCTCTTGGTAAATGAAGTAATGAAAATAACATCATTATTAAATCATATTGTGTTTCTATATTATAGTTTTCAATATCATTAACACTATAAGTTGCATTAGAATTTATCTTTTTTGCTTCATTTATATGTTTTTCACAAAAATCTACACCCATAAGGTTAAACCCTTTAGAACATAAATAATAATCATAAGGATATCCATTACCACATCCTAAATCTAGAACTTTTCCTCGTTTTGGTAATAATTCTATAACTCTATCAAAAACATTTTTTTCAAAAGTAAGTAAATCTCTTCTCCTGAATTTTTCTATATAATTATTTTGTTCATATGAATTCTTAATTATATTTTTCATAGAAATATTATCTAAAACTTTCTCATCTAAATCAATAAATCCATTTCTACTCCATAACCATAATGCAGTATGAATATCAATGGGTTTATATTTGGTTCCTTTAAATAGTTTATTCCATTTGTTTATTACTATCAATTGAACATCAGAACTTTCTAATTCTTCATCATTGATAAGTCCTAGCCTATGAGTTGCTTTAATAACATGTGTATCGGGTGCTACTGTTAAATTTTCTATATTTTTATATTTTCTATCAGTATATTGATAAATAACGTATAGCCAATAGTTACATATTTTAGTCCCTGCTAAATATGGAAATTTCTTTCTATTTTGAATTTGTATAAAATCTCTAATTTTATCAACATCATTATCTAATTCATCAAATAATTTTCTAATATCTCCATCAAATAATTCTACGAAAGTAGCACAAAGTGTTATCCATATTTCAGTTTGTTTTTATTTCTGTAAGACAACTTTGTATTTTGCAAGAGCAAATTGTACTTCTTCAAAAGATTTTTGTAAACATTTTTTAGGATTAAATACAAATCTTGTTTCTTCATCATTATATGTTTTTAATGCATTTTCCCATAATGTATAAGAATTTCTTTGATAATTAAGTGCCATAGGCAATGTAAAATACAAATAGTTTTCTAATGAATTTTTTTCTAAATGTGGATTTTCATCTTCTGGCATAAATTCTCCTCCAAGATTACCTTCTTTCCACATTATATATAATATATCTACCTTTCTTAATATTTCTTCTTTATTCATTAATACCTCCAACAGTAATTCAAGTTATAATACTAATAAAATTATACTAAATTTCCTAGCATTTTCTTAGTAATTTCCGTTTTTTCTGATAAATTCCGATTAAATCTAAAATACATATTATAATTAATACATCAAATACAAATGAATTTGTCTATCAAAAGGGTTACCCCCTTTGATAATCGCTCCATAAGGTAAAATCGTCGCATCAATGTGACGTTAATGATTAAGTCAATCTGAAAAGATTGATTTTTTTTGTAAAAATACTGCTAAGATGGTATTTTTACATATAATCTATTTACCATATTAAAATAGAAAGACAAACCATAACAATTATGATTTGTTTAATTTAGTTTTTACTATTTATATAGTTTTCTACTTCTTCACGATCATCAAAATGAATTTTTTCACGACCAATTATTTGATAATCTTCATGACCTTTACCAAGTATAAGAAGTATATCGTTATTATTCATCATATCTAATGCTTTATGAATGGCATTTCGTCGGTCAAGTTCTACTTCATAATTATCAGTATGAACTCCTGTTAATATATCATCCATTATTTTTTTAGGGTCTTCTGTTCTAGGATTATCACTTGTTAAGATTACATAATCACTATTTTCTACAGCAATTCTTCCCATTATTGGTCTTTTAATAGGGTCTCTATCGCCACCGCATCCAACTATAGTAATTACTTTACCATTCTTATTTTCATTAAATGCTTTAATTATTTTTTCAACAGCATCTGGTGTATGAGCATAATCTACTACAGCAATACCTCCCGGTACTTTAATTTGTTCACAACGACCTTTAGGTGGATATATATTTTTTGTAACATTTAAAACATCTTCAACATCAACACCAATATCAGTAATAATTGCTAATGATGTTAAATAGTTATAAACATTGAAAGTACTTTTTAAGTTTGTTTCAACTTCATAATCTTTATCATTATATCTAAAATTAATTAAAGTACCTTTAGATGTATCTTTATAATCAACTATTTTTATATATGTTCCGTTATATCCAATCGATTTAATATTATTGTATTTTATCTTACATCCATATTCATCATCATAGTTAACAATATAAGAACCTTCTAATTGTTTTAATAATAGATTCTTAGCTTCAAAATAGTTATCCATTGTCTTATGAAAATCTAAATGATCTTCTGTTAAATTAGTAAATGCTGCTGTTTTGTATTTAAGACCTTTAACACGTTCAAAAACTAATGAATGAGAAGAAACTTCCATAATGACATGCGTACAGCCATTTTCTTTTGCTTCTAAAAGTAATTCATATAAATCTAATATATTAGGTGTTGTATTAGGAAGTTCTCTTGAATTACCATTACAATAAAAACCTATTGTTCCAATATAAGCAGTCTTAATGTTTAACTTATTTAATATTTGATAAGTTAAGTAACAAGTAGTTGTTTTTCCATTAGTACCTGTTACACCAAGTATACATAGTTTATTTACTTCTTTACTATAAGTACTAGTTATATAGTCTTTTAACCATTCTTCAGAGTTATCAACAATAATTGTTTCAACAGAATAATTACCATGTTCAGCAACTATTTTTGTTGCCCCATTTGCTATAGCTTGGTCAATATAATCATGACCATCTACAGCAGTTCCTTTTAAGGCTACAAATGTATCACCTTTTTTAACTTTACGAGAATCAATTTTTATATTTATCATTTTATACACCTCTACTTAATAATTATGCTTCGAAAAATTGTTCATACCAGATAATAAAAGTATAAACATTCCAAACTTTTTTATAGTTATCTTTTTTCCCTTTTTTGTGTTGATCTAACATTTTTATAACTTTCTTTGTATTGAAGAATCTATTAGCTACATCACCTTGTAACTTAGTTTTAATTTCATTATAAAGATCATCATCTTTCATCCATTCACGTAATGGAACTGGGAATCCTAATTTCTTACGATTATATGATTCATTAGGTATTACTTTTTTGGCTGCTAAACGAAGAGCCAGTTTTGTATTTTTTTTATCAATCTTAGCACTAATAGGTAATTGTCTTGCTACTTCATAAACTTTCTTATCCAAAAATGGTGTTCTTGCTTCCAAACTAAACATCATCGTATTGCGATCTACGGCATGTAAGAAATCATTAACTAACCAAAAATAGAAATCAATTACTTGTCTTTGAACAATATTAGAATTATTTTTATATTCTTCATAGTATGGTGCAGTTATATCTCTAGTTTTTATTTGATTAGAACACTTAACAATTTTCATTGCTTCTTTATCTCTATATACTCTTCCTAAACCAATATTATAATTTTTTAATTTTTGACCTCTTCGATATATAAAGTTTAATCCCCTTACATCAGGAAAGAGACCTGCTATATTAGATGCAATATGTCTTAGAAAGTATGGTATTTTCATATACCAACTTTGATCAATTTCTTCTTTATAAGTATTATACCCACCAAATAATTCATCAGCACCCTCACCAGACATTACAACTTTAACATCTTTACTAGCTAATTCAGATACAAAGTATAAAGCTATAATTGCTGGATCTGCTAGTGGTTCATCCATATAATACATAATTTTAGGAAACTCTTTAATATATTCTTTCTTAGATATTATTTTCGATTTATTCTCTATATTAAGTTTAGCAGCTAAATCTTTAGCATAAGATATCTCGTCATACTTCTTATTGTCTGATCCTACAGTATATGTTTTATCAGGTTTAACTAATGATACTAAGTACGAAGAATCTATTCCACTAGATAGAAATGAACCTATTTCAACATCTGCTATTTGGTGATATTTAACAGAATCTTCCATAGCTGAATGGATTTCTTTAACTATGGTATCTATATCTTTTTCTGTTTCTTTAAACTCTAATTTAAAGAATCTTTCAATATTAATAATACCATTTTTATAGATTAATTGATGACCTGGTTGCAATCTTCGTACACCTTTAAAAAATGTTTCTTCTGTTGGAGTTGAATTAAAACATAAGTAAGCTGATAAAATACTTTCATTTAGTTCTTTTTTAAAGTCAGGATGATCTAAGAAAGCTTTTATTTCTGAGGCAAAC
Organism: Bacilli bacterium; assembly: GCA_051872535.1. Classification (GTDB taxonomy): domain Bacteria; phylum Bacillota_I; class Bacilli_A; order RF39; family UBA660; genus CAOJBM01. The sequence continues at coordinate 30,322 of JBJEDY010000060.1, read as the reverse complement.
ATAAATGTATCTTTAGTAAAGTAATAATATAATGGTTTGATTCCCCATTCATCTCTTGCCACATACAATTCTTTTTCTTTAGTATTCCATATTGCAAAAGCATACATTCCACGCAATTTTTTGGTTAATTCATGTCCCCATTCTTCATATCCATGAACTAAGACTTCAGTGTCAGAGTTTGTTTGAAACTTATGTCTATCTTTTAGCTCTTCTCTTAGTTCTTGAAAGTTGTATATTTCTCCATTAAAGACAATAACAATATCTTTTTCTTCATTATATATTGGTTGATTACCCGTATTTAAATCAATGATAGAAAGACGTTTATGACCTAATGCTATATTATCATCTATAAACATACCTTCGGCATCTGGTCCACGATGTTCAATTCTTTTATTCATTTGTTTTAAGATTGTTTCTTTCTCTTGTTGTGATCTATTATTTATAAATCCAGTTATACCACACATAGATACCACTCCTATATATAATTATATCATGAATTACGACACTATACAGAAAAAAGAATAGCTATTAACTATTCTTTAATTTTTAAATAATAATCATTATCCATAATTAGTTTGCTCATTACAAAAGCATTTGATACTCTTTTATTAATACTTTCAACATACCCATCTTCAACATCTACTCCATCATTTGGAATAAATTTTCTTTTATTTGCATAATAAGTTCCTTTATCAGTAACCCAACTACGATTAGAAAAAATAGCAATTCCTTCATAATCACTTAATATATCTTTACCAACTATTAATCTTGAATCATAAGGTATTCCAAATAAATTAAGTAATGTTGGTAATACATCAATTTGACTTCCTGTTTTCGTAATTGTAGTTGGTTCCATATCATTACTCCATAGAATAAAATTACTATGATTTACCTCAACTATTTCGTCTTTTTTATAACTTGCTGCTTCACTTACTTCCTCAGCAGTTAATGTATATGGATAGTGATCTCCTACTAAAGCAATTACAGTATCATCTAAATGACCAGATATTTGTAATTGGTTCATTAATTCTTCTAGGGCTTTATCTAATTCTATTTGACTAGCTAAATAGTATTTAATATTTTCTGACATATTTAAATTAGCAACAGAATTATAATGTTTATTAACAATGTTAGCTCCTCGCGCGTAAGGTGAATGTCCACTAACAGTTACATAATATGTATGAAAACGTTCATTATTCATATAAAGCGGTGCTGTTACTTTCATCATTTCACTATCGCTAGGAAGCCACTTACAAGATAATAAATCCTCCATACCATTATTGCATCCCATATAACTATCATAACCTAGTGTTTCCATTGTTATATGTCTTTTGTAATAAGTATAAGTCCAATCATGATAAGCATTTACTGTATATCCTAAATCGTTAAACGTATGACCTAGAGCATATTTTAAAGAAGGTTCACTATTTTTCCATGTTCTTAGTATTTCTTGAGTTGGAATAAGACCTGTGGTAGCTTGGAATTCTCCACCTGTAGTACTTAAAAATACTGGTGAATAGAAATCAGTAAAATTAAAACCTTCGTGAATGAGTTTATATAAAGTTGGCGTTCTACTTTCATCTACTGCTACCTCATTAAATCCTTCGGCAAGAATGAAGATTAAATTTTTATCTTTAAACATACCTGTATATTTGTTTTTATTTGATCCTTCTGAATCACGAAAATATTCATGTAAGGAGATTAAACTCTTATTATCAGTTTCAGATATTAACTTATTAAAATCTATATCAAGTTCATTATTCCCATAGATTATTTCTTCATTAGATGGTTGATTATTCTGTTCATCAATTATTAAATTAACATCTTCTAGGTTAAACCCAAATACTACTCTCTTAATATCAATTTCTGTATATGATAACAAACCAAATTGATCAATAAGAGCAATCTGATCGTCCACTTGTTTATATAAATTATAAGGACTGTCATACTCTTGTTTATCATGAACTAAATAGTAATAATCTAATCCACAAGATGCTGTAATTAATAAAAGGTATGACAATATTTGATAACGATCAAAACAAGTTGAATCTATTTTTCTTATAAAGATACAAGTAATAATAAAAGTAATCAGTATTACTACTAAGTACCCAATATTATTTAAGATTGCTTCTTTAATAATGGCAATAAAATCTAAAGCTTGATCAGCAAGTTCAATAGTGTTAAATGAAAATGGTACAGAGAATAGTTTAAAAAAAATAAATTGAAATCCAAAATAAATCGAAATTACTAAACTAAAAAAAATAGTTAATATCTTGTTAATAATCTTTGGAAATATTTTTGTTACCAAAGATAAAATTAAAGCTAGAGACGTAGAGAATGTTATAACATAAATTATTTTAGGACTAATCACATTATCAAGAAATAAATGTCTTACTAATAATTCTAAGAAAACTATTTCGATAAAATATATTAGAAAAGATGACTTTAATTTCATATCTTTCCTCCTTTCTATTGTTTAATTAATGATAACCCTACTTTTTGCTTTTCTAAATCAATATTATCAACATAACAAGTAATTATATCTCCAACATGAACTATATCATTAGGATTTTTAACAAATGATTTACTCATTTTTGAGATATGGACTAATCCATCATCATGTAGTCCGATATCAATAAATGCTCCAAATGATGCAACATTTCTAACAGTTCCTTGTAACTCCATACCAATACTTAAATCTTCAATATGCAGAATATTACTTTTTAAAATTGGCGCTTCTAATTCATCACGAGGATCCAAACCAGGATTTTGTAATTCTTTAATAATATCAGATAAAGTGTACATATCTGTATTTAATTCTTTAGATAGTTTATCTATATTTTGATTAGTTAAAGTATTTTTAAAATTATCAGTATTTATATCTTCAATTTTTAAATTTAAAACATCTAAAAGGTTGTTAGTAATATCATAACTTTCTGGGTGAATTCCTGTTTTATCCAAAGGATTAATTCCATCTGGTATTCTTAAAAACCCAATTGATTGTTCATAGACTTTTTCTGTCATACCTTTAATCTTTTTAAGTTCTTCACGAGTTGTTATTTTTTTATTTTCTTTATATTTATAAATATTTTCAATTACTGATTTCGTCAATCCAGAAACATATTTTAAAATACTTTTAGAAGCAGTATTAACATTTACACCGACTTCATTTACTACTTTTGATGTTGTAAAATCTAAAGCTTCACCTAATGATTTTTGGTTAACATCATATTGATATTCCCCAACACCAATAGATTTTGGATCTATTTTAACTAATTCAGATAGCGGATCTTGGATACGTCGTCCAATAGATACTGCACTACGTTTTTCTACTGCTAAATCAGGAAATTCTTCAATAGCTATTTTGGAAGCACTATAAACTGATGCTCCTGCTTCAGAAGTAATGATGTACTTACATTTTAAATTATATTCATTAATCATTTCTGCACAGAATTTTTCTGACTCTCGAGATGCAGTTCCATTACCAATAGAAATTATATCAACATTATATTTTTCAATTAAGTTTTTAACAATAAGCTTACTAGCAGCAATATATTCATCTTGTTTAGTACCATTTAAAAATGGTTTTATTACGGTTGAATCTAAGTATTTACCATTTTCATCAACTACAGCTAATTTGCACCCATTAACATATCCAGGATCAAAACCTAATACAACCATACCTTTAATTGGTCTCGTTAATAAAAGGTGTTCAAGATTTGTACTAAAAGTTTCAATAGCTTTAGTTTCTGATTCTTCAGTTAACTCACTTCTTATTTCTCTTTCAATACTTGGTAGTATTAATCTTTTTAAAGAGTCTTTAATACTATTCTTTACTAAATCAACAACAAAGGAATCTTTATTTTTTATTAGTTTTGATTCTAAATATGATTCAATTTCTTCTTTATTCATATCAATAGATACAGATAAAACTTTTTCGTTTTCTCCTCGATTAAGGGCAAGAACACGATAGTGTTTAATATATTTTATCCGATCAGAAAAATCGTAATACATTTCATATACTTTATTAGGATCTTCAGCATTTTTTTTGATTTTAGATGTAATATTTCCATTAATAAAGACATTAGTTCTAATCCATTTACGATAGTTTGCATTATCACTTATCCATTCAGCAATAATGTATCCAGCACCTTCTAATGCTACATCTGTAGTAGGTACTTTTTCAGTTAAAAACTTTGAAGCCATAGACTCTAAGTTGCCAGTTGTTGGAAAAGCCATAATCATTTTAGCAAGTGGTTCTAAACCATTATTAATTGCTTCACTTGCTTTTGTTTTTTTCTTTTCTTTGTATGGTCGATATATATCTTCTATTTCAGTTAATTTAGTGCATTTTAAAATGCTTTCTTTTATTTCATCAGTAAGAAGTCCTTTTTCATCAATAAGACGAATAACATCTTCTTTTCTTTCTAACAAGTTTTTTTGATGTTTATATTGTTCTTCAATAGCTCTAATTTCATCTTCATTTAAGTTCCCAGTTTTATCTTTTCGATAACGAGCAATAAAAGGAATTGTTGCTCCTTCTTCTAACATTTTTAAAACTTCATTTATTTGATTTTCACTTATATTTAATGTACTAACTAAAATATTAATTACTTCTTGCATATACTACTCACCTTTATTTATTATAACTTATTTTTACTTTTTTCTCATTATAAAAATAATAAAAAACCACATTTTCTGTGGTTTATGATAAAGTTTCTATTTGCTTTGTATGTTCATTTTCTTCACGAATATTTAATGCCATTCCAATCACAAAGATGAATGCTAATAAATATACCCATAACATTAATACAACGATATTAGCAAGTCCACCATATAATATATCATAATGAGCAAAATTATTAACATAATATGAATAAATAAATGTTGCTCCTACCCATCCTGCTGTAGTAAATATTGCTCCATAATTAACATATGATGATTGTTTTCTATCAGGTGCCAATATGTATATTAATCGAATAAACCCAAATATTACAATCCAAGATGTTGGTCCTTTAATAAGATTAAAGATTGTTTCTATTTTATTTGTTACCGCACTATTAAAATTAACTAATTTAATCATGTCTAATATTTTATCCCCAAAAACAGGAATCACTAGAATAAAGACAAATAATAGTACAATTACCAATGTCATTACTAAAGATTTTAAACGACGTTTAAAAAAACCAGAGTCCTTAATGTCATATAAAATATTTGAAGTAATGATAATTGATGAAGCTCCATTTGATGCAATGATAAAACCAAATATCAAGAAGATAATATATCCCAAATCAATTGATGTTCCTGTTACCATTGGCATTATTAATTCTTTTGTATTAGCACCAAAAGCATTTTCAATAAAAGCGGATATGAAATCCATTGGAAGATTCAAGAATGATGCCCCATAACTAATTAAAGTTATTATTGGTACAACAGACAAAAAGAAGAAAAATGCTAATTGTCCAGGTAGTATCTGCATTTCTGGTTGTGTTATTGCATTAATAAAATTTTTTATAAACTTTCTAACACGTTTCATTCTTGTTCTTCCTTTTTAACTTTCATATCATCTACAGCTTCATTCATTGCATCTTCAATAGTTTTTATATCATCCAATATCATACTATATCCAATTGTTGCTCCATATTCATATGGAAGATTTTTAAACTCTTTATAAAGCTTTCTTATATAACTCACAACTTGTTTATCCTGATATCCAACTAAGTATATTAAGAATTCATTACCATCAGTTCTAATAATATCACTATTATCTAATTGGGTTTTAATAAGAATATTCGCTGCTGCTTTAATTTGTTCATCTCCAGCATCATATCCCATTGTGTCATTAATATTTTGAACATTATCTAAGTCGATTACAATAGTTGCTTGTGGATAGATAGTATTGTTATCCCAAGCACTGATATTTTCAGATAAATAGTTACGATTCTTAAGAGATGTTAATTGATCTATGTATTTCATCTTATCAACTTTTTTAATTTTTTTAACTATTTTAATTTTTCTTGAAGAAAGATAAACGACAATTAAGGCAATTATCACAACTGCTACAATAACTAATGAGTATTTAGCTATCTTACCAGCTATTGTTCCACTTTTAATGGTTACACTATGATTATATAATCCTTTATTAATCATTTCTTTAGAATCTATTGTACTTATAAATTTATCAAACAAAATATATAAAGTATTATTTTCTTTAACTCTAAAGTTATATGTATTATTTATAGTTTCAGTATATTTAACATTGTATTCAGAAAATAATTCATTAGCATTATATTCATATTCTTCTTTATCAATAATAACTATTACATCATTCTTTAAGATTTTCTTTAAATCTTTATTAGTTTTATATACTTTTACATCTAAGAAATCATAATTTTCTAAATATTTTTCTAATTTACTATTATCTTTAACATATACTTCTTTATTTCTTAAAGAATTGATAGAATTTATTATTGTATAATCATCAATTCTAGATAAAACATTATAAGTTATTTGAATACCATTACCAACTGTTTTAAAATCAGTATTGATATTATAGAAATCAAAGTAAGCATCAACTTTACCATCATTTAAAGCTTTAATAAATGCATCGGTATTTTTATATTTTACAAACTTAAATTCAGTATTTGTTACATCACTAAATGTTTTGATGTATTCCCCAATTATACCACCATAGTTTCCACCAATTAAAACTTCATATGGACTGTTGTTAACAAAACCATAATTAATATCATCAGCTTGAATTTCTTTTAAATCTTTTTCACTAATATTTAAAGCATTAACAAATGTATCTAAGGTATTTTTAGCTATTTCTTTATCAAGTTTTTTTTCTTTGTATTTTAAATAATATTTTCTAATAATATTACTAAATATATCATTTTCTTCTGGCATTTCGTAAACAAAGTACTTTTTCATATCACTATAATGATGTTGAATTACATAATCATTTTCTAATATTGTTGTTAAATTTTCATCTAAAGGTATTAAAATATTCGCAATATCAGCTTGGTTTTTGAAAGCTTCTAATAATTCATTATAACTATTGTAATTGACGAAAGTCATTTCATTATCTTTAAGATATAGTTTCACAAATTCTTCATCAGAACTTAAAATTCCAACTTTATTTAATGTTTCAGGGTTTTCAATTCTATTAGGTAAACCAACTAATACATAATGTTCTTCTTTAAATAGCAAATGATTATCATTTAATTTATCAACAACTTTAAATGATTTAGAACTATTACCTGCTTCTTCACCGCGATTATAAGTAATTGGATTAATAGTAATATTATATTCTGTTTTAATATCTCCAATAAAATCAAAAAAGACACCCGATCCATTATTCCCAACTATTTCTACATCATTTAATACATTTATATTTTGAATTGTGCTTGTATTATTAGATATCCAATCTTTTTCTTCAGAAGTTAATCTTTTTTCATCAGTTAAAATTTTATAACCAAAATATCCCATTACTACAACAAATAAAGCAATAAATGCAATCAGTAGTATTTTATTTTTTTTCTTCATATTTTACTAACCTCACTATTTCTTCGTTTCCTCATTATCTGTTTCTTCAGGTTTATTATTTTGTGTCCATACTAGATTTGTTCCATTTTTATTTTTAGCTCCAGCTATTTTGAATCCTTCTGATTCAGTAGTAGCATCTTGAATTAAAGTAAATTGAAAATCGTATGCTTTCTTTTCATCTTCACTAAATTCATCTAATACTAGTAATGCTTTTCCTTCGGCTTCGACTAAAGATACTTTAGGTGCAAATTCCAATTTAATATAGATAGTAGTTTTAGGTCCAGAGAATGTAATTGTCACTTTATTAATTTGTTCATCAGCTATGAACTTACTTTCAATCTCTTTTACATGAGAATCAGAAATTTCATATTTCTTAATTTCTTCACTTCTAGTGTCTTTATATTTGTTTCCACCATAAAAATAACTTATTAAACAAATTCCTATTATAACTGTACAAATCAAGACTATTGCCATTAGTACCACAAAAACTCTATTACTTTTACAAAAGTTTTTAAACTCTTTCATTTATTTGCCACCTCTTCTTAAGTATTTAAATTATACTACATATTGGGTATTATATCAAATAACTTAATATTATTTTAGTTTGACTTTTTAATAAATATGTTAAAAAAGATTTTACAAAATAAAAAAAACAAGTAGATAGGGTTATGTAAATTACAAAATAAAAAAGGTACTACTTTTCTAGTGCCTTTATTAATTGTTCTTCATTCCATATTTCAATATTTAATTCTTGAGCTTTATTGTATTTACTACCTGGACTTTCTCCAACAACAACATAATCTGTCTTTTTAGTAACCGTTCCAGCGACATTTCCACCAAGATTTTCTAGTGCTTCTTTATAATAATCTCTTGGTTTTGATAATGTACCTGTTAATACAAAAGTTTTACCATTTATTTCTTCATTTGTTTCATCAGCTGTACTACCTAAGAAATTCATATTGACATTTAATTCTTTTAAATGATTTATCAAACTTATATTTTCAGGATCGGCAAAATAACTAGTTAGACTTTTAGCTATAATTTCACCTATATCAGGAGTTTCTTTTAAATCTTCAAACTTTGCATTCATCAAAGCATCCATACTCTTATATTTAGAAGCCAATATCTTAGCTGTTTTTCTTCCTACATGTCTTATTCCTAAAGCAAATAAAAGTCTTTCTAAAGAGTTCTCTTTACTAGCTTCTATTCCATTTAAAAGATTATTAATACTCTTACTACCAAATCCTTCTAAAGTCATTAATTCTTCTTTATACTTATATAGTAAATAAAAATCGACAACATTTTTTAAATATCCCATATTATAGAATTCTTCAATTATTCTGTCTCCAAACCCATCTATAAACATAGCATGACGTGATACAAAATGAATTAATCCTTCTATTTTACGAGCCGGACATTTATCATTAGGGCAAAAATAATTAGCGTCTTTTTTAACTAAATCAGCTTCACATATTGGGCATTTACTAATCATTTGGAAAGGTTGACTATTTTCTTTTCTTCTTTCCATTTTAACTTCTACTACTTCAGGTATGACATCCCCAGCTTTACGAATTGAGATAACATCTCCAATTCTAACATCTTTTTCTATGCAATAATCTTCATTATGTAGTGTCGCTTTCCTAATAATGGATCCATCTACATGAACTGGTGAAAAAAAAGCATTTGGTGTTATTTTGCCAGTTCTGCCTACTGTAAATTTTATTTCATTTAAGGTAGTTAAAACTTCTTCTGCGGGAAATTTATAAGCAATACCCCATCTTGGAACACGGGAAGTAAAACCTAATATTTCTTCATCTTTTAAACTATCAACTTTTAAAACCACTCCGTCAATAGCAAAAGGTAAATCTTTTCTTTTATCGTTTAAATCTTTAATATACTTTAATATTTCATCAACATTTTTTGCATATGAATTTAATTGATGATTAGTAACAAATCCTAATTCCTTCATATAATTTAAAGAATCAGTTTGAGTAGTTAGTCCATAATCTTCGGGATTAGGAATAAAATAAGCCATAAAATCCAAGTTACGTTTAGCAGTAATTTTGCTATCTAGTTGTCGTACTGACCCTGCTGCTGCATTTCGAGGATTAGCAAATAAGCTTTCATTTTTTGCTTTTCTTTCTTCGTTAATGGCATCAAAGGATTTCTTACTCATATATATTTCCCCACGAACTTCAATATCGATAGGTTTAGTTAACTTAAGAGGAACACTTTTAATTGTTTTTACATTAGCAGTAATGTTTTCCCCTATTGTACCATCTCCTCTAGTAGCAGCTCTTACTAAAATTCCTTTTTTATACAAAAGAGAGCCAGATAAACCATCCATTTTTGGTTCTAAAGTATATGTTGGATGGGGAATCTTTTTCTTAATTTTTTCATCAAATGCTCTTATTTCCTCTTCATTAAAAATATCATCAAATGATAGCATAGGTTTTTCATGTCTTACTTTTTCAAATTTATCAACAGCTTCTCCACCAACTCTTTGAGAAGGAGAATCTTCGCGAATTAAATCCGGATGCTCATTTTCGAATTTAAGCATTTCATAATAATAATCATCATATTCTTGATCCGTTAATGTAGCATTATCTAAAATATAGTATTCATATATTGCTTGATTTATTATATCTATAAGCTCGTTGTATCTATCCATAAGAATCACCTATTTATATTATACCAAATATTACTAAAACAAACAGCGATAATTATTCTTTACCATAATTTATTAGGATAAATTCCTTCTTTTATTTGATTGTTAATATATTCTTTTAAAGTATCACAATCTGTTTTATATGTCATACCCATCCATGTGGATTTAGTACTAATAACTTCAATCTTCTTACCTTCATTTATTTCTCTAGACATAATGTCAGGTAATAACATTTCATAGTTTAACAAATCATCTTTATGAAGATCAAAGTCACTTTCCATTACACTACCAACATAATCAACAAAGTCTTTAGTAAATCCATTAATTAGCATAGATACTGGTTGATTATTTGGTACAATAAACTCTTGAATATTGGTATCCAATGGAGTACATTTAACTGTTTCTTCGGTATCTTTTATGCAACTTGATTCAATTATCTTTTTTACAATACTATTATCATGAAAAATAACCCCTCTTTTTACAGAACCATTTGCACTTAATGTTTTAGATATTTCGTATCCAACAATAACATCATTATCATGTGTATCTAAGTATTCTGATAATTCTTTAAAAGCTTCATCTCCATAAAAATCATCTGCATTAATAACTGCAAACTTACTATCAATATAATCTCTTGCTGCATATAATGCATGAGCTGTTCCCCATGGCTTTACTCTTCCTTCTGGTACTTCAAAACCAGCTGGTATATCTTCTAATTTTTGAAAAGCATAACAAACTTCAATGTGGTCTTCTACACGACTTCCAATGGTATTTTTAAATACTTTTAAGTTTTCTTCTTTAATTACAAAAACTACTCTTGTAAAACCATATTTTATAGCTGAGTAAACTGAATAATCAATTATAAACTCACCATTTGGTCCAACTGGTTCAATTTGTTTCATTCCTCCAAAACGACTTCCCATACCAGCAGCTAATATAACTAATGTTTTATTTTTCATAAATATTATCACTATCCTTTTATCAATTATAACATACACAAAAAAAAGAAGAAACTCTTCTTAATTTTTTGATATAATATCACAAATTAAATTACTTATTTCAGTTGGATTTTCAATACTCTGACCTTCTATTAATCGTGCGTTTGCATATAATATTTTTGTATAATTTTCTAATGACTTATAGTCTTTTTTCTTATATAAATTCTCTAAAGTCTTAGCAATTTTATGATTAGCATTAATTTCCATAATTGTATCTGCTTTAATATGTTGGTTATTTGGGATGGCATTTAAAACTTTTTCCATTTCAACTGATAATTCGCCTTTGCTAGTAAGACAAACTGGATGATTTTTTAGGCGATTAGTAAATCGAACAGCAGTAACTTTATCTTTTATGCATTCTTCCATCTTACTTAATAATTTTTTATTATTATCATTTAATTTTTTTAATTCTTCTTGTTCTTGTTCATTATCTAAGTTGTTATTTTCTTGCGATACATTTTTAAATTTCTTATTATCATAACTATCCATTACTTTTATAACAAATTCATCGACAGGATCGGTTAGATAAAGTACCTCATATCCTTTATCTTTAAACGCTTCAACTTGTGGTAATAAATCAATTTTATCTACTGTTTCACCACATGCATAGTATATAACATCTTGTTTATCTTTCATTTTACTAATATATTCTTTTAAAGTTATGTATTTTTTATCTTTAGAAGATACATAAAGTAATAAATCTGCTAAAACATCTTTTTTCATACCATAACTAGAATATATTCCATATTTTAATTGTGTTCCAAAGTCTTTAAAGAATTTCTCATATTTTTCTCTTTCTTCATCTAACATTGTTTCCAATTCTTTTTTTATCTTTGATTCAATACTAGTAGCAATTGTTTTAATTTGATTGTTTTCTTGTAAAGTTTCCCTAGAAATATTTAAAGCTATATCTTCACTATCTACTAAACCTTTAACAAAACTAAAGTAATCAGGCAATAAATCACTACACTTATCCATAATTAGAACACCTTTAGAATATAATTGTAATCCCTTTTCATAATCTTTTGTGTAGTAATCATAAGGAGCGTGAGATGGAATAAATAGTAAACTAGTAAAACTACATTTTCCTTCAATTACATTTCTAAAAATACGAGCAGGACTCTCATAATCATAAAATTTATCAGTGTAAAAATCACTATACTCTTCATCTGTTACTTCATTTTTACTTTTCTTCCAAATTGGTACCATACTATTAAGTGTTTTATCATTAATTTCTTTAATCTCTTCTTCACTATCTTCTTTTTTACTAGTAGTTTCTTCTTTGATTATAATTGGATAATGAATATAATCAGAATATTTCTTAATTAATCTTTCAATTGTATTATTATCTAAGAATTCATCATAATTTACTTCATCAGTATTTTCTTTTAAGTATAATTTTATTTCAGTACCATTACTTTCCTTTTCTCCTTCTCTTATAGAGTATCCTTCTACACCAGAAGATTCCCAAATATATGCTGTGTCACTATCGATGCTTTTACTAGTAACTACAACATTTTTACTAACCATAAACGAAGAATAAAAGCCAACACCAAATTGTCCAATGATTTCAATATCTGTATCTTTTTTATTATTTTCTTTGAATAATTCTGAACCGCTCTTAGCAATTGTTCCTAAATTGTTTTCTAGTTCTTCTAAAGTCATTCCGACACCATTATCACTAATTATTAGACATCTTTGTTCTTTATCAAAATCAATATGAATTTTTAAATCTTCTTTCCTAATATCTAACTTTTTGTCAGTTAATGACTTATAACATAATTTATCTAGAGCGTCACTAGCATTAGAAATTAATTCTCTTAAAAAAATTTCTTTATTTGTATAAATTGAATTAATCATCATGTCTAGTAATTTCTTTGATTCTGCTTTAAATTGTTTTTTCTTCATATAATATCATCTCTTTCTATTTGTAATATTATCACTACAATTAGCACTTGTCAACACCAAGTGCTAATTTAATTAAAATTAAAATACTAATCATGATTATATTAGTATTTTGTAATAATTAATATCTATATTTTTTTCAAATTCTTATGATTTTTCATTATTTTTTTAACTCCATAGTTTTTAGAAAAAGCTACTGATACAAAATCACCCATAACATCTAAGACTACTCCATGGCCATATATCAAATGATCAACTAAATCACCTTTATTAAATACGATATCTTTATTTACATACATATCTTCTTTATTAAAATTTGTTTTGTCGATCATTTTTTCATTACTTATTTCAAGTAAGTCTTTATCTATTTCGTCAATAAATCTACTAGGAGGATTCATGGTTTCTTTTCCATATAACATTCTTCTTTTAGCATTACTTATATAGAGTCTTTTTTTAGCTCTAGTAATACCAACATAGCAAAGTCTTCGTTCTTCTTCTATGCCACCTTCTTCTAAAAATGAATTTTGATGTGGAAATATTCCTTCTTCCATCCCGATTAAAAAGACAGCTTCAAACTCTAAACCTTTGGCACTATGAATAGTCATTAACGTTACTTCATCAGAGCTTTCTTGATGTTCTGACATATCAGCTATTAAACTTACCTCTTCTAAAAAGTCAGCTAAGTTTACTGATCCAGTTTGTTCTTCAAAAGTTGCTGTTATTGATTTGAATTCTTCTAAGTTATCTAATCTTAAGTCACTTTCTAACGTTTTATCATTTTGGTATTCTTCTTTAATACCAGTTTTATCTAATATTAGATCGATTAATTCTGTTAATGATAAGCTCTCACTTTCCTTAGTTAATTCTATAATTAGGTTTTTAAAATCTAATTCTTTACCTTTACTAATAGCTTCAAACATAGATATACTATTATCATTAGCAAGTTGTTCAAGTTTAGTTAAAGTAGCTTCTCCTATTCCTCTTTTTGGAACATTAATTACTCTTCTTAAACTTATTTCATCATTATTATTTAGAATTAATTTTAAATAACAAATTAAATCTTTAATTTCTTTACGAGCATAAAAGTAATAACTACCTACTACTCGATAAGGTATATTAGCTTTTAAGAATTCTTCTTCAACAAGACGTGCTTGAGCGTTAGTACGATATAAAACAGCAATATCTTTTTTACTATACCCTTCATCAAATAATCTCTTTATTTCATCAAGAACAAGAGTTAATTCATGTTTACCATCATATGCTCTTAAATATTTGGTTTTTACTCCTTTACCATTACTACTCCAAAGATTCTTTTCTTTTCTTTCCTTGTTATGCTTAATAACAGAGTTAGCAGCATTTAATATGTATTCAGTACTACGATAATTTTCTTCGAGAGGGATTACTTTTGCATTTTTGTAATCATCTTCAAAATTTAAAATGTTATGGTAATTTGCACCTCTAAACATATATATTGATTGATCAGGATCTCCAACTATGAAAATATTTTGGTATTTTTTAGCTAATAACTTACATAATTTGTATTGAACTTCATTGGTATCTTGATACTCATCAATAAGAATGTATGGGTAATGCTCTTGATACATTTCTAAAATATCAGGATTTTCTAAAAACATTTTAACTGGTAAAACTAATAAATCATCGAAATCGACTGAATTATTCTTTCTTAAAATATTTTGATATTCGTAATATACTTTTTCAGCAATTTTTTCAGGTGGAGTATTAAAATATTTGGAGATTTCACCATCACTTAGCATTTCATTTTTGATAAAACTAATACGATTTCTTATATAAAATGGTGAATTAGTTTTAGGATCTAGTCCCATTTCTTTTAAGATTTTTTTTATAATGTTTGTAACATCATCACTATCTATAATAGTAAAATTTTTATCTAATCCAACTAACTCAGGATGTTCACGAATTATCTTTACTCCTAAAGAATGGAAAGTACCCACAAAAGCATAGTTATCTCCAATTAAAACATTTAATCTTTCGCGCATTTCTTTAGCTGCTTTATTAGTAAAAGTTATCGCTAAAATATTATATGGAGATATCCCTTGTTCAATTAAGTATGCAATCCTTGTAGTTAATACTCGCGTTTTTCCTGATCCTGCTCCGGCTAGAACAAGACAAGGGCCATCAATGTGTTGTACCGCTTCTAATTGCTTGGAATTTAAGTTTTTTAATAAGTTCATATTACATCCTGCTTTCTAAAATCATTATATCATAATTTAAGTTTTAAAAATTGTAGTAAATAATAATTATTCGATTATTATTTAAGATATTTAATAAATTAAAAAGATATTCATATTCGAATATCTTATAAGTGTTCAATTATTGCAACATTCTTTGCAATTTTTTTAATTAAATCTTCACGATCATATTTATTAAATATATCTTGAAAATTTGATGGATCCATAAGGAACATATCGTAATATGCCATGAAAGCTTCTTGATAGTTTGTTACACCTAAATCTTTCAAGAAATTAATGTTGTCTAAAACAAGCTCTTTTGCTTTCTTTATTTGCTCAGCAAGTAAATCTGGAATATTTTTTTCAGTTTCCTTAATTTCCTTTTCACTAAATCCAACCTCTTTTAGAAATTCCATTTTTATTTCCCTCCCATGGCTAAATTAAAACCCAAAGCTTCTACAACCTTCTTAAGATCTTCTTCAGTCTTATTTGAATTAGTCGCAAGTGCAGTCATAATTATCTGTTCAGTAGTTGCATCAGAAATATTTTCAAGCATCCACTCTAAGTTTCTTTTAAATTTCTTCTTTGAAAATCTTGTATCAGCTATTAGATAAGCCATATCTTCTTCACTTGAAGCTGATGCATCTTCAACAATCTTAGCAAATGTGCTATATGTTGCTTCATCACATACATGTTTTCCATAAAAATCATTATTTGCTTGTGCATCTAATAACTTATTTACACATTCTTCACTATTAATAATTTCTTTTAAGTTTTCATTATTTTCATCTTGTGTAGGAACTGTTACTGGTATTTCATCTTTGCCAATTATTTTTTCAAGTTGTGACGGAGATGTTAATACTGTTTTATACTTTTCAGGAGTCTTATATTCAACACCTAATGTTTTAATTAATTCAATTCGAGATAATACATCAATAGCATCTTTTGCTAATAAATCAGCACCAATTGTTAATACTTCTGGTTCTCCAGCTTCAATGTATAAATCAACTTTTCCAACCAATGATTTTGTTGTTTGAGCAATTGTTTCAAAAGCTATTTTATTATTAGCTTTATGACAATTTACACCATAAGCATTAGTCATTATATCTAAGTTAGTTCTATATATTTCTGGTTCAATTGCCGCTAAAGATGAACTATGGCTAGATAATTCCTTAGAATCAGGTACAACATTATGATTAGTTAATTCATTAACATTTGCTATATACTTTTCTACATTTCTAATTACTTCTAAAGGTAAATCCCCAACTTTTAATCCTAATGCTTCAATTTTAGATATAGTACTATTAATATCTTCTATTTTAAGATTAGCAATTACATCTAAAGCAAATTTAATGTCTTGTGGTTTTTTTCCTTTACCATATAATATATCAATTTTAGCTGACAATTCAGAGTCGACAAGAGCTAATATATTTTCTTTAATTTCTGCTCCTATTTCGTTTATTATTTTTAAATTATTAGCAACTGTAATTGGATCAGCGTTATTAATAATTTCTATTTCTTCATTAGTTAATCCTGATGCATTAATACCTAACTGTTCAACAGAACCATCTACGATTTGTTCTTTTGTACTCTCGTTTATAATTTCAGTTTTTTCTACAGTTTCATCAGTAATCTTATTTTCTTTATCTTTTTCATCTTCTTCAGCTTGAGCTGCAATTAATTCAGTTAAAGTTTTATAATCATTAACTTCAACTTCATTAACATTTTGTTCATCTAAAGATAGTTTTGATCTTTTATAGTCTTCATCAAAAATACGTAATTTATTTTGTTTTACAATAATAATAGTTTCTATTTCTTCAGTATCTGCATCATTAAATTGTAAACCCTTTTTAAATAATTCTTCGACTTGAGAAGTAGTAATTTCCTTATTTCCTTCAAGTGCTGATTCAATAATATTATTTAAAGATTTTTGATCTTTTTCAGCTTGTTCAAGGTTTATATTTGCTTCTTTTATATCGCTTTCATCTTTTAGAATCTGATTTCCTAACTCTTCAACTTCTTCTTTCTTTTTTGTCAAAGTTTTTTCCATTAAAGCAATTTGTTCAGGAGCTTCTTTTTCTACCTTTGCAACCATTTCTTGTGGATCAAATGAAATATTTAGCTTTTCTAGAATAACACTATATGTTTCACGACTAAAACCTTGAAAAGCTTTTACAAATTCATCGCCTTGTTCTTTTAATGTTGCCATTTCAATTTCTAAACTACGATTTTCATCTTCTAATTTTTTCTTAGACTCTTCTTTTGAGGCTTTACTTTCGTTTAGTGTTTCATATAAATCATGATGCTTTTTAATTATCACACTATCTTCACCACGTAAATCATAAACTCTTTGTAATAGCTCTCTTTCTTTACTTAATAGTTGTTGATCAGCTGCCATAAGTTTCACTCCTCTTTATTATGTACCAATTATAACAAATAATAGTATTTATGTAAATATGTAAATTTAAGTCTTGATTTTTTTAAAATTAGCACTTCAGTTATTTTTGAATACTATATTGTATAGAAATGGAGGATTTATGAAAAAGATATTTTTAATTGGTGGTGGAGTAATAATTACAATTTTATTTGTATTCACAATGGTAAATCTAGTAGTAAAAAAAGACAATAACAATGATTTAACAAAAATTACAGTTGCAGAAGTAACTCATAGTGTTTTTTATGCGCCTTGGTATGTTGCTTTAGAAAATGGTTATTTTGAAGATGAAGGTTTAGATATTGAAGTAATTCTTACTCCTGGAGCAGATAAAGTTACTGCTGCTGTTTTATCAAATGATGTGCAAATTGGTTTTTGTGGTCCAGAAGGGACTATATATGTTTATGAAGGAGGAGAAGAAGATTATTTAGTAACGTTTGCTGGTCTTACTAAAAGAGATGGACAATTTATTGTTGGTCGTGAAAAAATAGACAATTTTTCTGTTCAAGATTTAATTGGAAAAGAAGTCTTAGTAGGTAGAAAAGGTGGTATGCCATCTTTAAACTTCATTAATGGTGTTAAAAATAGTAATGTTGATATTAATAATATTAATTTAAATTATGCAGTTGAGTTTGCTGCTTTATCTGGGGCATTTATTGGAGGAACTGGAGATTTTGTAAATCTATTTGAACTTAGTGTAAGAAGAAGAAGTCACCAAGCGAAAAATTTAAATGTCTTTTAAAGACAAAAATAACAATTCACTTGGTAATTAACCTTATATCTTTTAGTTCCCTGTGTATCATATCCTCTTTTAAATTCATAATTACTTTTTAAAATAGGTTGTAATATTTTCACTTTATTATTTTCTTTATAAGATAAAAATATATTTAAATCCATATTATTTTTATCATTACTTATTTTATATACAACAATATGATCAAGTAGTAAACTAATTATTTTAGTTATAGTATTTTTAGAATTAATTTTATCTTTTAGAATTTCAGTAAGTTCTTTAGTTTTATCTGTTCCTCCTTTTATTTTCTCTCTATAATTTTTTAACTGATCAAGTTCATTATCAATTGCTTTTATCTTTTCATTAAATAAACTATTTCTTTCGTAGAATTCTTTATTTGATAAACTACCTTGCAAGCTAAGTTCTAATAATTTATTTTTTTTAGCATAAATATTATTCTTTTCTTTTTCTCTAGTGCTAATTTTTTCATTTATACCCTGATCAATTTCTAAATGTTTATAATATTTCATAAGAGTATCAATTACTTCAGTAGAATCTATTTGTAGTTTAAATATTAAATCTTTAAAAATTGCATCTAATTCCGATTCTCTAATATTGGGTGAATCACAAGTGGTTTTACCATGTTTTAAATATTCAGAGCAAACCCAAGTAATGTCTTTTTTAGCTTTTCTGAATTCTCTTCGATGAAAAATAGCATTGTGTTCAGCACAATATATTTTAGCACTATATAAATATCTATTTTTATAAATACTTTTATCTTCTTTCCTTTTGTCAAAAGATTTTTTTCTTGCCATTAAACGTTTATTAGCTTTTTCCCATAATAATTCGTCAATAATTGGTGGTATTCTTGTTATATCTTTGTAAATAATCCAGTCATCTTTTTCAAAGTGTTTTATTTTTTTTGTCATATAATCTACTATTTCAGATTTTTTAGCACAATAATATCCCTTATATTTTGGATTTTCAATTATTCTTGAAATTCCCGATATATACCATTTCTTACTTTGGCAAGTTTTTAGTCCTTCACTATTTAATATCTTAGCAATTTTAGAAAGAGATAATTTATCAACTGCATATAGTTCATAAATTCTTCTAACAACTTTTGCTTCTTCTTCAATCATCTTTAATGCTCCCGTATCTTTATCTTTTTTATAACCATAAAGCAAATCATTTCCTAGTATTTCTCCACGTTCTATCGCACGGTTCATACCAAATTTAACACGTTCTGATAAACGTCTTATCTCATCTTGTGCCATAGAAGCCATTATGGTAAGCCTTAATTCAGAATCAGGCATAGCAGTATTAATATTATCATTTACAAATAATACAGCTACTCCGTAAGATAAAAGTTCTCTAGTATATTTAATACTATCAAGAGTATTTCTGGAAAATCTAGATATTTCTTTTGTAACTATTAAATCAAATTCACCATTTCTAGCATCCTCTATCATTTTCATAAAGTTATTTCTTTTAATATCAATTATACCAGTTATTCCATCATCCACATAACCTTTAACATAAGTCCAATTTGGATTTGCTTTTATATATTGTTCAAAGTGTTCAACTTGATTTTGAAGAGATTTCTTTTGTTCGCGAGTGTCGGTTGACACTCTTGCATAATCTGTTACTTTAAGTTTTATACTTGTAAGTGGTATTCCAGTATTTAATTGCTTTCGAACAGTAAATAAATCCAATTTTTTTCTCCTTTCTATAAACATTACAGTAATTTTGTATAATTAATGAAATCTACTTATCCCACATATTTTTAATTCTTTTAAAATATTCTCCTCAGTATATTTAAACATTTTATACGAAATTTTATTTTCATTAAATAATTCATTATTTAATGTGAGAGCTACTTCTAATATTATTTCTTTATTCTTATTTCTTACTTCTTTATTTCTCATAACATTGTTATAATCCATAACTTATCTCCTCATTTAAAAGTATGAAAAAAATGAAAAAAAATACTTTAAGAAAAAAGGAAATTATTTATTATCGACTTTTTCACATCATTATCTAATTAATTAAAAAATTTAATATATTTTTAAAATCAAAAGATAAATCTTATTTAATTACGAACAAAAAAACATCATATTTATGATGTTTTAAGCAATTCCTTTTTCTATCTTTTCTTGTTCATTTGTTGTATTACCTAAAGATTGAAGAAAACTACTAGCAGATGCAATTCTATAATCATTATAACATGCTACATCATCTTTAAACCCTAATTCTTTAGCTCTTAACAATAATCTTTGTTGTTCTTCTGAAACGGGAATTAAATTCTTAATTTGTTCTTTTGTATATCCTTTTTGTTCTAATAATTTTTCTAACATAAGTACTCTTTGTGTTATACATGAATTTTGATAGTCTAATTTATAATATTTTTGTCCAGCTTGTATAGATATATATTTCAATAATTTTTCTAAAGGATAAACATATAAATATTGAGCATTAGCGAAATCCTTTTTCCATTTTTCTTTATCTTCACCTTCTGGAAGTTCTTCTATTTGTGATGGTTTAACGTATGGTAATGGTGGTAAATTTATTTCTAATAATTGTTCTATTGATGCTAATAATTTATCTATTTCACTTTGGTTTAATATTTCTGACATTTTTTCACCTTCTTTTAGACTAACGACTGTTCCTTTAACATTATAACATATTATTTTCACATGTATATAATTTTAATAAATGTATTTATATCTTACCCAAAATAGTTGGTTTATAACATTTTAAATATTTTATCAATTCTTATTATAATACCATTTAAAATTAGTAATTCCTAAATTTTCTTTTTTTCTGAAGATCTAATATCACGAATTCTGTTGCTTTTTCATAATTAATTCTTTGTCATAGCAATAATCGCATACAAATTATAGTGTTCTATATTTTATTTAACATCTCTAGTCCCTCTTTTTGAACTATTATCTAATTCTCCTTCTATTTATTTCGTTTTTACTTCCCAATTCTTTTGCATTTTCTAAAATATAATCAACAAATTCACTCATTGTACAACCATATATGGGTTTATCAAAAGATGCCATTTTGTTTGGCAACTTTCTTGAAATTCTTGATTATCCCATGGTCCATATTCTTTTCCATTATCATCTACAAATCCATACTTTATATTTTCATACATATATTTTAATAATTGTTCTGGTGTTTTAACATCTTTATATCCATTTTCCATCTCTAATTTTCACCTCTAATTTTCCACCTCTATATAAATTAGACCAAAAAAAGTTCTAGTTTTCCTAGAACTTCGCAGTATTTTATATAGAAATTTATTTTGAATAATATTGGAGACTTCTTATTCTTGCACTAAGAGAACCTAATGCAACAAAATTAGAAAAAGAAGGTTTAGGGTATATAGTTGGAAGCATTGGTATATTATCAGGGGAAATGCCTTATACTGCTTTCAATGCTAGAAAAAGTTATATTGAAGATAACAAAAATGTAATTAAAAAATTTACTAAAGCTATAAATAGAGGTTTAGAATATACTCAAAATAATAGTTCAGAAGATATTGCTAAAGTTATTCAAAATCAATTTCCTGACTCTTCTTTAAATGAATTAACTACTATTGTAACAAGGTATAAAGAGGCAGATTCATGGCTTAATAATACTTTTATTAGCGAAGAATCTTTTAGAAACTTGGAAAAAGTTATGATAGATTCTGATTTATTAGATGATTATGTTCCATATAATGATTTAATTAATAATAATTATAGTGAATAACATTCTAGATATCAAAAATCTTAGCAAAAAGTATAATACTGTCGATGGAGAAGTACAAGCTATTGATAATATAAATTTAGAAGTAAAAGAAGGAGAAGTTCTTGCTATAGTTGGTAGTAGTGGCTGTGGTAAAAGTACTTTATTATCTATTTTAGCAGGATTAGATAATGCAAGTAGTGGATGCGTTTGTTTTAAAAATAATGATAATATTGGTTATATGCTTCAACAAGATGCTCTTCTTCCATGGTTATCAATTTATGAAAACGCAATATTAGGTTTAAAAATTAATCATATTAATGATAAAGAACATTTAGATTATGTTAATAATTTATTAAAAATGTATGATTTATATGATTTTAAAGATAAGAAACCTTCTAGTTTATCAGGAGGTATGAAGCAAAGAGTTGCTTTAATTAGGACTCTAGCATTAAAACCAAAAATTCTTTTATTAGATGAACCTTTTAGTGCATTAGATTATCAAACTAGATTAGTTATAAGTGATGACGTTTATAAAGTTGCTAAAGAAAATAATATTACAGTTATTATAGTTACACATGACCTTGCTGAAAGCATTAGTATGGCAGATAGAGTTGTTGTTTTATCAAAAAGACCTTGCATAGTGAAGAAAATTATTCCAATTAATTTAAGTAATAGAAGTACTCCAATAAATAACCGAAAAGCAATAGAGTTTAATATGTATTATGATTTATTATGGAGTGAGTTAGATGTTATTATCTAGTGACCAAAAGAAGTTTTTAAGAACTCAAAAGAAAAAGAAAATTATAATTTTTTTAGCACAATTATTATTACTAGGTATTATATTATTTGGATGGGAAACTCTTGCTAAATATAAAATTATTAATCCTTTTATTTTTTCTTCACCTAGTAGAGTTTACGATACGATTAAGGAGTTGTTGATAAATGGCAATTTAATAACACATATCTTAACGACTCTTAAAGAAATATTTATTGCTTTCTTTTTAGGAATTATAATTGGTTTTACTACAGCAATTATTCTTTATATATGTCCAATTCTTAATAAGATACTAGAACCTTATTTAACAATGTTAAACTCACTACCAAAAGTAGCACTTGGACCTATTTTGATTATTTGGTTTGGCGCAAATACTAAAGCAATTATTATTATGGCACTTTTAATTAATATAATTATAAGTATAGTTAATATATTGAATGGGTTTAATAGTACAGAAGAAATTAAGATAAAAATGATGAAATCATTGCATGCTTCAAAATCACAAATTCTATTTAAATTAGTTATTCCTAATTCTTATAATGTTATTATATCTTCCTTAAAGATCAATATATCAATGACTTTAATTGGTGTTATTATGGGCGAATTTTTAGTTAGTAAAGCTGGTATTGGTTATTTAATAATTTACGGAACGCAAGTATTTAACTTAAACTTAGTAATGGCTGGTATTGTATTATTAGGTATTATATCTTTTATTATTTATAAAGTTATTTCTTTTATAGAAAGTATATTAATTAAATCATAAAAAATCCACTAGATTTCTAGTGGATTTTATTGTTCTTCTTCAATGTCAACTGATTCTACCTCTACGACTTCTTGTTTATTATCATTACTTAAAGTTGGAAGATCAATATCATCTGGTATTTCTTCTTCTCTAAATTCAATTTTCTTTGGAAGATCAATTTCTTCTTCATCTTCTTCTAATGCTAATAAACGAGCTTTAATTTCATCAAGTGATGGTTCTGAAGATTTTGATTCAATTTCTTCAGGTTCAATATTATCTAATTCATCCAAGAATGCAATAAATGTTTCATCATTAACTTCTTCTTTAGAATCCTCAGAGACAATATCTTCATTTATGATTGTAGGCGTTTCTGCATTTTTATTAGATTTTTCTTGAAGTCTCTTTTTAAGTTCTTCTTGTTTCTTATGTTCAACTTCTAATCTTTCTTTATCAGCTAATTCTTCTTCAGCTGTTTTTTCTTCTACTTTATGGACTTTTTGTTTAATTTTAACAACGTTTAATAATTTCAAAATATCTATTATAACTATAATAATTGCTGGGATTAAGATTATAAATAGCCAGCCACCCTTACTTGATAAAAAGAATTGAATTCTTCCTAGTTGAGGAATTCGAAACTTAACTTTACCTATTATCTTATCTTTAGTAACTAAAGCATAATCAGGAGTTAGATTGGCATCTCCTTTAGTTTTATATTTAGGTCCTTCTGGAGAATCAATAATATCGACTATTCTATGAGTAATAGTCATCCCATTTGATATAGAACTTGTTGATATAAATGTGATTACATCCCCAACTTTTAATTCATCATCAACATCTATTCGTTCATCAATTACAATATCATAAACGTTTATATTAGGGGTCATGCTTGGACTTATTATAGTATATAAAGAGAATTTAGGTGCATACTTCTCACCTTTTACTGCATAGATTTGAGTCGAAATAACATAATACAACAAAAAACCTGCTACTATGATAAGTAACGTTAATAATGTCCATGAAATAATATTACCTACTATTTTTAGGATACTTAGCCAATTTATTTGCTCCTTCTTATCCATAGAAAATACCCCTATTCTCTTTTACCATTATAATTTATTTAATAAAAAAAGACAAGATAAAACTGACTAAAATAGTCAGTTTAATTGGGATTATGATCTTCCTGTAACATCAACTTCAACATGATATGTTTTACCTTGATCATTGTCTTGATTAGTTCCTGTATTTACAAATCTATAATATACTTTATAAACGTTTGTTTCGCCGACTGCAACTATTTCATTTGGCAAAACAATTCTATCACTAATAGGAACTAATGCATCTGATATAAGAACAATATTATTACAAGTAATTGAGTATCTTAAATTTTCCGGATTTTCAAAATCAGAAAAAATATTTTTAAATACCACATCATAAGCTGCGTTACTATTACCAGTGTTTTTTACTGAGAATTCATGTGGATTTTCACTTTTCCATCCTGGTATTATATCTTTTGCTTCAAATTTATTACTTGCTGTAAACAAGATAGACATTTGAATTGGATCATCTGGTTTATTGTTCGGTTCATCTTCACCATTTGATGGATCATCATTATCTCCATTACTTGGTGGTGTTGGTTCATCTTCACCGTTACTTGGAGGAGTTGTTGGATCTTCATTGTTATTTGGTGGAGTTGTTGGCTCTTCAGCAATTTTATCATCTGGTTTCCCATCACCATCTGTATCACAATTCATATCACATACTTTATCTCTATCTGTGTCTATGTTTAAATCTGGTTCTCTGTCACCATCAGTATCACAATTCATATCACAAATTCCATCATTATCAAAATCAAGGTCTAAGTCTGGGAACCCATCTCTATCAGTATCACAATTTAAATCACACATTCCATCATTGTTAGTATCATGATTCATTAAATTTGTATCTGGTCGACCATTGTTATTTGCATCACAATTAAAGTCGCAAACACCATCACCATCATAATCGATATTTAAATCAGGAATTCCATCTCCATTAGTATCATAGTTTAATCCATATTCTTTCCTATTGTCATTTCCTTCTTCAACTACATTTGGTTTATTATCTTGAGAATGTTTATATGATAAATAAGAAATAGTTGCCCCTGTAAATGATGCACAGAATAATAGAAAAAATAATGCAATTAATAAAACAACTTTTCTTCTATCTTCTTTTTCTTCTTCATCTTTTAAAATACGATATTGTTCTTCTATTTCTTCTGTTTCTTCTTGAATTTTCTTTTCTAGTTCTGGATTTTCGTTGTTATTATTATTCATAATGGCACTCCTTTATCATTTCATATTATTATGATAACACAGAAGAAAAAAAAAATAAAGTCAAAAGACTTTATTATTTTTGAATATTTTCAGTTGTAACATCAATTGTTCCTTCAAAACTTCTACCTTGATTATAGTTTTGAGAAGCATCAGTTATGTTAATAAATTTAACAGTTAAAGTACATTCATGAGTTTTTCCAGCACCGATAACTTGTCCTGCTTTAATGCTAGCTGTTGCAGTTGTTGGAGCAACAACATCATTAGTATTAATTACTTCTGCTCTAGAATCAGCATCAACACAAACTAATGAATACTTTAAGTTATCTTGTGGATTTGTTACATCAGTACCATCAGTAGCATCAGCATCTTTTTCACCAAATGTGCTAGTAACTCCAGTCCATGCTACATTATAAGTAATATCAGTATTACCTGAGTTAGCAATTTCAAATGTAGTTGATTTACTATCACCAGGAATTGCATTTTCCATTACAATTTTATCTCCTGTAGTTGAGAATGTAATAGTTGAAGCTGTGTATTTTGCTGTTGTTACTGACGCTTCGTTTGCTTGTCCTGTAACATTTTTTTCTACAGTAGTACTAAAGTATGCAAATGAAGCACCTACTACAGCAGTTAATAATGTTGCAATTGAAATAACTGTTAATAAGATAACATTTTTTTGTTCCATTTTTTATTCCTCCTCTATGATATAACTATAACATTATTCATTAATAATATCAATTATTTTTTCAAAATATGTTATAATATTTAAACAAGGAGTTGAAAAGTATGAAATTAAGCGTAATTATTCCTTCATATAATGAGCAAGGAAATGTAAAGGGCTTATACGATAAACTTGCAAATGCATTAAAAGAAGTTAAAGCATATGAACTTATTTATGTTGATGACGGATCCAAAGATAACACTTATCAAGAATTAGTTGAAGTATATAATAATGATAAGAAACATGTTAAAGTTATTTCTTTTTCAAGAAATTTTAAAAAGGAAGCTGCTATATATGCAGGTCTTTGCCATAGCAGTGGCGAATATACTTGTATTATTGATGGAGATATGCAACAAAATCCTAAGTACTTATTAACTATGATGGATTTTTTGGATAATAATCCAGATTATGAACAAGTAGCAATGGTTATGAAGAAGAGAAAAGCTGAAGGTTTAATTATGACTGCTTGTAAAAATCTATTCTATAAATTTATTGATGCTATTAGCGATATTCATTTTCAAAATGGAGCAAGTGATTTTAGAATGTTTAGAAGATGTGTTACTAATACAATTGTCAATTTGAGTGAAAAAAATCGTTTTTCAAAAGGAATTTTTTCTTGGGTTGGTTTTAATACTAAATATATGGAATATGAAGTTGAGCCTCGTTTAAATGGAGAGAGTAAATTTAATTTTAGTGCTAGTTTAAAATATGCACTTGATGGTATTATAGGTTATAGTGTTAAACCTTTAAAACTTGCTACAACATTAGGTGCTATTTCTTCATTGATAGCTTTTATTTACGGTATTATAATCATTATTCAAAAAATCTTTTTTGGAATTGCAATTTCTGGTTATGCATCTTTAATATGTGTCATTCTTTTCTTAGGAGGTATTCAGTTAATTACTATCGGAATATTAGGTGAGTATTTAGCAAAGACTTATTTAGAATGTAAGAATAGACCAATCTATGTTATAAGAAAAAGCTTTGGTTTTGATGATGAAGATGAAAATATATTATAAAAAAGATATGCTATTTTGTTTCTAGCATATCTTTTTTTGAATTATATTTAGTATGAAGTATTTTTTTGGCTTTAATACTTCCTGGGTGTTCTAAATAATCTTTGTATAATTCTATTATTTCTAAATTTTGATAACTATTTCTTACATTTCTACTAGCATCGTCATAATAAAGTGATGCCATTCTCTTTTCACGATACTCATTTAACTTAGCAGGCGGAACTAATGGTTGTCCTCCTCCACTAATACATCCACCAGGGCAATTCATTACTTCAATAAATGTATATTCATTTAAATGTTCTAATATTTCTTCTAATTTAGGCATTCCGTAAATAACTGCCACTTTAATTGTTTTTCCTCCTAGTGAAACCTCAGCCTCTTTTATTTCTTTAAGCCCTCTAACATTTTGGAAATTTAATAACTCTAGTGGAGGATTTTTCTTTTCAGTAATGAAAAAAGCCGTTCTTAATGCTGCTTCCATAACACCACCACTATTTCCAAATATTACCCCAGATCCACTTGCTTCTCCTAAAATATTATCAAATTTATCTTCCATTAAAGATTTAAAATCTAGATTCTTTTCACGAATTAAAATTGCTAATTCACTAGTAGTTAAAACAAAGTCATTTCCTTGTAATTCTTCTCTTTTTATTTCATATTTTTTAGCAGTACATGGTGCTATTGTAACATTGATAACTTTATTAGGATCTAGCCCTTGTTTTTCACAAAAATATGTTTTTATTATAGCCCCTTGCATACTAATTGGACTTTTAGTTTCAGATAGATTAGGTAATAGTTCTTCATGATATAGTTCACAATATTTAACCCAAGAAGGACAACAACTAGTAAACTGAGGAAGATTTTTATTATTTTTTATCCTAGTGAGTAATTCGGTTGCTTCTTCCATGATAGTCAAATCAGCACCATAACAAGTATCTAAAACATAATCAAATCCACATTTTCTTAAAGCATTAATCATTTTTCCAGTTACTAGAGTTCCTGGTTCTAAATCAAATTCATCGCCTAAAGCAACTCTTACAGATGGAGCGGTAGAAACAATAACAGTATAATTAGGATCCGTAATATATTCTAAAACTTTTTTATAGTCATATTTAGGTACTAACGCTCCAGATGGACAAGTTATTATACATTGTCCACAATTAATACAAATAGGTTCTAAAACTTTACTAGGATCATATTTTATACCCGTTTTATTTTCACATATATTTTTACACATTCCACAATTTATGCATTTTTTATTTATTCGCATTATACTAGGATTTATTTCACTTATCCAAACTTTTTTATCAATTGTTTCATCTATAAAATTATTTTTAGTTGCTCCACATTCTGGACATATAAATTCATTATTAATTTCATCATTATGAATATATCCACATACTTTACATCTATACTTCTTCACTTTAATCACCTTTACTATTTGTGTCTTTATTATAGCACGGATTATAATTATAGTCATATCTTATAAAGAGGAGAATGATTATGATAGATTGGTTTTGTAGTTTAAATAATATTTATCAAGCCCTACTTGCGACATTATTTACTTGGAGTGTAACAGCATTAGGAGCTGCAATAGTTTTTTTCTTTAAAAATGTAAATAAAAATGTAATGGATTTATCACTTGGACTTTCAGCTGGAGTAATGCTTGCATCATCATTTTGGTCTTTACTAAATCCAAGTATTGAGATGGCAAATGAATTAGGTCTATGTGCTTGGGTTGTAGCTACTTTAGGTATTTTACTGGGCGGCCTGTTACTATTTACTAGTGATAAGATCTATTCCAAAAAGAGTAAAAATAATACTTCAAAAAAGAAAAGATGTTCATTGTTAATTGCCTCAATAACTCTACACAATATTCCAGAAGGAATGGCTGTCGGTGTAGCGTTTGGTTCATTAATTTATAATTTAAATGGCGTTACTTTAAGTGCAGCATGTATGTTAGCTTTAGGTATAGCTTTACAAAATTTTCCAGAAGGAACTGCTGTTAGTCTTCCACTTAGAAGAGAAGGTTTATCAAGAAAAAAAGCTTTCTTTATAGGACAATTAAGTGCTGTCGTTGAACCTATTGCTGGTGTTATCGGAGCAATTCTTGTTATGAAAATAAGATTTTTAATGCCTTATTTACTAGCTTTTTCTGCTGGAGCTATGATTTATGTTGTTGTTGAAGAATTAATTCCTGAAAGTCAATCCAACGAAAATAAATCTTTAATGGCTTTGTTTACCCTAATTGGTTTTTCAATCATGATGATTTTAGATGTTGCTTTAGGTTAAATAATCACTTTTTACAAGTGATATTTAAATTCCTATTTTAATAAATAATATAATATTATATTTAGTAAAAAGTATCTGTTCCACTAATTGACAAAAACATTGTAATAGTGTACAATATTTCTTGTTAAAGCGAATCTATTTATTGATTTCGTTTATGCAAAATTCGAAAGATGGGTCTATAGCCAAGTGGTAAGGCGTGGGACTGCAACTCCCTGATCGTTGGTTCA
>JBJEDY010000059.1:0-7350 GCA_051872535.1 Bacilli bacterium | reverse complement strand
TTCTTTTTTAATCGTATTCATTAATAATTACGAGAATTATCTTTTTTATTCAACGAAAATCTTTATATTAAGAAATAAAATCATATTTTTGTTTATCTTTAACACTTATATCATTACCAAGTTGCACTTCTATTATTTTTATCTCTGTTAAAGCAATAATAGTATGTTTTGAACCTTGGGGAATTGTTATTACATCTCCTGCTTGAACATTTTTTTCCTCATCATCAATTATCACTTTAGCTTTACCAGAAATAATCGTCCATACTTCATCACGATATTTATGACTATGATAGCTCATTTTATTATTTTTATTTAATGTAACTAATAATGTCATACTATTTTCTTGAATATCAATTGTTTTAAAACTTCCCCAAGACTTTTCTGCAAACATGACCTTATCATCAATATTATCAACATAAGGTTTTATGTAACTAGATTCATTTTTATCAGAAACTAAGATTCCTTCTGGAGATGCTGCTACAACAATGTTATTAAGTCCCATACAAAGTATAGGAATATCTAATTCATTAAGAACATGAATATTATGACAAGTATTATTCAAAATAGCATTACCTATTATATTTTCATCCATAGCTTCAGTTAAAGTATTCCAAGTACCTAAATCTTTCCATTTACCTAAAAATCGCATTACTTTTATATTGGATTCTTTTTCTACTACAGCATAGTCAAAACTAATTTTGTCGATATTTTCGTATTTCTTATATAAATCTTTATAATCTTTAAAATCTATTAAATTATGAGCTTTTTCTAACATATAAGACATTTTAAATGCAAATACTCCACTATTCCATAAAGCATTTTGTTTTAAATAATCGATTGCTTTTTCCTTTGTTGGTTTTACTTTAAATGATTTAACTTTACTTATTTTGTTATTATCATTAGGAATAATATAACCATATTTTTCACTTGGGTATGTAGGTTCAATCCCTATTAAAAATAAATTTGCATTATCTTTTTTTACAACTTTTTCAAATTCTTTTAAAGTTTTAAAGTAATCTTCTTCTACATAAGGGTCAACTGGACATACTATTACTATTTCATCATCTTTAACTTTCTTTATATCATGAAGATAAGATGCAGCTAGTACAATAGCAGGAAATGTATCTTTTCTAACAGGTTCAACACTAATATTAATGTTTTCACCTAATTGATTGCGTATTGC
The DNA here is from genome assembly GCA_051872535.1 of Bacilli bacterium. Classification (GTDB taxonomy): domain Bacteria; phylum Bacillota_I; class Bacilli_A; order RF39; family UBA660; genus CAOJBM01. The sequence continues at coordinate 6,167 of JBJEDY010000059.1, read as the reverse complement.
TGACACTTGTGATTTTGATGTAGCAATAGTTACATTGGATGAAGAATCAACACTTGATATATATTTGTACATTCTTTCAAGCATTGATTCATATTCCCCATTATCATTTTTAAATATTTTAATAAATTGTTTAGACCTAATATTATTAGATAACGGCCATAATCTTTTTCCAGAACCACCCGATAGTAAAATAATATTCATTTATACTCCTTATTGTAAATTATTTAATCTTTCTACTACCAAAGCAAGATTTTCTTTTTCTTTTGCAAGATTTTCTCTTTCTTGAGAAACAATATTACTTGGTGCTTTAGATACATAGTTTTCATTATTTAGTAATTTTTCTCTTCTATTTATACTATTTTCTAGATTTTCTTTTTCTTTTACTAAATTTTCTTTTTCTTTTGCTACATTATCACTATCATCATAATAAATAGTTAATTTATAGTTACCCAATGATACATCTAATGTTCCTTTATAGTTAGATGAAGTAACAATCTTATCTTCTAGTTTAAGCATTTTAATAATTAGTGCATCATCGATATCAGTAATTACTTCAAAATCATTACCTATATTATTTTCTGCTTTTTTATTTCTAAAATATGAAATATATTCAATCATATTATCAATTTCCTTAGTTTCTTCATTAAATATTAAATTATCATCATATTTTGGATATGAAGAAATCATAATAGATTCACTATCCTTAATTGGTAACATTTGATATATCTCTTCTGTTACAAAAGGCATAAAAGGATGAAGTAATTTTAATATACCAGTTAAAACAAAACTTAACACAGATTTAGTCGTATTAGAATCATTATTGAATTTAGCAAACTCTATATAATTACTACAAAAATCATCATAAATAAAACTATATGTTTCTGAACCGAATAAATTAAACTCATACTTATCCATATGACTGATTGAACTTTTAACAATTTTTTCATATTTTGATAAAATCCATTTATCTTGAGGAAGAAGATTTTCTAATTTAGCTTCTTTTAAATCTTCAATATTGATTAATACAAATCTTGATGCATTCCATATTTTATTTATATAATTCCATGTTGAAGCCATTTTTACTTCATCAAAACGTAAATCTGTTCCAAATCCACAATCAGTATTTAGATAGTATCTTAGAGCATCAGTTCCATATTTTCCAATCATATCAAATGGATCTACACCATTACCTAGAGATTTAGACATTTTTCTTCCTTCTTTATCTCTAACTAAGCCATGAATTACTACATCTTTAAATGGTCTTACTCCATTTAATTCTAATGATTGGAATGTCATTCTATTTACCCAGAATGGAATGATATCATATCCTGTAACTAAGCAATCAGTTGGGAAGTATCTTTTCATATCTTCAGTTTGTTCTGGCCATCCAAGTGTTGAGAAAGGCCATAAAGCAGATGAAAACCATGTATCTAATACATCTTCATCTTGAACCCATCCATCTTCTTTTGGTGGTTCCATTCCAACATATATTTCTTCACCTTTGTACCATGCTGGAATTCTGTGTCCCCACCATAATTGTCTTGAAATACACCAATCATAAGTTATTTCCATCCAATGATTCATTGTTTTTTCATAATATTCTGGTACAAAATTTACTTTTTTATCTTGATCTTTTTGTGTTTCTAATACTTTGTCTGCTAGTCCTCTCATTTTTACAAACCATTGTTTTTTTATCATCGGTTCTACCATTACTCCTGTACGTTCAGAGTGACCAACTTCATGTACTAAAGGTTCTACATCTAATAATAAGCCAGCTTCTTTTAAATCTTCTAGAACTGCTTCTCTACATTCTTCTCTTGTCATACCTTGATATTTTTTAGGTACGTTTTCATTCATTGTTGCATCATCATTCATAATGCATATTCTTTCAAGGTTATGTCTATTTCCTACTTCAAAATCGTTAGGATCATGAGCTGGTGTTATTTTAACTACACCTGTTCCTTTTTCCATATCTGCATGTTCATCAGTTATTACTGGAATTACTTTATTCATAAATGGTAATTCAACATTTTTTCCTATATATTTTTTATATCTTTCATCATTTTCATTTACAGCTACTGCTGTATCACCGAATAATGTTTCTGGTCGTGTTGTTGCTACATCTAGATATTCTTCTGTTCCTTCTATTTTATATTTTAAATGATAGAATGCGCTTTTTTCTTCTTTAAATACTACTTCTTCATTTGATAACGCTGTTTGGGCAACTGGGTCCCAATTTATTATTTTTTCACCACGATAAATTAAACCTTTATTATAGTAATCTACAAATACTTGAGTAACTGCTTTGTTTAATCCTTCGTCTAAAGTAAATCTTTCTTTATTATAATCAACAGATACACCCATTGCTGCCCATTGTTCTCTTATATTATCTCCATATTCATGAGTCCAATCCCAACATGCATCTAGGAATTTTTCTCTGCCATATTCATATTTGTCTATTCCTTGATCTTTCAGTTTTTTTACTACTTTAGCTTCAGTAGCAATTGCTGCATGATCCATACCTGGTAACCATAAAGTATCAAATCCTTGCATTCTTTTATATCTTATTATTGCATCTTGAATTGATACATTATAAGCATAACCAATATGTAATTTCCCTGTTACGTTTGGAGGAGGTATAACAATACAATATGGTTTTTTTGATTTATCTCCTGCATTAAAATAACCTTTTTCTTTCCAAACATTATATTTATTTTTTTCTACTTCTATATGATTATATTTAGTCTCTAACATAATTTATCCTCTCTTCTAAATAATTACGTGCTAAATTATAAATTTTTTTTAACACCTTTTCATTGTTTAATCGTTTATACAAAACATCTAAATTATCTTTAAATTCTTTTAGAATAATATCATTATTTAAATCAAATACATAAGCAAAATAACAGACAACAATATAATTATCTAAGTTATTATATTTTAATATTGTTCGATCATAAAATGGTTTTATTAATTCTTGATCTAGTGGTTTATCAACTACAACTAATTCTAATTCATCTAAATACCCAAATAAATAAACAATATCTAATTTATCACAATCACGAATTAGTTTAGCATGCATTACCATTCGTTCATCATCACATTCGGCAATCGTTAATCTATTATGATTATCAATAGCAAATCTAATTATTTCTTTTTCATAATCAGTAAAATCAAATTTATCGATTAAACCTTCAGCAAATAATATATTTATACTTTCATCAGCGTGATTAAGCGATTTACTATCATCATATGTATTATATATTTTTAATTGCGTAAATCTTCCTATATCATGATATAAACCAATAAACTCAGCTAGTCTAGTATCTTCTTTATTATATTTTAATAAACTAGCATATTTTAAACAAAGGTTTCTGACTCGATATGAGTGATTATATTTAAGTAAAATGTCGCTATTGGTAAAATCAAATTTACTAGTGTAATCATTAAATACTTTCTCAAACATTTTGTTTACTTCCTTTTCTTAAATAAAAAATCCACCAACTTCCAAAGGACGAAAGTTCGTGGTACCACCTTATTTACTTCTTATTATTCTTAACGCGAATTAACGATTATTTTTACTCTTTTCAAAATAACAACTCCCAAGCTACCTTCAAATAATATTCTATATGTTTACACCTGCCACATACTCTCTTTAAGAATTAATTATTCTACTCCTCTTGTTCAACGTATTTCTTATGTATTATATAATATTTTTTTTATTTGTGCAATTAGTTATAATCTAGTATTCAAATTAGTCTTTATTAAGACTGATTACCGACCGGATTATCTATTCTGTTGGTGTAACATTTCCATTCCCTAGTTAGGTTGTTGTTTATGTAAATGTACTTAATTCCTATATAAGCTGATCATTAAATATGTATCTGCATATACTTCTACTTTAAATATCATTTTGTTTCTTTTAAAATATCAATAGATAAATTATATAGTTTTTCCATTGCACATTCGGAATTACTCATATTCATACTATTTTTCATATTCTCTAAAATACTATAATCAACTTCAATTTGTTTAATGAAACGAGTAAATGTAAATACAGTCCTAAATCTTTTACCATAATTATACTTTTCAAAGTATTTATAATTGGCTCTTTCTTGACCACCTGAACAATTAATCATAACAATTGGTTTTTTAAAATAAAGACTTTCTGTACTTTGCGCTCCACCTGGTTTAGATATAACAAAATCACATATTTGCAACAATTCTGGAACATTATTAACATACCCAAATGTTTTAATATTTGTTGCTTTATAATTTTTAACCCATTTATCAACTTTCTTTTTAGCTTGTTCATTCTTACCAGCAACAAAGATAATATCTATATTAACTTTTTCTTTAATTAAGGATTTAATATAAGGAAGTGATGCTTTGGAACCATTACCACCACCACCAAAGAAAAGACATATTGGTCTTAAACCAGTAATTTTTAATTTTTTCAACAATTTTTCTTTATCAAAATCACTATTAACAATTGGGTTAATAGGTATTCCAAATGGTTTAATAATCTCTGGTTTTACTCCACGACTTTTTAAATAGCTAACCTCATCTTTGTCACCAACAATAATTGCTTGTTCTCTTTTATAACTCTTAAGCCACAATTCATGAGCAGAATAATCAGTTACAACAGTTATAAGTTTACTATTTGTTAAACCTTTACGATTATATATATCAATTAAACTACTTCCAAAAAAATGAGTTGATATTGTTAAATCAGGATTAAAATCCGTAATTATTTTTTTCATTCTTTTATTATTAAATAATTGTAAACTTACTTTATTGGAAAATGCTCCAGTTATTTTAGTATCAAAAGAATCATAAACCATTGACCAAATAAAAGGATGCTTAAGCATTAAATAATCACACCATTTTTGACTCAATTTCCCAATAATAGGCATTGAATACCTTAATAAATCCATTGTTAAAATTTCAAGTTCAGGATCTTGAGTTTTAAAGTAAGATGCAATATATTCAGCAATAGCTCTATGACCATTACCATACATACAATAAGGAATCAAAATTCTTTTTTTCATATTTTTACCTCTTATTAGAATTATACTATATTATTAAAGAATTTAAAATGAAAAAAACTAATTAACTTGGAAACTCATATGCATTTCTTTATTTAATTAGTCTCTATAAGAATATTGTGTCGAGGAGTTATTAATATCGTTATAACCTTTCGCACTAAGTTCATTAAATCGCATTGATACTAAAATAGCTGATACAACTATAAAAGTATAAAAGAATAAAAGTATCAATAGACTTTCTATTTTTTCTTTTTCCATATTATCACTCCTCTTCATAAATCAATCATAATATATACATTTGTTCGTGTCAATCATTTTTATAAACATTTGTTTGACATTTTACACATCATATGTTAATATTTAAATGGAGGTAATAAAAATGGACAAAAAAATTACTAAAAGACAAGAAGAAGTTTTAACTTATGTAAAAAAATACACTGTTGAGCATGGATATCCTCCTGCTACTAGAGAAATTGGTGCAGCACTAGGATTATCATCACCTGCTACAGTTCATACTCATTTAAAAAAATTAGAAGAAGCCGGATGTATAAGAAAGACTAATTCAAAATTTAGAACTATTGAGATTTTAGTTGATAATGAGTATGCTCAAAAAGATGAAGATGTTATAAAAGTTCCTCTACTTGGAAAGATTACTTGCGGTAATCCAATTGAAGCAATCGAGACTCCAAATGAATGGTTTGAATTACCAGCTTCAATTGTACCTAGAAAAGAAAGTGTCTTTACTTTAAAAGCTTCTGGAGACTCTATGATTAATCGAGGTATTTTTGATGGAGATATCATTATTGTCCAAAAACAAAATGTAGCAAGAAATGGAGATATTGTCGTAGCTATGACTCCTGAGAATGAAGTTACATTAAAAACTTTTTATAAAGAAAAAGATCATATTAGATTACAACCTGAAAATGATAATATGGAACCATTTATATTCCCAAATGTAACTATCTTAGGAAAAGCAATTGGTTTATATCGTAATATCAAATAACGACTTTTAGTCGTTTTTTTTGCAATCATTTACAGAACAATAAAAAAGATAGTAAAAACTATTGGCTCTAATTTTTTTACTGGGGAGCTAAATTGTTATAATGTATTAGAAAATAA
>JBJEDY010000058.1:0-1581 GCA_051872535.1 Bacilli bacterium | reverse complement strand
AAATTGACTATCTAAGTTTTGTCAACACTAAATTTATATTAATATTATACCACGACTAAAAACACGAAAATATGCGTTTTTTTAATTTTTTTCGTGTAATGTAATTATATATATGTTAAAATTAATTTGTTAATTTATTTTGAATGTTGTATTATTTTTGCACATTGTATATAACATTCTTAATATTTTTGTAGAGCAAGCAGTTAGGTTTTCATAATAATGTTTACCTTCTGCTTTTTTTGTTAAATAATAATCATATACGGGGGTGTCCAGGACATTGATGCCCTAACTTAACTACTATTTGACTAATATTAAATAATATCCATCTTGCATATTTATTTCCACGTTTAGAAATAGTTCCATGCACGTTTATACTTTTCCCAGATTGAATTATTGTTGGATCTAAACCACAGAAAGCAATTAATTGTCTATGATTATCAAATCTTGTTATATCACCTAATTCACCTAATAATTCGGTTGTTAATACTTCTCCTATCCCGTAAAAAGAATTAATTATATCGAAGTAAGGTGACTCTTTTGCAGTTTTTATCATCTTTTCTTTTAATTCATTTATTGTCTTAATATTCTCTTGTAAAATAGCAGCCATATCAGATAAGTTCTTTACATCCGAATGATCTTTATCGACACCTGGATATGAATTAACTGCTATATCTTTGATTTTGTTTGCTAACCTCTTATAATAATAATCATGTCTAGAATTAGTTTTATACAAATTATTGTATAATGCATCTATTCTTTTTTCTTTTACTATATAAGCATGAGGAAAGGTTTTAATAAAGTTTAATGCTGTTTCTTCATATATTCTGCTGCCTTTAAATATTTCTTCAAATTCTGGAAAACATATATTTATAAGTCTTTTATATCTATTTTTACAACTCACATTTAATTGAGTTAGATAAAAATATTGTCTTGTCATTGCTTTCAAATTAGCATATAAATCTTTTTTAGACAAATCATGATATTCTACTTCATTTACGAAAAATAATTTAGCTAATCTCATACAATCTTTTGTATCAGTTTTTGTTTTCCTTAATGTATCATAATTATTTTTGGTCGTTAAACTATTAATTACTAATGTATTAAAATTATTTTCTTTAAAATATCTTTCTACTGGCAAATGATATATTCCTGTTGATTCCATGAAAATAGTTAAATCTTCTAAATTAAAACTTTCAATTTTATCTTTTAATTCATTAAAATCACGAAAATTATGTTTTATCTCTTTAGGTTCAATCAATACTTCTCCATATTCAGTAGATAACATTATCATACTTTTTCCTTTAGCTACATCAACACTTAATACTGATTTCATTATTTACTCCTTTCTGAATTTAAGTCTCTTGTTTCCACCATTATTTCATCAAGCTTGTTATATAGATTCTACGACCTCACTATCTTAAACTAAATTAATAATAGAAATAAAAGCTGAACTGTCAATTTGTTAGATTCTATGACCTCTGTAATTTGCCGTTCTCACTTAAACTCTTGGTAAATAATTTAACATAAAAAAATAAGATATAAATATTAAATTATTTACATCTTAAAGTATACTTGTAATTT
>JBJEDY010000057.1:0-7379 GCA_051872535.1 Bacilli bacterium | reverse complement strand
TATATCTGAATTAATACAAAATGCACTTGCTGTATTTGGATTAGCATGTTTTTTAATTTTTATAGTTTGGGGTGAATATTAATGAATATGTATGATAAAAAGAAATTAATTAATGAATTAGCTTATATGAAAGAGTTACAAAATAAAGGTTATTTTCCGTTAAATAGATATATGGTTCAGTTAAATAAGGATACAATGAATATTTATGATGTTGAAAATGATAAATTTCATTTTATTTATTTATCAGATTCATTTAAAAAAACAATAAAAAACTGGGGTGATGGGAATGAAAAAGAATAATTTATTTATTAAGTCTATAAAAGAAATTGCCAATCATTATGGGAAAAATCACCAAGAAATTAAAACAATTGAGGAAATAAATGAATTAAGACAAGAATTATTTGCTAATATTTATGAGGGGGTAACTGATAATACCCCTTCTGAAATAGCCGATGTTTTAATAATGGTAAGTCAGTTAATTTACATTTATGATATAGAAGAAAAAGTAAAAGACGAAATAGTTTTTAAAATAAATCGTCAATTAAAAAGAATAATATATGAAAATGATAACAAAATGTGATATAATATAAGTAGGAGGTGAATAATATGAAAATTAAAAAAGATGTTCAGATACTAATAAGAGTAACAAAAGAGGAAAAAGAAAATTTTAAAGATTGTTGCGAACAAAATGAAGAATCTTTTCAACGAGTACTAAGAAATTTTATTAAAACATATATTAAAGAAAATAAAAAGGGGGATTAATATATGGCCGTTAAAAAGGGTGTAAGAAAAAATAGAGAACAGTATATTAAGAGGGATATAAGGGAACTTCAAAAGTTTGGAGTTCCTATTGATGATATTTTACAAGGGAAAGAAATAAAAAGTATTGCATATAATAAAACTGGTTATGAAAACTATCGTAGACATATAAGAAGAATAAAATCTAATTTAAGAAAAGATAATAGTAGAGTTAATCAATATGGAAGATTATTTACAAATAAAGAATTAAAACAAATAAAAGAATTAGAGGAATATTTTAATGAAATAAAATTAAATGAATACAAAAGATATGCTTCTACTAGAAATAATAATATAGGTGCTGTTGAAAAGGCTTTTTTATTTGGAAAAGAAGTGAGAAGCCGAACAGGTGGAGAATCATTGAAATTATCTAATAACTTTGCTCCAGAGGATATTTTTAATTCAATTGGTAAAAAAGATAATTTACAAGAAGTTTTAGAAATATATGAGGAAGATGCAGATGTTTTTTATTATTCAGATGTTATTGACAATGGTAAATGGTTTGATGAAATATATTTAAGAAAATATGAGGAAAGTGGAAAAATTTCAGAAATTGAAAGGGAAATATTACTTCAATCATATCAAGAATTAGAAATGACACAAAAGGCTCAAATAAAAAAGACAATTGATAAAAAGATGCAAGCTGTTGAAAGTGCAACAAAACATAATCCAAAATATTCTGGTAATACATTTATGGCTTTAAATGATATTATACTTGTTAATTTATCGGAAAGATTTATTTTAAATTAAAAAGGTGGGGTATATATGTTTATTTTAAATGGTTATAGAACAGCAAATAAAACTTTTGAAGAAAAAGGATATTTTGTAGCTGACTTTGAGACATCATCAACAAATGAATCACAAGAAGAAGTATTTGTTTACGCAACTGGATTAATGAATATAAATGATAATGAAAATAAAATGTATTATAATAATAATATAGAATCATTTATAGATGATTTATATAAATTACCTTATTTAAACACAATAATTTATTTTCATAATTTATCTTTTGATATAGAATTTATTTTAAATTATCTTGTTAATAAAAAAGGTTTTACTCAGTTATTAAATGAATATGAATATAATAATGAGAATATGAAAATTCGTGTACCTAAAAATTATATAAAAAATCCAGAAAATAAACCACATGAAAAGTCTTTTGAAATAGTATATGCTAATGGTTCTTTTTATCAAGTAATAATTTATTTAAAATATATTTCAATAAATAAAAAAGGAAAAGAGGAAATAACAATTAAAAAAGTTACTTTTAAGGATAGTTATAAATTAGTTGCTTTTCCTCTTAAAAAAATAGCAAAAGATTTTCTTAATTATAGTATGCCAAAAGACGGTATTGACCATTCAATTATTCGACCAAAAGATTATTTATTAAATTCAAATGAAATGTTTTATTTATATGATGATGTTGTTGTATTAAAAAAATTCATGAATATGGTTTTAATTGAAGGAATACAAGTAAAAGAAAACTACAAAGTTTATTTAAATAACATAACAATTGCAAGTCAAACGCTAGGAGAATATAAACATCTTTTATGGGAGAGTTTTGAAAGTGGTAAGTTTTTAAAAGTAAAAGCATTTAATGATTGTTTTAATAATGCTAATATTCGTAAGATTGAAGAATCAAATGTAAATAAAAAAGAATTATTCGAATCAGTTTTTCCGCAACTTAATTTTAATGTTGACGCTTTCCTAAGAAGAAGTTATTTTGGAGGTATAGTTTTTAAGAATAAAAAAGTAGTTGAAAAATTTTTACCTGAAAAAACTTTTGGTCTTGTATATGATGTTAATAGTTTATATCCTTATACAATGAGATCTAAAATTTTACCATATGGTGAACCTGTTTATTTTGAGGGTCAATATGAAAAATCTAATGTTAATAAAAAAGAATATCCTCTTTATTTTCAAGAAATAACTGTAAAACGTTTTGAAATAAAAGAAGGTTATATACCTAATATACAAATACGTGATAGCATTCATTTTTCTTCTACAGTATACGCTGAAAATAATAAATATATAGATGACGGAAAAGAAAAATATGAACCTTGTACTTTTGTTTTTACTAATGTTCAGTTAAAAAGATTTTTAAAAAGTTACAATGTTTTAGGCCTTAAATATATACAAGGATATGCTTTCAAAGGTTCGTATGATATGTTTAATGATTATATTGATACATTCATGGAAATGAAAAAAAATGGTGAGGGTGCTGTAAGAGCAACCGCAAAGTTATTTTTAAATTCATTATATGGTAAGTTTGGTATGAATCCAATGAAAGAGGAAAGAATAATCCAATATGAGGATAATATATTTTCAACATCAATAATTGATAGTGACGGTAATTCAACTGACTATGTTGAAAAAGGCGTTTATTTACCAATTGCAAGTTTTATAACTTCTTACGCAAGGGAAGTTTTATTATCAGCTATAGAATTAGTTCATGATAGATTATTATACTGTGATACAGATAGTATTCATATTTATGGATATGAAATACCTGATATAAATATACATGATAAAAACCTAGGTGCGTGGAAATTAGAAGGAAAATTTACACAAGCAAAATATATTGGTGCTAAAAGATATGCTGAATTAATTGATAATAAATGGGATATTAAATGTTGTGGATTATCACGTGATATTATGGCACAATTAGATATAAATGTATTTGAAAATTGTAAATATACCAAGAGAGAAATTAAAAAGATGTTACCTAATTTATATACAAAAGATGATATATTTTATTATATAGATGTTGATTGTAAAAATAAAATGACTGGGTTAGTTAGGAGTAAAAAGAAAAAATATGTAAAAGGTGGTATAATAATTAAAGAACAACCTTATATGATAAATGATAAAACAATACTATTTTAGTTTCATGAGGAACATTTTATTTGTTCCTCTTTTAGGAGGGGTAAAAATGGTAAAAGAAAAGTGGTATAATCCAAATAGATTATTAAGTTATAATGCATTAATGTCAATTGTGCTTAGTCCTCGTGGAAATGGGAAAAGCTATTCTGCAAAGGAAAAAATTATTAAAAACTTTTTAAAGGACGGTTCTCAATCAGTTTATGTAAGAAGAACAAAGGTAGAAATAGATGAGGTAAAAAATACTTATTGGAAAGACATAAAAGACAAATATCCAGAACATGATTTTAAAGTAGAAGGTGATATTGGATTTATTGATAATAAAGAAGTTGTTTATTTTATTGCACTTTCAACATCATCTAATAAAAAATCTGCATCATATCCTTTTGTTACTTTAATAGTATTTGATGAGTATATAATTACTAAAACTAGTTATAATAGATATTTAAAAAATGAGGTAACATTATTATTAGATTTATATGAGACTATAGCAAGACAAAGAGAAAATGTAAGATTATTAATAATGGGAAATGCTGTAAGTATTGTTAATCCTTTATTTACTTTTTTCGACATTGTGCCTAATTTTAATAAACGTTTTCAAATATATAAAGATGGACTTATATGTCTTGAATTATTTACTTCTCATACTTTTATGGAAGATAAGAAAAAATCAAAGTTTGGTAAACTTATTGAGGGTACAAAATATGGTGATTATGTTGTTGAAAATAAACCTTTGGAAGATACAGAGGACTTTATAGTTGATTGGGGAAATGATAGATACGCTTATTTATGTTCATTTAAAACAGAGGGATATATTATAGGGGTTTGGAATAATTTATCTTCTGGAGGATTAATTTGTTCTGAAAGAATAGATATAAATAGAAAATATCAATTTGCTGTTCAGATAACTGATTTATCAGAAGGATATTTATATTTAAAAAAGGTAAGATATGATTATTCTTGTATTGAAAGTGTTATGCGTGCAAACGCAACTGGAACTTTATTTTATACATCACAAGAAGTTAAAAAAATAATGCAAGAACGTGTATTACCTTATTTATAATGTTTTACGTAAAACAATAGGACTGATTATCAGTCCTATTGTTTTTTATCTACCGCCTTTTTTCTTCTTACCACCTTTTTTACAAGACATTTTATTTCACCACCTTTACAAATTTTTCACTTGCTGTAATATATAATCCACTTTCAAGTTTATACATTTTAGTAGTTCCGTTTTTAGCATCTACTTTTTCAACTATATCTAAGTATTGACCTTTTTTAACTGTTGTTATAGGATTAGCGTTCCAGTCTGCTACTTTTCTTATATTTAATTCGTCAAGAGTTATTATTTGATTAACAACATTATTTTGAGATATTGTTTCTTTTTTATAAGTAATACCAAAATATTTACAAATACCTTTACAAACTGCTTCAGCACACTTCTTTTGATAATTAGTATCTAGCATTAATTTTGCTTCTCTCCATAAATCCATAAACCCATACTCAATCAAAACTGCGGGCATATTTGTTTGTCTTAATATAGCTAGTGTAAAACCTGATATTTCAATATCTTTTCTTAATCCATAATTATAAGAATATTTAATATCATCATTTAAAGCATTATCAATATAAGTTCCTAATGTTATTGACTTTTGAGAACAGTTTTGAGTTCTTAAAACAAGTAAACCACCTTTGTATTTGCTTTCGTCTAAAAATTTTGAACAACTACCATAAGCATTATAATGATTACTAACAACAATATCACATTTATTATCATTTGCTTTTTTAGCTCTAGTTGCTAATGGAGTATCTGTTTTACCTGATGTATCCATTAAATAAATATAATCAATATTATTTCTTTTTAAAGCTGTTGCTAGATATTTACCTACTCCAATATTCCATTCAAATTCATGAATACATTCTCCTTTATTTCTTAATGTTTTTCCTCCTATTATTAAATCTTGTGTTAATAGTGGGGTTCTTTTCCCACTTGTATTCATTCCATGTCCGCAATCTATACCTACTAACATTTTATTTTCCTCCACAAGCATAGTTTCACGGGGGAACAAAATGCCCCCGATTATTATCTTATAATGTTTTTAATTTTGCTTCTATTAATGGTAAATAATATAATTCATATCCAGTCTGTGTTGGGTGTGTACCGTCACTATTATTTGTATATTGTTTATATTCTGTTATATTTGTATTTAAATTACTTTCTTCAAATAAATCTATTATTGGAATACTCCACTTATCACATATTTCTTTTGATTTATCATGTATAATCTTTTGTATATCTGTCCCCCTTGTACTCATTTTATGAACAAAAACATATGCAATTTTCTTTCCTGTAAATTTATTTTGTACAGTTTTAAGCATATCTTCCAATTGACCACAAAATGTATTTGTATCTAATGATGAGGAATAATAACCAGTTACTTCTCCAACTCTATTTTCTATTCCACTTATATTACAGTCATTTATATATCCTTCTAATAAAATATAATCAGCTGTATCTGAATATTCTTCTATTTGAACTGGAATATTGTTATTAGAATCCTTTAAAATAGTTGCTCCACTTACAGCGTTATTTACATAAGTCATATTATTTCTTTCAGCTATTAAATTAACTATTCCAACTCCGTCATTTCCCGCTCCGTACATTATGGAATCTCCAAATCCTAAAATAGATTTACCTTTTAATGGATTTTCACTATCAGTTTCAAGATATTTTATTTTGTATTTAAAATTCTCAATCGGTAATACTGTAGAACCAAAACATATCATACTATCAGTTGTTGCTAACCCACTACCAATTGATAATCTTATAAAATAAACACCGTTTGGAATATTTACGCTTTCCTCAGTCAAGGAACTGTTATCATATCCACTTTCACTAATTACATTAAATGAACTATCAAAACAAGTCATAACTCTAATGGCTCTACGTGAGACATTACTACCACTTTTTCTGCATAAAGTTATTGAAGTATTTCCGTTTACTGGTATATAATCAGTAACTACATAATTTCCAGTGTGTAATTTTCCTTGAATATCCATATATTGATTATATGTTAAGGTATCTAAGTTTAATAAGTTTGTTCCAGTTGTTAAAAAATTAGTTTTAGTGTAATCTACTTGATTAGATACAATATTTTCTTTCAATACACTACCATTTGATAAACTGCTTAATCCAGTTGTTCCAGTTATTGCATCTTTTACGTCTTGCCCAAGGTTAATTAAATGTATAATTGAATCATCGTCTAATTTTTTATTTAACTCAGCTAATATTTCTCCAAAAGCAGTTTCATTTATTAACTTAGCCATTGTACCATTTGAGTTCATTTTATTTATTCTATTAGTAACTTCTGTTGTTAATCCATCACCTAGTAAATAAACTAATTTATCATTCTGAGTAACTACTTCTTGACTTATTGCATCTTCAAATCTCATAGTTTCTTTTATAATCTCATTCATTTTCTGAGATAGTTTATAATATAATTCAATTGCTGAATAAACATTAATATCATAAACAGAAATTTCATTGATTGATTTTTTTAGTTCTTCAATTGATTGAATTAAATTTTTATCAACTGCCATTTTATTTTCCTCCTTAAACATATTTTCATGGGGAACAAAATGAACCATTCAGTGACCTTCTTATTCAGCTCATCATAGTACTTTTCATCCTTGGTAAC
>JBJEDY010000056.1:0-1649 GCA_051872535.1 Bacilli bacterium | reverse complement strand
TGATTTTTGTCAAGACATAGTGACTAAATTTCATACGATAAAACTATCGTCATATGGCGATTTTTTTAACATATTTATAATTTAATTATCTTAAAATTTTATTTCATTCTTATTTGTACTTGCCGTACAGGCATTACTTTCTTTTATGGAAAAGAAAGTAATCAAAGAAGCCAGGGAAGGTTTGCATTATGTACTTTCTTATAAGAAAGTACCAAAGAATTTTTGTATATTTGTATATTTCATTAAATGAGTGTATAATATTAAATGTGATCTGGGGAGATTACATTTAATATTTGAGGCATTGGATAGATTATATTATCTATTTCATATGTCTCTTTTATTTTATTTATTGGACTATACCCTCTTATTTTAATCTCAGTATGTAAATACTCCTCTATATATTTTGTTGTGTAATATATTAACGTTTTATCATCGATTATATCATCCCATGCTAGACAATCTCTTTCAATAGACCAATGAAATGTTTCTACATCACTATCATAAGTTGGACTCCCCGGAATATTTAGTTTATGCTTTTTAAATTTATCTTCTACAAATACTGTAAATGAACTTTTTTCTGGCTCTTTGCCATTTGTTTTTGCTAATCTATTAGTATTTTCTTTTCCATTGTCTGTTTGAATTGTAATCGATTTTAAGTCTAATTCTTTGAACTGCTTTAAGAATGGATATAAAATTTTTTCTAAAAACATTCTAGTATATGTTACTGATTTTTCATCGCAATAAGCTATTATTGCTGCCCCAGTACATACATCTCTTGCTGTTATTTGATATTTACTTTTAATTCCTTTAAATTCATTTTTAGCACTTGCAAAATATGGCTTTAAATTATCTATATCAGTTAAATACTTGATATCTATTTGAATTAATTGCCATGGGAGTAATTTCTTTTTCCAACTTACATCTCCACCTTTGTTTTTATCGTGTTTTCTATTTTTCTTTTTACCTACAGCTTTGTTAATATATCTGTTAATGGTAGAATCAGAATAATCATCAATTTTAGAAGATTTCCTAACATTTTTAACAGTTATATGTTTTTTCTTTTCTTTTGCCATTTTACTTACTTCAGTGATTTTATCTATATCACCTTGAGGTATCCTTTTGGGACTGTTTTTAGGCTTTTTAGATATATCTACTAATCCTTTTAATCCATATAATGCATATCTACGACGCCATTTCTTAATAGTGTTTTTGCTACAAGAATAAAATCTTGCTGCAACCTTAATTCCATTTTCATTTGCAAACCTTACCATTTCTAATCGTTTATCAATTAGCATTTTCTCATTATCAATATTGTTATATAATTCTTGATAACTACTAAACATAGTTTCACCTCCCTTCAAGACCACTATATTATACATCAAAATAGGAAAAATACATAATAACCAGGGGTCACTATGTATTATAAATTATTATTTTTTATAAAAATGTATGTAAAGTGTTTAAAATTAATTTAAAATATTGTATGATAAAATTGTGATGTATATGAATTTAATAAGAAATGAATGGAGTAAAGAAGATTACAGAGAATTTATTAATTACTTATTTGAAATTAGGGATATTAAATATAAAGAATTTCATAGTGGTCTTATGGTAGGAAATGATGTTATTGGTATTAGAACGCCAGTACT
>JBJEDY010000055.1:0-1653 GCA_051872535.1 Bacilli bacterium | reverse complement strand
GTTTTAGTAAACATTCTGAATTATATGATATTTTAATTAAAGAAGATAATTTTTGGAGACAATTAAATGATATGATTGATTTTTCATTTGTTATTGATGAATTAAAAGATAAATATTCATCAACAATGGGAAGAACAAGTGAAGATGTTATAAGAATGTTTAAATATTTATTATTAAAATCATACTTTAAATTATCGGATAGGGGGTTAGTAGAAAGAACTGAAACAGATTTACTATTCAAATATTTTTTGGGATATGATCCAGAAGAAACTAAGTTAATAGACCCAAGTTTATTAACTGTATTTCGTCGTGAAAGACTCAAAGATGGTGAACAAAACTTAATGGATAAATTAATTGAAAAAACAATTGAACTAGCCTTAGAAAAAGGACTTATAGAAGTTAGAAATAAAATTATTTTAGATTCTACACATACTAATGCTATGTATAATCATATATCACCAAGAGAAGAATTAATTAGGCAAGCTAAAGAACTTAGAAAATCTATATATAAAATAGATGAATCTATGCATGATAAAATGCCAAAAAAGCGCGAAGCAAGTGGACTTATTGAAGATCAAATAGAATACACAAAAGAGCTTATTAAAGTAGTAAAAGATGATGGCAGATTTGAGAAAATACCAGGATTAAAAGAACAACTTGCTTATTTAGAAGAAACTATGCTAGATACAGAAATAGAACTAGAGTATTCAAAAGACCAAGATGCAAAAATTGGACATAAGACAGCGGATACATCATTTTTCGGTTACAAAACACATATAGCAATGACACCAGAAAGAATCATTACTGCAGCAACAGTAACAAGTGGAGAGAAACATGACGGTAAACAATTACAAACATTAATTGAAAAGACTAAAGCGGCAGGATTAGAAGTAGAGGCAGTAATTGGAGACGGAGCATATTCAGAGAAAAGTAACTTAGATTATTGCAACGAAAATAATATAAAGAACGTAAGTAAATTAAGTGATTTTGTAACTCATGGAAATACACAAAGAAATAATAATTTTGAATACAATAAGGATGCAGAAATGTATGTTTGTAAAGCTGGTCATATGGCTATCAAGAAAAGTAAACAAGGAAGTAAGAAAAATAACAGTCAAGTTGAATGTTATTATTTTGACGTAGAAAAATGTAAACATTGTCCATTTAAAGATGGATGTTATAAAGATGGAGCAAAGTCTAAAACATATAGTGTAAAAATAAAGGATGATACGCATATTGCTCATATGGACTATATGGAGACAGATGAGTTCAAGGAACTATATAAAGAAAGATACAAAATAGAAGCGAAAAATGCAGAATTAAAAAATAATTTCGGTTATCAACAGGCTAGTTCATGCGGAATAAATGGTATGACAATTCAGGGGGCAACTACGCTCTTTTTAGCCAATATGAAAAGAATAATTAAATTAAAAGAAGAAAAAAAGAAAAATATAGAAGGATGAGCCAACTGTATTTCACAATTTTTACTTTAAATATAAAAAAATCAATAAAATAGATACACAATCTAAATTATTGATTTTATTTTTACTACTTTTTCAGCAGCCTCCTTGAAAAGAGTCTCTTTTTTGTTTATAAATAAAAAAGTTACTATTCACAGCTAGTGCACACGAAATAGACTAAAGTCATAATGAT
>JBJEDY010000054.1:0-7748 GCA_051872535.1 Bacilli bacterium | reverse complement strand
CCTTTGTTTGTTATCTATATTATAAATCGGTATCATTTTAATTAATGTTTAACATCATTTTTTGACAAAAAATTTAATAAAATTTTAACCCAAATTTATTTACAAACAAATGTTTTTTAATTTATAATGAAGTTGGTAGGTAGATATTATGGATTTAAATAGTATTAAAGGTGTAGGAGAAAAAACAATTCTTTTATTAGAGAAACTTAATTTAGTAAGTATTGAGGATATTATAACTTATTATCCTTATCGTTATAATGTATATAAAATAAGTGATGCATTAATAGATAATGAAGTTATAACAATTAATGGTGTCGTTGAAAGTATTCCGAGAGTTAATTATATAAAAAGAAATCTTAATCGTTTAAGTTTTCGTTTTTTTAGTAATGGTTTAATTATTAATGTTACTATTTTTAATAGGGCTTTCTTAAAAAAAAATATAAATATTGGAAAAAAATTAAGTATTGTTGGAAGATATAATAAAAAAAATAATACTTTTATAGCAAATGATATTAAATTTGAAGTTATAAATGGATTGACCATTGAGCCAGTTTATCATTTAGTAAATGGTTTAACTAATAAGTTAGTTAATAAAATTATTTTAGAAATATTAAAAACAAATATTGATATTGATGATTATATCCCTTCTTATCTTGCATCCAAGTATCAATTTATAAATAAAATTGATGCTATTAAAGAAATTCATAATCCAACTAATGGGGGAATATTAAAGAAAAGTAAATTACGTTTAATATATGAAGAATTCTTTTTGTTTATGTTTAAAGTTAATTATTTAAAATATAAATATATAAAAAATAGCCAAGGACTTGAAAGACATATCGATAAAAATATTGTAATGAATTTTATAAAGAGTTTACCTTTTGAATTAACAACTGATCAACTTAGTGCTGTAGAAGATATTTTTATGGATTTAGTAGCTCCAAAAAGAATGAATAGATTGATATTAGGAGATGTAGGTAGTGGTAAGACAGTTGTTAGTGTTATTGCAATATATATTAATTACTTAAGCGGTTATCAAAGTGCTTTAATGGCTCCAACAGAGATATTAGCTATGCAACATTACGATAGTATAAAGAAATTATTAAAAAATACAAATGTTAGAATTTCATTATTAGTTGGAAGTATGAAGAAAAAAGAAAAAGAAGAAGTAACAAAAAAGATTTTAAATGGTGAAGTAGATTTAGTTATTGGTACTCATGCTTTATTAAGTAATAATGTTTTATTTAAGAATCTTGGTTTAGTAGTTACAGATGAACAACATCGATTTGGAGTTAATCAAAGAAGTAATTTACAAAATAAAGGTATTATGTCAGATGTTTTGTATATGAGTGCAACACCGATACCAAGAACTTATGCATTAACTATTTATGGAGATATGGATACTTCAATAATTAAAGCTAAACCAAATGGTAGAAAAGATATTATTACAAAAGTTACGAAAGATATTAAAGAAGTTCTTAACCATATGTATAAAGAGTTAATGGATGGACATCAAGCTTATGTTGTTGCTCCATTAATAGAAGATGAAGATGGTAATAATGATATGGAATCAGTTGTCAGTCTTAAAGAGAAGTTTATGATGGCTTTTCAAAATAAGTATCGAATAGAAATTTTACATGGTAAGATGAAATCAAATGAAAAAGATATTATTATGGAAGATTTTAAGAATGGTATTATTAACGTTTTAATCAGTACAACAGTTATTGAAGTAGGTGTTGATGTTAAAAATTCAACAATGATGGTAATCTTTAATGCTGAAAGATTTGGACTTGCTACGTTGCATCAGTTAAGAGGACGTGTGGGTAGAAATGATTTACAATCTTATTGTTATTTAATTTGTAATAAAGATAAAGAAAGATTACGTGTTATGGAAGAAAGTAATGATGGTTTCTATATTAGTGAAAAAGACTTTGAATTACGTGGTGAAGGAGATCTGTTTGGAGTTAGACAAAGTGGAGATATGGTTTTTAAGATTGGAGATTTAAGAAAAGACTATAAAATTATGTTACAAGCAAAAAATGACGCTCAGGCGTTTATTAAAGATAATGTAGAAAATGATTTTGCGAATTATAGTTGTTATAAAAGAATAATAAAAATGGTAGATTTTATTGATTAGTAGTATAATTATATTAAGAAAGAGGTGTGAATTTATGGATTGGAGAAAAATTAAAGAAAGTGCTAAAGAAATAGCTGAAAAGAATATTTGGAATATTTGGAAACCATTTTTAATTATTGGATTAATTTCTTGGATTTTAGGAATGTTATGTGGAATTATTACTGATGATACTTTTATTAATAATTTCTTAAGTTCAATAATATCAATAGGATTACTACCTTTAGAAGTTGGTGTTGTATCATATATTCTTGATATTATTAGAGGTAATAATCCTGATATTAGTACTATTACAAAGTATTATAATAAGTTCTTTATTGTCTTTATATTATCATTCTTGGTTGGATTATATACAATGTTATGGTCTTTATTATTAATAATTCCTGGTATTATTTGTGCATTAGGGTATTCAATGGTTTATTACATTTTCTGTGATAATGATGAAATATCTGTACAAGAATGTATGTCCAAAAGTAAAGAAATGATGGAAGGACATAAAATGGATTACTTCTTATTTTCTTTAAGTTTCATTGGATGGATATTGTTATGTGTTTTCATAATTCCTGCTATTTGGGTAGTTCCTTACATTACATGTGCTCAAGCTAAGTACTATGAAGAATTAAAGAAATTGAGTTAAATAGTATAGTTTTTCCGCAAATTTTTAGACTAAATTCCGCTTTTTGATAAATTTTTATGTTTATTAGACTAAATTCCGGTTTTTTGATTTTAAACGGAAATAACCTTGAAAAAAATATACAATTTTATATAAAAATAAATCAATTATTTCACGATAAAAATAACAGAGTAAAGTCCGTTTTTTAGACTAAATTCCGTTTTAGATATTATAGTAACTACTATAAAAGTTACAAAAATCAATTAATTTATTGATAACAAATAAAGATGAACTTTATTTGTATAACTTATTATAATCAATAAGATTTAAAATTCAAGGGTTTCATAAACTCATTTCATTCGCCCTTGATTTATAAATCTTATAAACTATAATCAGACTTATTGCCGGTATTCTATCAGAAACGGACTTCCAAATGAAAATTCACGATAGTATAGTTTTTCTTGGAGAATACATTGACAAATAGTATATTTCATTATATTATTATCTTAGCACGATACATTAATGTGTATCGTGTATAGATTACTCTTACTATTCGATGTGAGAGATAATCAACCAAAACCCCCTGAATTTCCCCTCGAGAGAGGGGAATATTTTTTTAAGGAGATTTAATATGAATATAAGAGAAATATTTTTTGAATTGATAAAAGAAGCTAAAAATGGGAAAGTCTTAATAGATAAAGATAATTATTATGTTGGTTTTAACACTAATATAAATGATGAAATAATAGAATATAATGAACATAATACTGTTGAATTATTTATTAGTAATTTAGAATTATTTATGGATAAAATGCAAGAATATATATCGTTAGAATTAGAATTAAAAAGAAAATCTATAAATTACATAAAAAACTTAAGAGATTATGTTAAGTTTTTAATGATGTATTTATTTGTAAATGCTACTACAGAAGATTTTCGAAATCCAGTAAATTATATAGAAAAATATATTAATTATTTAAGGGATAATACTTTAGAAAGCTTTAATGAAGGCAAGAAATATGATTTGGATGGTTTATTTATTGATAACCAATTATATATTAAAAATACACAACAATCTATTATGATGGAAACTCCTTTTAAAATAGAATTATCTATAATTAATAAAGATAATACAAATTTAACGTTTATATTACCAGAAATATCTTATGGCATTAGTTATGAAAAAGGAGAGACAGTATGTTATATTTATAGTATTTTAAATAAAGAAAATATAAATAAAGTTTTAGATGAAGATATATTAAGCTATAAGAAAAATATATCTAGAAAATTATATAAAATGAATAAAGGTATATCTGATATTGAATCTGAAGAATTTAATAATTTTAAAAATGGAAATAGTGATTATTATCCAGAAAATATAACTGATGTATCAGTAAGTTCAGTTTTGTCTTTATTTGTCTTTATTAATTTAATAAAAGATAAAGTTGATAAAATAAAAGGAGTTCCTTATTTACCTATAAGATACTTATCAAGAGAATATGCTTCTTATTTAGCACTAACTGAAGAAAGAAGAAAAGAATTACAAACTAGAAATAATAATATTCAAACTAATTTAACAGAAAAGTTTATAAGAACATTTAGAAGAGTTGAACAGTATATTGATGATGTATCTATCTCTTCATATCCTTATGAGGTTGATGAATTTATTACTTGTTCAATATCTAATAAAAAAATGTCGGCTTTGCATAATGAAGTAATTGATTCAGTAAATATAAAAAATAGGTGATATTATAAAATAGATTATTGTGTGGTAAAATGAAAATAATAGAAACAATCTAGATAATTTAAATTTTTAATGATAGAATTGTTATAAGGAAGTGTACTAATGGATAGAAATGATTATAATATTGCTATAAATAAAAATACTTTAGAGTGTTGGGGAATAATGCTCATAATTTTATTTGTTTCATATTTCATTGAAGTATTACGAGGATTAAGAACTATACAATATTTTATAATCTTCTTTTTATTTTTATGGCTCCCATATTTATATGCATTAATGTATAACAAAAAAAATAAAGGATGTAACTTAAATTTAAAATATATATTTGTAATTTCTTATATGTTTATATATACTTTTGTATTATTAACTACAAAAACATATGTTACTTATGTTTATGTTATTCCTATGGTTTCTATTTTAATAGCCTATTGTGATTCAAGGTTAACATCTCATTTATTCTTATATGTTACTTTTTTAAATATTATATGTATTTTTTTACAGTACACTGAATTTATTAACGGAAATGGAAAACTAATTTTTGAGTTAAAAGATAGAATTACGATGTGGGAAATACAACTGGCTTTAATAATTCTTTCCGGATTATTTTTATCAAAAGCATGTAGTTTGATTAAAAAAAGAGATGATATTTTAGATTTTTTGACTGATGATATATGTAAGGATGCTTTGACAGGAATTTATAATAAAAAATTTATTGAATCAACGATTTATAAAATTTATAATACAAATAAATTTAAATCTTTAGCTTTTATAGATGTTGATGATTTTAAAAAGTTTAATACTTTATATGGACATAATTTTGGAGATGAAGTATTAATTACATTGTGTGAAGTAATTAGTAATAATTTGACTGAATATGATAATACTTATTTTATAAGAGTAGGTGGAGATGAATTTATTATCTTCTCACTTGATTTTAATAAAGAAGAATTTACAAATTTGTTAAATAAGATTGTCAAAGAAGTTTCTAGTACTAAAATACCTTTTGGAAAAAAGAAAGTAGGAGTAAAAATAACAGTTGGAGTTGCTTGTACAGATGTTGATAAGTGCTCTAAATTTATGGATTTATACAATCTTGCAGATAAAAGAAATATGAAAGCTAAAAAGAATGGTAAGAATCATGTAGAAAATAATTAGTTTTATATTATAGAAAAGTGATAGATGTTTTGTTCTTCTAAAAAAAGCACATATAATTGTGCTTTTTTATAAAATCATTGATTTTCACCATAAATTATCAAATAATGATAAAAAGAGAGTGTTAATCCGTAAAATGTTGATATATTTTACCATTGTCTTGTTTATTTTATCGATTTTATCAAAAAAAGATAACTATTTCGTTAATAGTTATCTTACTTAAATCTTACTTAAATTCTACTTAAAGTTCATAATCATCAAATTTATCTTTTTCATATTTTTTATTGCTTCAAAAGGGTACAGTTCTACCTAAGCAATTCCCTTTGTGAAATTTTAGTTATTTCCTAACTCCCGTGCCAATAGGTTTTTTATGCCTTGTGTTTTAACTTAATGGCTTATCGGCGATTTCAACTAAGACTAAATTTTCAAAGAACATATTTAACAGTTTGTGAGTCTTTTTCATATTTTTAGTAGTTATTTTAGGTGTTAATAGGCAACTTTATATATATATATTTTTATTATGTTGTCAGACAAACGGATAATTGATATTAGTATCCGTTTGATAGTCAAAGAAGCATATTTTTATTTAATAACATTCTTATATGAAATATATATAATTGTATCAGAAATTTTTTCCAAAAGATGTTAAAATATAAGAGTTTTGGAAAAATATTTCCAAAACTTGACTTTCGATAGAAAAAGTATATAATTATATTAGAGGTGAAAACTATGATAAATAGAAAAGAATATCTTGATGAACTAATAAGATGGAAAGATCAAGATTTAATCAAGGTTGTAACTGGTATAAGACGTTGTGGAAAGTCTACTTTATTAGAATTATTTATAGATTATTTAAAAAAAGAAGGAGTTAAATCTAGTCAAATAATTCATATAAACTTAGAAGATGCAGATTATGATTTTAAAGATTATAAAGAATTATATTCTTTTGTAAGTAAAAAAATAGACAATAATGAAAATTATTATGTATTTTTAGATGAAATACAAAATGTTCCAGAATTTCAAAAAGCTGTTGATAGTTTATACATAAAAAAGAATGTTGATGTTTATATAACTGGATCTAATGCATATTTGTTATCTGGAGAATTAGCTACATTATTATCTGGAAGATATATAGAAATAAAAATGTTACCATTATCATTTAAAGAATATATAACAGCATTTGACACTGATAACTACCAACAATTATTCTTAGAATATATGAAAAATGGTGGTATGCCGGGAAATATAAATATATTAAAAAATAATGCTAATGATTTAGATAAATATTTAGATGGAATATTTTCAACAATAGTATACAAAGATATTATGGCTAGAAATAATATATCAGATAAAATGTTATTAGAAAGTGTAATAAAATTTATATTTAATAGTATAGGAAGTCCAATATCTACAAAAAAAATAAGTGATACATTGACTAGTAAAGGTTTATCAACAAGTAATCATACTGTAGAAAACTATATAACAGCATTTTTAGAAAGTTTTTTAATATATAAAGCCGAAAGATTTGATGTTAAGGGTAAAAATTTATTAGCAAGAGATTATAAATATTATGCAGTAGATTCTGGATTAAGAAGTTATTTGCTTGGTAAAAAAGCAGATAGTGATATGGGACATATATTAGAAAATATAGTATATCTAGAATTGTTAAGAAGAGGTTATAAAGTTTATGTTGGAAAAGTAGATGATTTAGAAGTAGACTTTGTAGCAGAAAATAGAGATGGATTAAAGTATTATCAAGTCGCATTATCTGTTAGAGATGAAAATGTTCTTGAAAGAGAATTAAGATCTCTTCAAAAAACAGGAGATCATTATCCTAAAATATTATTAACTCTAGATATGGATCTTGAAGCAGATTATGATGGAATAACAAAATTAAATATTGTTGATTGGTTATTGAAAGATGAATAGAATTATTATCTATTATTAAAATATGATCAATTAGTAAGTATATAGAAATAAAGTACCAAAATAATTGAACTGAAGAAGCGATAGCGTTAAGAGAAAAATAAATCCTCCTTTGATATAATAAGATATGGTCTGCCAACCAAATCTAAAATCAAGGGAGGATTTATTTTATGAGAAGA